>NZ_JBXAPG010000070.1:0-27730 GCF_058803765.1 Burkholderia sp. GW821-FHT14F03
TGATTGTAGGCACGCTTTTCCCGCCGCGCAAGCCCTTTCGTGAAAGATTTTTAAACGTCGCAAAACTGAAGCGCGCGCCCGCGCATCGCTCTATATAGAGGCCGCCCTGGCGACGCGCTCGACCGCCTTCATATAGTGGTCAAGATCCGGCGTCGGCAACCCCGCGGTCTTCGCCAGATCGTCCCAGCGCCGCAGGCGAATCGCGTCCCGCGCATACGGGCGGCGCAGGAATTCCTCCGCCGCCTCCCGATCGAAGATCCCGCCTTGCAGCTTCAGGCTGCGCACCGAGTCCGCCGACAGGCTGTCGTGGTACCCCGCGTCGAGCGCGCACAGGCAGCGCTTCGCATCCACGTGCAGCCGGATCGGCTCCAGCACCGCGTCCGTGAACAGCGGACGCAGGAACGGCAGCACGTAATACTGGTGCAGATCGTCGATCCCGCGCTCGCTCGGCGTCTCGCCCTGCCGGCTCAGCAAATGCCCGAGATCGTGCAGCAGCGCCGCCGCGACCAGCGCGTCGTCCGCGCCGTCGCGCTCCGCCAGCAGCGCGCTCTGCAATGCATGTTCGCGCTGCGTCACCGGCTCGCCGCTATAGGCCGTCCCGCCATGGCGATCGAACAGCGCGCGGATATCATCGAGAGTCAGGGCCATCGCTCACACCCACGGCAACGAAAAGGTCTTGAGATTCGTGAAGCTCTTCATCGCCTCCTGAACCCCTTCCTTGTAGCCGAGCCCGGAATCCTTGATACCGCCGAACGGCGTCAGCTCGATCCGGTATCCCGGCACCTCCCACACATTCACGGTCCCGACGTTCAGCTCGTTGACGAAACGCACGACCGCATCGGTGCGATCGGTGCACACGCCCGACGACAACCCGAACGCCGTGCCGTTGCTGATCCGGATCGCATCGTCGATCGTGTCGAAGCCGATGATCGGCGACACCGGCCCGAAAGTCTCCTCGCGCACCAGCGTCATCGACGGATCCACCCGGTCGAGCACGGTCGGCGCATACAGCGCGCCATGCCGCGCATGGCCCGTCAGCAGCCGCGCACCGCACGCGATCGCCTCGTCGACGCGCGCCTCGAACAGGCGCGCCGCCGCTTCGTCGATCACCGTGCCCATCTGGTTCGCTTCATCGAACGGGTCGCCATACGACCAGCTTCGCGTCTTCTCGACCAGCAGCTCAGTGAAATCCGCCGCCACCTTGTTCTGCACCAGGATCCGCTTGACCGCCGTGCAGCGCTGCCCCGAGTTCCGATACGAGCCCTGCGCGGCCAGCGTCGCCGCGCGTTCGAGATCCGCGTCGTCGAGCACGATCAGCGGATCGTTGCCGCCCAACTCCAGCACGATGCGGCGGTAGCCCGCCTTCGCCGCGATCGCCTTGCCGATCGACACGCCGCCCGTGAACGTGATCAGCGACGCGAGCGGATGCGTCAGCAGTTCGTCCGCGATCTCGCGCGGATCGCCGGTCAGCACCTGCAGCATCGGTTCAGGCAGCCCCGCCTCATACAGCAGGTCCGCCAGGTACAACGCCGACAACGGCACCTTCTCCGACGGCTTCACGATCACCCGGTTGTTCGTCGCGATCGCCGGCGCGATCTTGTGCGCGACCTGGTTCATCGGATGATTGAACGGCGTGATCGCCACGATCACGCCATCGAGCGGCTGGCGCTGCGAAAACACCCGGCGCGACTTGCCGTGCGGCGTCAGATCGCACGAGTAGCTCTGCGCGTCGTCGCGCAGCGCCTCGATCGAGGCGAACTTGAACACGTCCGCCACGCGGCCGATCTCGTAGCGCGAATCCTGCTTCGACAAGCCCGATTCGAGCGAAATCAGCGTCGATGCTTCCTCGGTGCGCTCGCGCAGCAGCATCGCCGCGTTCTCCAGGATCCGCGATCGGTCATAGCGCGACAGGCGCGGCTGGTATGCGGCGGCGTACTCGAACGCGCGCCGCACGTCGTCGACCGAGGCGAGCGGCACCGTGCCCACCCGCATGCCCGAATACGGATCGTGCACGTCGAGCGAGCGCGGCCGCGCGGCCGCCTCGCCGCACCAGCGCAGCGACTCGACGCGGAACGCCGGGTGATCGTTCAGCAGGATCGAATTCATTGCATCACCCGGTTGAGCGCGAAATCGAACACGTCGAAGTTGCGCAGCCGGCGACCGTCTTCTCGCGGCGCAACCCGTCGATTGAACAGCAGCGGCACTTCCTGTTCCGACACCCCGCCGTGCGAACGCAGCGGCACCGTCAAGCCCGACAGGTCATGTTCGCGCGCGCGCGTGCCGAGCGCGACATCGCGCCGGCTCACCACCACCACATCGCCGATCCGATCGGCCGGCAGCTCGAAGCGCGCCGCCGCCGCCGCGTTGTCAAGCACGGTCTCCACGCCGTCGACCTGCGCAAGCCGCGCGGTCACGTCGGAGGCCGCGACGCCTTCCGCCAGATAGATCGTCGCGAACGAGCCGAGCGCGCCGTGATGCACCACGTACGGATCGGTGATCGGCAGGATCACGCGGGCCCGGCCGCCGCCCAGCCAGGCATCGAGCGCATCCTGCAGATAGACGACGTTCGGCGCGCCGGTCAACGGATCGTGCTTCGCGTTCATCCCATGGTCGGCGGTCAGCCCGATCACCCAGCCCAGCGCGTCGAGCTGCGCGAGGTAGCGGTCCATCATCGCGTAGAACGCGTTCGCGCCGTCGCTGCCCGGCGCGCACTTGTGCTGCACGTAATCGGTCGTCGACAGGTACATCAGGTCCACCTGCCGCCGCTTCGCGAGCCGCACGCCGGCGGCGAACACGAATTCGGACAGCGCGGCGCTGTACACGTCGGGCACCGGCAGTCCGACGAGGTCGAGCACGTCGCTGATGCCGTTCTCGACGAGGTTCGCCTGCCCCGCCTTCTCGGCCGAGAAGCAGATGCCGCGCATCCGCCAGCCGAGCAGGCGGCGCAGCTTGTCCTTCGCGGTCACCACGGCCACCCGCGCGCCCGCCTGCGACGCCGCCGCGAGCAGCGTGTCCGCGCGCAGGTAGGCGGGATCGTTCATCATGACCTCGGCGCCCTCGCCCTGCTTCGCGTCCGGATCCCAGAAGTAATTGCCGCAGATCCCGTGCACCGCCGGCGGCACGCCGCAGACGATCGACAGGTTGTTGGGGTTGGTGAACGACGGGATCACGCAGTCCGCCCGGAACGCCGCGCCGTTTTCGATCATCTTGCCGATGAACGGCGCGACGCCCGCCTCGACCGCATGCTCGAGGTACGCGTATTCGCAGCCGTCGACGCACACGGCGACGGTCGGCACGGTCGGCATCCGGTAGCGGCGGCCATTGACTTCGATATGAGTTTCCATGATGTTCCGTATGGACGTGACAAGACATTGCGTGCGCAGCACGCGGAATGGGGTTTCGGACCGGCGCGCCGCCCAGGCGGCGCGCATGCTTCAGCGTCTGAGTCGGGGGGCGCGCGCGGCGATCAGCAGCAACGCGGCAAGCGAGGCGATCAGCATCAGCAGCGCGAGCGCCGATGCGGGCAGATAGTAGCCGCGCTCCACCTGGCCGATCACGACGATCGGCACCGTGGCGAAGCCGGGCGGATAGACGGTCAGGGTCGCGCCCAGCTCGCCGAGCGACAGCGCGAAGCCCAGCGCGAGGCTCGCGCGGATGGCCGGCACGACCTGCGGCAGCAGCACCCGGCGCAGCACCATCGACGGCGGCGCACCCAGGCTCGCCGCGGCTTCGCGCAGCACGGTCAGTTCGGGGCGCAGCGCGGCGGCCGCGCAGCGGTAGCAGAACGGCAGGATCAGCGCGAGCTGCACCAGCACGACGATCGCGGGCGAGCTGGACAGATCGAGCGGCTTCTGGTGATACGCGATCAGCACGGCCAGCCCGAGCACCACGCTCGGCACGCCGTTCGGCAGCATCGCCAGCGCATCGACCAGCGCGCCGAGTCCGCTGCGGCCGCGCCCTTCGAGCGCGAGCGCCAACCACAGGCCGAGCGCGGTGCCGAGCAGCGCGACGCCGAAACCGATTTCGAGGCTCATGGCGAGCGCATCGAATTCCGGCGCGCCGAGCCGCTCGAACCAGCGCAGGCTGTAGCTCGCCGGCAGGATCGTGCCCGACCACTGGGTCGCGACGCTCGACAGCGCCACCACGATCACGGGCATCACGAACAACCAGAAGCACGCGAACGCGGCCACCGCGAGCGCCGCCCGCGACGCATGCTTGAGCGCGGCGTCGCGCCAGGTCACGTCGCGGCGCGGCACGGCGCCGGCGCGCAGCGGAAAATCAGCGGGCATCGCGGCCTCCTCCCAGCGCGCGGCGGTTCATCCGCCGGTACAACGCATACAGCGACAACGACATCGCGAGCATCACCACCGCCCCCGCCGACGCGGTCGGCAGGTCGAGGTCAACCGTCGCGCTGCTGTAGATCGCCACCGGCAGCGTCACGAGGCGCGCGCTGCCCAGCACCAGCAGGATGCCGAATTCGTTCAGCGTCAGCAGGAAGCACAGGATCGTGCCCGCCGCGATGCCCGGCCAGGCGATCGGCAGAATCACCCGCGTCGCAAGCATCCAGCCGTTCGCGCCGAGGCTGCGCGCCGCCTCGACGAGCCGCAGGTCGAGCGTCGCGAACGACGCGAGCGTCGGTCGCACCACGAACGGCGTATAGAACATCGTCTGCGCGAGAATCACGCCGCCGATCCCGAACAGGAAGTCGAGCGGCGGCGCCTCCAGCCCGAACAGCCGTTGCAGGCCGATGCTGACCGAGCCCTGCGAGCCGTACAGGAAGATCAGCGTGAACGCGACCAGGAACGACGGGAACGCCACGTACAGCTCCAGGAAGCGCGTCACGAGCGCCGCCCCCGGAAACGGCCGGAAGAACAGCAGCGACGCGAGCAGCACGCCGCACACCGATGCCGTGCCGGCGCTCACGAACAACACCCACAGCGTCGTGCCGAGCACGTTGCGCGTATCGGGATTGGCGAAGAACGTGCGGTACGCGTCGAGCGTGAAGCCGTGCTCGCCCGTCACGCTCAGCAGCACGAGGCGCGCGAGCGGATACAGCACGAGCGGGCCGAGCACGACGAGCGCGAGTCCGATCAGATGCAACTGGCCGAGCCGGCGCGCGCGCCGCGCGGCCGCCGCGTGCGCCTCGGCCGATGCGCTGCGCCGGGCGTCGGCGCCCAGTGGGGTGTCAGGGCTGGATAAGGACGACATCATCCGCCTCGCAATGCAGGGAAATTCGCGCGCCGCGCTCGGGCGTCGCGCCCCGTCCGCGTTGCATCGTGACCCGCACGGGCTCGTCGGGCGCCGCGTCGAGCGCGACGGACACCGACAGCTCCGAGCCGTGCCACTCGACCGATGCGATCGTGCCGTGCAGCTGCCCCTCGCCGAGCGGCCGGATCACGAAGCGCTCGGGCCGCACGCACGCGACCCGTTCGCGCTCGCCGTGGCGCGGATCCCCGAGCGGGAACACCACGGCGGGCGGCAGCAGGTTCGCCGCGCCGAGATAGCGCGCGACGAAACCGTCGCGCGGCGCATCGTACAACTGCTGCGGCGTGCCGATCTGCGCGATCCGGCCGTCCCGCATCAGCAGCGCGCGGTCGGACAGCACCAGCGCATCGTCGCGGTCGTGCGTCACGCACACGATGGTCAGGTTCGGCAGCCGCTCGTGCAGCGCTTTCAATTCGGTCCGGACGGAAGACCTCAAGTTCGCGTCGAGCGCCGACAGCGGCTCGTCGAGCAGCAGCACGTCGGGCTCGATCACGAGCGCCCGGGCGAGCGCGACCCGCTGCTGCATGCCGCCCGACAGCTGCGCGGGCATCACGTGCCCCGCGTCGCCGAGCTGCACGAGCTTCAGCGCGTCGGCCACGCGGCGCGTGATCTCCGCCGACGACATGCGGCGCGCCCGCAGCCCGAACGCGACGTTCTCGAACACCGACAGGTGCGGGAACAGCGCGTAGTTCTGGAACAGCAGGCCGAGATTGCGCTTGTGCGGCGGCGCGTGCGTGAGGTCGCGGCCCGCCACCGTCAGCGTGCCGGTCAGGCCGTCGGCCTTCACGAAGCCGGCGATGAAGCGCAGCATCGTGGTCTTGCCGCAGCCGCTCTTGCCGAGCACGGTCAACAACTCGCCCGCGCCGATCGACAGCGACAGGTCATCGAGCACCGTGCGCGCGCCGTAGCGCACGCTCAGATGCTCGATCAGCACGCCGCCCGGCGCGCCGGCGCGCGGCGTCGCGCGCGGCTCGGCGGCGCCGAACGCGCCGGGATGGGTCAAACTTGCGGTATCCACCGGATTCATCCTTCTGGAACGCCCGTCGGCTTACTTCGGCTTGACGACGTCGGTCTGCTTGCCCGAGCTGCCGACCACCTGCGACTTCCAGCGCTCGGTCCAACCCTGCTTCTTCGCCAGCACCGCGGTCCAGTCGACCGGAATCAGCTTCACGCCCGCGATCGCGCGCTTCACCGCCTCGCCGTTCTTGCCCGCGAGCGGCACGTCGCTGCGGCCCGGGATCCCGTACATGTCGGGCACCTTGGCCTGCACGTCGGTCGACATCAGGTAGTCGATCAGCTTCTTGCCCGCGTCCTGGTTCGGGCCGCTCTTGATCAGGCCGATCCCGTACGGCAGCTGGAACGTCGTCGGCTGGTCGCCGTCCTTCGCCGCGAGGAAGATCGGCTTGATCGACAGGCCGCCGTGCTCGGCGTCGTCGAGATCCATCTGCAGGTCGCCGTTCGCGACGCTGATCTCATTGCGCGACAACAGCACGTTCAGGTAGCCCGTGCCCTTGGTGTGGAACTTCACGCTGCGCTCCAGCTTCGCCAGGTAGTCGAACGCCTTGTCCTCGCCCATCAGCGTCGTCGTCAGGATGATCACCGCCATCCCGTCGCCCGCCGTCGCCGGGTTCGAGTACGCCACCTTGCCGCTGTAATCCGGGCTCAGCAGGTCGGCGAAGGTCTTCGGCTGGTTCTTCACGACGTCCGGGTTGATCGCGAACGAGAAGTAGTTGTTGACGAAGGTCGCCCAGGTGCCGTCCTCCGCCTTCGCGATCGCCGGCACGTTCTTGTAGTTCACGCTCTGGTAAGCCTGCAGCAAGCCGAGCTGGCCCGCCTGCTGGATGAACGGCGGCAGCGTGACGATCACGTCGGCCTTCGGCGAGTTCTTCTCGACGTTCGCGCGATTCACCACTTCACCGCTGCCCGCCGTCACGATGTTGACCTTCACGCCCTCTTTCTTCTCGAACGCGGGCAGCACGTCGCGATAGAGATTCTCCAGGCCGTCTGCCGTGTACAGCACGACCGCGCCGGCTGCGTGGGCCGGCGACGCAATACCTTGCAGCAAGCCTGCAGCGCATGCCGCGATCGCAAGCTTGCGGAACGCGCCGGCGTGGGCGCTCAAGGATTTCGGAAATGTCATCTCGCTTCTCCGTAGGGCGGATCAACCAACGGCCGGGCACCTGCCGGCTCCTGTTATGAGGGCGGGCCGCGACGCGGCCCGTCGGCGCCGCGCGTCCTCTTGGCTTCGCGGCATCCGAAGCATCACAGCGTTCGATGACATCTCCGTGACGACTGCCACAAAGTCCGCAAAATGACACATTTTGCCAATATCATCCTGATCAGCGATGCGTCGTCCGGCGCGTCGATCGACCTGTCTGGAGGCAATGTGATACTTGGAAGCGACCCGATCCTGCTGACCCCCGGCCCGCTCACGACGTCCCCCGCGACGCGGCAGGCGATGCTGCGCGACTGGGGCTCGTGGGATGCCGCGTTCAACCAGCTCACGCATAGCGTGTGCGCGGATCTCGTCACGATCGCGGGCGGCGGCGACGATTACGTGTGCGTGCCGCTGCAAGGCAGCGGCACGTTCGCGGTCGAGGCCGCGCTCGGCACGCTCGTGCCGCGCGACGGCGTCGTGCTGGTGCCGGACAACGGCGCGTACTGCGCGCGCATCCTGCGCATCCTGGAGCGGCTCGGCATCGAAGCCCTCGCGCTGCCGTGCGGCGAGGATCGCGCACTCGACCCTCACGCGTTCGACGCGATGTTGCGCGACACGCCGCGCATCACCCACGTCGCGCTCGTGCACCTCGAAACCAGCGCCGGCATCCTGAACCCGCTCGACGCGATCGCGGCGCTCTGCAAGCGGCACGACAAGCGCCTGATCGTCGATGCGATGAGCTCGTTCGGCGCGCTGCCGATCACGCTCGCGGGCAGCGGCATCGACGCGCTGGTGTCGGCCAGCGGCAAGTGCCTGGAGGGGGTGCCGGGCATGGGCTTCGTGATCGTGCGGCGCGCGCTCCTCGACGCCTGCGCGGGCCGCTCGCCCTCGCTCGCGTTGGATCTGCACGACCAGTACGCGTACCTGAAGCGTACGACGCAATGGCGCTTCACGCCGCCGACCCACGTGCTCGCCGCGTTGCGCGCGGCGCTCGACCAGTTCCTCGCGGAAGGCGGCCAGCCGGCGCGCGGCGCGCGCTATGCGGCGAATTGCGCGGCGCTCGTCGACGGCATGCGCGCGCTCGGCTTCACGCCGTTCCTGGACCCGCGCGTGCAGGCGCCCGTGATCGTCACGTTCCATGCGCCGCGCGATCCGGCCTATGCGTTCGGCGCGTTCTACGAGGCGGTGCGCGCCAACGGCTACGTGCTGTATCCGGGCAAGCTGACCACCATCGAGACATTCCGGGTCGGCTGCATCGGCGCGATCGATTCGAACGAGATGCGCCAGGCCGTCGCCGCGATCGGCCACGCACTCGCGACGCTCGGCATCGCGACGCGCTGAGCGCGGCGGGAACCCGCCCGGCTTCGCGATGCGCAAGCCGGGCGCGCCGCGCGCGTCACAGCACGATCCGCTCGATGTCGCCGACCACGAAGATGTAGGACAGCGCGCCGACCAGCGCGATTGCGCCGATGAACACGAGCGCGCCGACGAACGAGCCGGTCGCCGCGACGATGAAGCCGACCACGAGCGGCGTGACGATGCCGGCCAGGTTCGCCGCGAGGTTGAAGATCCCTCCCGTGACGCCGAGCAGCCCTTCCGGCGCGATGTCGGAGACCAGCGTCCAGCCCAGCGCCGCCATCCCCTGCGCGAAGAACGCGACCGACAGGATCGCGATCACCGCTTCGTTGCTGTCGACGTAGTTCGCGAGCACGATGGTCGACGCCAGCAGCAGGCCCGCGATGATCGGCAGCTTGCGCGCGACGTTGGCCGAGCGGCCGCGCCGCAGCAGCCAGTCGGAGAGGATCCCGCCGAACATCACGCCGACCGAGGCGGCGATGAACGGCAGCACAGCGAAGAAGCCGATCTTGAGCCAGGCCATGTGGCGTTCCGTGGCGAGATAGGTTGGGAACCACGTGAGGAAGAACACCAGGGTCGAGTTGCCCGCGAACTGGCCGATGCAGATGCCGGCGAGCTGGCGCTTGCGCAGCAAACGGCCGGCCGTGGCCCAGCTGAACCCGGCGCGCGGGCCCGTGCGCCGCGCGAGGCCGCCGCCCGCCTCGATGTAGGCCAGTTCGGCCGCGTTCGCGCGCGGATGGGCGTGCGGCTCGTGATAGAAGCGCCACCACACGAAGCCGAACAGGATGCCCGCGCCGCCGACCGCGAAGAACAGCGCGCGCCAGCCGAACGCGCCCATCAGCGCGAACAGCACCGGGCTCAGGAACGCCAGGCCCACGTACTCGCCCACCGTGTAGGTGCCCGTCGCCCGCGCGCGCTCCTGTTGCGGAAACCAGGTGGCGACCACCCGGCTGTTGGTCGGAAAGCACGGCGCCTCGGTCAGCCCCAGCCCGAGGCGCGCCGCGAACAGCGGCGCGACGCCGTGGACGAAGCCCTGCAGCAGCGTGCACAGCGACCAGAGCGTCATCGACCAGTAATAGGTGATCTTGCTGCCGTAGCGGTCGAGAAGCAGGCCGCCCGGCACCTGCGCGAGCACATAGGTCCACGAGAACGCCGAGAACATCACGCCCATCACCGCCGCGCTGATGCCCAGCTCGCGCGTCAGCCCGGGCGCGGCGACGCCGAGCACGGTGCGGTCGAGGTAATTGATCATCGTGCCGACCGCGAGCAACGCGAGGATCCGGTAGCGCGCCTTCGAGGCGCGCGCGGCAGCGGCGGACGGCGCGGCGGCCGCGGCGGCGGCGGGGGTGGGCGATGGCATCGTGTCTGTCTCCTGTTTGTGTTTGAGAGCAAGGCCGGACCAGCCGGCTTCAGCCTGCGACGAGCGCCTGGAAGTGCGCGAACATCCGCTCGGCGTCCGGCGCGCGGCCGGTGAAGATTTCGAACGCGTCGACGGCCTGATAGACCGCCATCCCTCCGCCCGTCAGCGTCCGGCAGCCAAGCGCGCGCGCGGCGGCGATCAATTCGGTGACGAGCGGGAAATAGACGATGTCCGCGACCCACAGGCGCGGATGCAGCAGTCGCGCCGGCAGCGGCAGGCCCGGATGGCCGAGCATGCCGGTCGGGCTCGCGTGGATCAGGCCGCTCGCCTGGGCGAGCGCGGCGTCCAGCTCGCCGCCCGCGACGAGCCGCGCGGCGGGAAATCGCGCCTGCAGGTCGGCGGCCAGCGTCTGCGCGCGCGCCGGATCGACGTCGAACAACGTGAGCGCGCGCGCGCCGAGCGTCAGCGCCGCATGCGCGACAGCCGCGCCCGCGCCGCCCGCGCCGAGCTGCACCACGCTGTCGAGCGATGCGCCCGGCAGCCCGCGCCGGAACGATTTCGCGAAGCCCGACCAGTCGGTGTTGTGACCGATCCGCCGGCCGCCGTCGAAGCGCACCGTGTTGACCGCGCCCAGCGCGCGCGCCTCGTCGGACAGTGTGTCGACGCAGGCGATCACGCGCTGCTTGCACGGGTGCGTGATGTTGAGTCCGTCGAATCCCATCCGCTCCGCCGCGACGAGCAATTCCGGCAGCGCGTCGGGCGCGAGCCCGAGCCCATCGAGATCGATGCGGCGATAGACGTAGTTGAAGCCCTGCCGGCGGCCTTCCTCCTCGTGCATCGCCGGCGACAGCGAGCCGCCGATGCCCGCGCCGACCAGCCCGATCAGGTACGAACCCGCGCTCATCGCACACCGCCTTGCGACACCAGCGTCGCCATCCGGCGCAGCGCCAGCAGATAGCCGTCGGTGCCGCACCCGCAGATCACGCCGTCGGCCACCGCCGAGACGAACGAATGGTGACGGAACGCCTCGCGACGATGGATGTTCGAGATATGCACTTCGATCACCGGCAGGCCGAGCGCCGCGAGCGCATCGGCCAGCGCAACCGAGGTGTGGGTATAGGCGGCGGGATTGATCACGACGCCATGCACGCGCGTGCGCGCATCGTGCAGCCAGTCGATCAGCACGTGCTCGGCGTTCGACTGCCGCCATTCGAGCGCGAGGCCGAGCGCGTCCGCCTCGGCCGCGCAGCGGCGCTCGACGTCCGGCAGCGTCTCCACGCCGTAGATGTGAGGCTCGCGCGTCCCCAGCAGGTTCAGGTTCGGGCCGTTCAACACCAGCACCGTCGGCTTGTTCATGTCGGACACTCCGGAAATCGGGCGCGGATCGCCAGCCGATCGCACGCCTCGCAATGGGATTCGGCGCCAGTGTGCACCCGCCTCCCACGCGCTGTCTTTCCGGGTTTGCGATAATTTGTACGATCTAGTTAGTTTGTACAATGCATATGTAATACCCCGATAAATATGGGATAACGCACCGCCACGATGTGTCCGAATGGTTCACTGAGGCTCGGCTCCGGCGCGCCATCCCCTTTCGACAGGCCTCCCCATGAAGCGCTCGATCGCCACCGTCTCGCTGTCCGGCACGCTCGTCGAGAAACTCAAGGCCATCCGCGCGGCCGGCTTCGACGGCGTCGAGATCTTCGAGAACGATCTCCTCTACTTCGACGGATCGCCCGCCGAGGTCCGGCGCATCGCCGCCGATCTCGGCCTCGAGATCGTGCTGTTCCAGCCGTTCCGCGATTTCGAGGGCGTGCCGCCCGCGCAGCTCGCACGCAATCTCGAACGCCTGAAGCGCAAGTTCGCGCTGATGCACGCGTTGGGGGCCGACCGGCTCCTCGTCTGCAGCAACGCGTCGCCCGACGCCCTCGCCGGCGACGCGTTGCTGGCCGACCAACTGGGCGCGCTCGCGGACGCCGCCGCGCAAGCAGGCGTCGTCGCCGCCTACGAGGCGCTCGCCTGGGGACGCGTGGTCAACACCTACGCGCACGCGTGGCGGCTCGTCGACGCCGTGAACCATCCGCATCTCGGGCTCGCGCTGGACAGCTTCCACACGCTCGCGATCGGCGACGCGCCCGACGGCATCGCGTCGATCCCCGGTTCGCGCATCGCCTTCGTGCAGCTTGCCGACGCCCCCCGGCTCGCCATGGACGTGATCGAATGGAGCCGTCACTACCGCTCTTTCCCGGGCCAGGGCGATTTCGACCTCGCCGGCTTCGCCGCGCGCGTGATCGAGGCCGGCTATACCGGGCCGCTGTCGCTGGAAATCTTCAACGACGGCCTGCGCGCCGCGCCGACCGCATCGAGCGCGGCCGACGGCTATCGGTCCCTGCTGTACCTGGAGGAGCAGGCCCGCCTGCGCCTCGCCGCCGACGGCCACGCCCCCGCCGCCGCCCAGCCGCTGTTCGCGCCGCCCGCCGCGCCCGCCCACGTCGGCCTCCAGTTCATCGAATTCGCGGTGGACGCCGCGGCCGCCGCGAAAATCGGCGGCTGGCTCGAACGGCTGCGCTTCCGGCCCGCGGGCCGGCATCGCTCGAAGGACGTGCTGCTCTACCAGCACGGCGCCGCGTCGATCGTGCTGAACGCCGAGCGCGACACGTTCGCCGAGGCGTTCTTCCAGAAACACGGCCTGTCGCTCTGCGCATCCGCGTTTCGCGTCGACGATGCCGCCGTCGCGTTCGAACGCGCGGCCGGCTACGGCCACGCCCCGTTCGACGGGCGGATCGGCCCCGACGAGCGGGTGCTGCCCGGCGTGCGGGCGCCCGACGGCAGCCTTCACTATTTCGTCGACGAAGCGCCCGGCGCGCCGACCCTGTATGAATCCGATTTCGTGCTGACCGACATCGACGGCCCGGCCGAGGTCGGCCCCCTCGCCGCGATCGACCATGTGTGCCTCTCGTTGCCCGCCGACGCGCTCGACACCTGGGTGCTCTACTTCCGGGCCGCGTTCGGCTTCGACGCGGAGCGCGACTGGCTGGTACCTGACCCTTATGGACTGATGCGCAGCCGAGCGGTGCGCAGCGCCGACGGCTCGGTGCGGATGGTGTTCAACGCCTCGGTCGATCGCCACACAGCGGTCGCTCATGCGCTGGACCGCTACCACGGGCCGGGCCTCAACCACGTCGCGTTCCGCACCGACGACATCGTGCGCGCGGTCGCGGCCTTCATGGCGGACGGCGTGCCGTTCCTGCGCATCCCGTCGAACTACTACGACGACCTCGCCGCGCGCTACGCGCTGTGCGACGCGCGTCTCGACACGCTGCGCCGCCATCACCTGCTGTACGACCGCGACGACGCCGGCGGCGAGTTCCTGCATGCGTATACGGAGCGGATCGACGAGCGCTTTTCGTTCGAACTGGTCGAGCGGCGCGGCGGCTACGACGGCTACGGCGCGGCCAACGCGGCGGTGCGGCTCGCCGCGCAGGCGCAGCGGCGCGCGCCCGCGGATTGAGCGCTGGCGGCGTGGATCCGGTTCCGGCCGGGCCGGCCGCCGTTACATTCTGTCATCGATCAAGCGGGCGCCGGACGGTCGCGAGCGGCGGTTTTAAGAATCGTTTAAGCTTTGGCCGGCACCATCCGCAACCATATCCAGACAGGAGGTAAGCCATGAGCGCCGTTGAAACACCCGCGGACCGCCAGGCCGTCCCCCAGGCCAGGAAGACGATGCTGCGCCGTCTGCTCAGCCATCACGAAATCGCAACGCTGCTGGTCCTGCTGCACGCCCCGATCAGCGCCAGCGCGAAACCCGAGCTGCCCGCACTGCAGGAAGCCGGCCTCATCGAGATGGTGAATGCCGGCGCCGACGCCGACGCCGTACCCAGCTTCCGCCTGACCGCCGACGGCAGCGCCGTCCTGAAGGGGCTCGGCTACCGCTGAGCGGCGACGCCCGCATCCCACCCGATCCGGCCGGCCTTGCGCCGGCCGTTTGCATGGCGCCGCGCGGCTACGCGCCGCGCTCCCCCTGCAACATCAGCCGATACTCGGTCGGCGTCACCCCCACCGTCGCCTTGAACTGCCGCGTAAACGCGCTATGGTCCGTGTAGCCGCACAGCGCCGCCACGTCCGTCACCTTGTCGTGGCTGACGAGCAGCGCGGTCGCCGCGTCGAGGCGCGTCTTGAGCAGCACCTGGCGCGGCGTCAGGTGGAACACCTTGTGGAAATAGCGCTCGAGCTGCGCGACCGACATCCCCGCCATGCCCGCCAGATACTTGAGGTTGAGCGGCTGCACGTAATGCTCCTGGATGTACTGCACCACGTCGGCGAGCCGGCTGTACGCCGGATGCGACCCTTCATGCGCCTTCAGGTCGCGCGAAATGCCCACGAGCCCCACCACCCGCCCCCGCGCGTCGCGCAGCGGCTCCTTGCAGGTCAGGCACCAGCCGGGCTGGCGGCCCGGGTAAAGATGCAGTTCGAGCTGGTCGGTCAACTGCTGGCCCGCGCCGATGATCGCGATGTCCTGCTCGACGTAGCTGCGGCCGAAACGCCGCGGAAACACCTCGTCGGCGGCCTTGCCATACAGCGCGCGCTTGTCCTTGTAGCCGCAGCGCAGCGCCAGCGTGCGGTTGACGAGCGCGTAGCGCGCGTTCACGTCCTTCACGAAGAACGCGACGTCGGGCAGCGCGTCGAACACCGGTTCGAGCAGCGAGAAATGCGCGAGCATCGCCGCGAAGCCCCCGTCGTCCGGCATGGGGCGCGCTGAGTCAGGCAAGGTCGCAGGCGGTACGGCAAGCAAGGTCATCATCCCGGGTCTCGCGCATCGGTAGGCATCGTGTCGATTATAGAAGCGCCTCGTCGGCCGCCGCGCACAGCGTGGCGATCGGCATCGGCGCGAACGGCGGACGCGGCGTCGCCTCGTCCCAATCGAAATAGGTGCGCAGCGCCGCGCCGCATATCCGCCCCTGGCACGCCCCCATCCCGCAGCGAGTCTGCAGCTTCGCCTCGCGCGCGCTCGCATGGACGCGCACCGCGCCCACCGTGACATCCTCGCAGCGGCACAGCACGGTATCGTCGGCCGGCAGCGCGCGCGCCGCGTCGCTCAGTTCGAACGCGCGCGCGACGCGCGCCGCGAAGCCGCGCCAGGCGTCGCGGCTGCGCCGCAGCCGCGCGAGGGGCGGCGCGGCCCAGTCGCTCGCGGTCGCGCCGGCGGCCGCCCAGCCGGCCAGTTCGCCCTCGACGCGCGCCAACTCCATGCCGCCCACGCCCGTGCACTCGCCCGCCGCGTAGATGGCGTCGACCGAGGTGCGCTGCTCCGCGTCGACGGCGATCGCATCGTCGTCGAGCGCGCAGCCCAGTGCGCGTGCGAGCCCGGTGTTGGGCGCGAGGCCATAGCCGCAGGCAACCCGGTCGCACGGAATCACGCGCGTGCCGCGCGGCGTCTCGACCACCACCGCCTGCACGCGCCCGTCGCCGCGTATCTCGCGCACGACGCTGCCCGTCAGGTAGGTCGTGCCGGCGAAGCCGCGCGTCAGGCGCGCCGCCTGCGCGAGCTTCGACGGCGTCGCCGCGAGCGACAGCCCGAAACGGACCAGCGCGCCGAGCGACGCCTGCTCGACCACCGCGACCACCTGCGCGCCGGCCGCCTGCGCGGTCGCGAGCGACGCCACCAGCAACGGCCCGCTGCCCGCGATCACGATGCGCTCGCCGCGCACCGGCATGCCGCCCTTGATCAGGGCCTGCAGCCCGCCCGCGCCCGTCGCGCCGGGCAGCGTCCAGCCCGGGCACGGCAGCAGGCGCTCGCGCGCGCCGGTCGCGAGTATCAGGCGCGCGTAGCCAAGCCTGACCCCGCCTGCGTCGTCGGCGTCGACGAGCAGCGCACGGCCCGGCAGCACCGCCGCGACGCGCGCGCGCCGCCACCACGTGACCGACGGCTGCGCCGCGAGCGCGCGCAGCGCCGCGCTCAGCGGCGCGGCCGCGCCGAACACCGGGCCCTGCCGCCAGATCTGGCCGCCCGGCAGCGGATTGTCGTCGAGCACCGCCACGCGCGCGCCCCGCTGCGCGGCCGCATGCGCGGCGGCCAGCCCGGCCGGCCCCGCGCCCACGATCGCGACGTCGTAATGTGGATTCATCCCGCTTGCCCATTGAAAGTCGTGTCGACCGCCATGCCGTCGCGGCAGAGCGTCTGGCAGGCCAGCACATGCGCGCGGCCGTCGATCGTCACGCGGCATTCCTGGCACACGCCCATCCCGCACACCATCGTGCGCGGCGCGCCGCTCACCGACGCGCGCGTGCCGCGCACGCCGCCCGCCAGCACCAGCGCCGCCGCCACCGTGCTGCCCGCCGCGACCGTCAAGGGCCGGCCGTCGATCGTCAAGGTCAGGTTCGCGTCACGCATGGCAGGCTCCGGCCAACAGGCGCGCCGGCAGGTAGGGCGCGCCCGGAATCGCGGCCGTCTCGCCGCACAGCTGCGCGGCCAGCAGCTTCGCGGTCGCGAGCGAGGTGGTCACGCCGAGCCCCTCGTGCCCGGTCGCGAGCCAGACGCCGGGCTGCGCGTCCCCCGCCGGGCCGATCAGCGGCAGCCCGTCGGGCGTGGTCGCGCGAAATCCCGTCCAGGCGCGCAGCGCGTGCAGCGCCGGCAGGCCCGGCAAGTAGCGCGCCGCGCGCGCGAGCATGCGCGCGAGCACCGGCAGCTCGACCGCCGGATCGGTCGTGTCGAACTGCCGCGACGAGCCGATCAGCAACTGGCCGGTCGGGCGCGGCTGCGCGTTGAACGCGACCGAGGTGCCGGTCGCGTGATGCGCGCTCTTGATATAGCCCAGTTCCAGCAACTGGTGCGACAGCGTGCCCGGATAGCGATCGGTGATCAACAGGTGGCCCTTCTTCGGCACGAGCGGCAGCCAGGGCGCGAAACGCCGCGCGTCGATGCCGTTCGCGAGCACGACCTGCGCGGCGCCGAGCCGCGCGCCGCCCGCGAGCCGCACCGCGCCGCGCTCGACCTCGATCACCTCGGCATGCAGGTGCAATGCGATGCGCGCCGCGCCCGGCGAACGCGTCAGCAGCCACTCGGCCGCCGCCGGTGCATAGACGATGCTGTCGCGCTCGACCAGCAGCCCGCCCGCGAGCCCGGGCGCCAGCGCGGGCTCGCGCGCGCGCAGCTCGTGCGCATCGATCAGCGCCGCCGCGACGTGCCCGGCCGCCAGGCCCGCCTGCATCGCGCGCGCCGCCGCCAGCTCCTCGTCGTCGGCGGCCACCCACAGCGTGCCGCAGCGGACGAACGCATCGCGCTCGCGCAGCTGCGGCGCGAGCGCATGCCACAGCTCGAGCGAATAGCGCGACAGCGCGAACTCGGCCGGCGTATCGTTCATCACGACGAGATGCCCCATGCCGGCCGCCGTGACACCGCCGCCGATCCCGCCCGAGTCCACCACCGCGACCCGCAGCCCGCGCGCGGCCAACTCCGCCGCGCACGCCGCGCCGACGATCCCCGCGCCGACGACGATGACGTCCGCGCGCGCCATCAGCCCAGCCGGATGCCGCGCGCGAACGGATCGTCCGCCTCGAAGCACAGCCGCCCTTCCGCCATGATGTGCGCGCGTCCGGTGAGCGTCGGCACGATCGCCGGCTCGCCTTCGATGCGCTCGGGATGCGGCGCGTAGCGCGCCTCGAACACGCTGCCGATGATGCTTTCCTGCCGCCATACGCCGCCCGCCGCGAGCTTGCCGTCGGCGGCCAGGCACGCGGCCTTCGCGCTCGTGCCGGTGCCGCACGGCGAGCGGTCGTACGCGCGGCCCGGACACAGCACGAAGTTGCGGCTGTCGAGCCCCGCGCGCGAGGGCGGACCGAACAGCTCGATGTGATCGATCAGCGCGCCGCGCGCGCCGGTGATGCCCTGCGCGACGAGCGCGTCGCGGATCGCCGAGGTGAACGCCGTCAACTCGGCGAGATGGGCGGGATCGAGCGCGCGGCCGTGCTCGGCGACCAGGAAAAACCAGTTGCCGCCCCAGGCGATGTCGCCGACGAGCGGGCCATGCGCCGGCACGTCGACCGTCACCGCCCGACGGTAGCGATACGCGGGCACGTTGCGCACCGCGATCGAGCCGTCGGCGTTCAACGTCGCCTCGACGACGCCCACCGGCGTCTCGATCCGGTGCGCGCCCGGCCCGATGCGCCCCAGGTGCGCGAGCGAGCGGACGAGGCCGATCGTGCCGTGGCCGCACATGCCGAGATAGCCGACGTTGTTGAAGAAAATGACGCCCGCGGCACAGCCGGGATCGACCGGCTCGCACAGCAGGGCGCCGACCACCACGTCGGAGCCGCGCGGCTCCGTGACGATCGCCGCGCGCCAGTCGTCATGCTCCGCGCGAAAGCGTTCGAGCCGCTCGGCCAGCGCGCCGCCGCCGAGATCCGGCCCCCCCGACACGACGAGGCGGGTAGGTTCACCGCCCGTGTGCGAATCGATGTACTCGAGTGTTTTCATGCCGCCATCGTAAAAATGGCGCCCCCTCGCGTCTTGGCGGCATTACGCGCGGCGCATGACGATTTCGGCATATATCAGGGTAACCGCCGATATGCCGAAATCGTCGCGCGCCACGTGCGGATCGCGCAAGACGGCCGGATTTTCGCTACCTAGACTGCGTTCCGGAATGCGCCTGCAGGGTGCCGCCACCCGTCCGACGGGCCGCACGGCAGCCCTCGCCAAGGCGTCGCGGATGCGCCGATTGCGGCACAGCGCGACGCCGGGCGCGCCTCCGGATTCATCGCCAACCGGCCGGCGGCCCACCACCGGCCCATCACGCAAAGGGGAAGTGAAAGTGAAGCTGAAGGTATCGCACTTCGCGCTGGCCGCGACCGCCGCGCTCGCCGCGTTCTCCGCCGTCCAGGCGAACGCCGCCGACGTGGTCAAGATCGGCTTCGCCGCGCCGCTCACCGGACCGCAGGCCAATTACGGCGCGGACATGCAGAAAGGCGTGCAGCTCGCGATCGCCGACTTCAATGCGACGCATCCGGTGATCGGCGGCCACCCCGTCACCGTCGTGCTCGATTCGCAGGACGACCAGGCCGATCCCCGCACCGGCACGACGGTCGCGCAGCGCCTGATCGACGACGACGTGCGCGGCGTGATCGGCCATTTCAACTCGGGCACGAGCATCCCGGCCTCCGACCTCTACGACCGCGCGGGGCTGCCGCAGATCTCGATGGCGACCTCGCCGCAGTACACCGCGCGCGGCTACAAGACCACCTTCCGCCTGCTCACGAGCGACGCGCAGGCGGGCCGCATCGTCGGCACCTATGCGGTCAAGACGCTGCACTACACGCGCGTGGCGATCATCGACGACCGCACCGCGTACGGCCAGGGCATCGCCGACGAATTCGCGAGCGCGGTGCAGGCGGCGGGTGGCGCGATCGTCAAGCGCGACTTCACGAACGACAAGGCGCTCGACTTCGCGGCGATCCTGACCAACCTGAAGGGCCTCAATCCCGATGCGATCTTCTACGGCGGCGGCGACGCGCAATCGTCGCCGATGATCCGCAAGATGCGCCAGCTCGGCATCAAGGCCGCGTTCGTGACAGGCGAGATGTCGCGTTCGCCGACCTTCCTCAAGGTCGGCGGCGACGCGGCGGAAGGCGCGATCGTCTACATGGGCGGCCTGCCCAAGGAGAAGATGCCGGGCTTCGCGGGTTATGCGGCGCGCTACAAGGCGCGCTTCAACGAGGACGTGATCACCTATTCGCCCTATGCGTACGACGGCACGATCGCGCTCCTGACCGCCATGAAGAACGCCAATTCGACCGATCCGAAGGTGTATGGGCCGTACGTGGCCAAGGTGGCGATCAAGGGTGTGTCCGCCGACCGGATCGCGTACGACGCGCACGGCGACCTGCGCGACGCGCCCGTGACGATCTACCGGGTCGAGCGCGGCGCGTTCAAGCCGATCGACACGCTCGCCGGCCACTGAGCCGCCGCGCCGCAACCGGGTTCCGGCGCGCGCGAACAGGGCCGCGCGCGTCCTCGATATCCGGGGAAACACGTGCCGGAGCGCGCCCCACGCTCCTGTAGAATCGTCCGGCCCGCGTCAAGCTCCGCCTCGCCGTCCGGCCGCGCGCCGTCTCGCGGCCCGCGCGGTTCGTGCGCCGTGCTTCACCCGGCGCCGGCGCTGCCGTTGCGACGACCTGCCGCCGCCCATGCGGCGTCCGACAATAAATAACACGCGAACCCTGATCGCCCTGACATGCACGCATCCGAATTGAGCGGCGCCGCACGCGCCGCAGAACGACCACTCACCCGCCAGGACTACAAGACCCTCGGCCTCGCCGCGCTGGGCGGCGCGCTGGAGTTCTACGACTTCATCATCTTCGTGTTCTTCGCGCCCGCGATCGGCCAGTTGTTCTTCCCGCACGACATTCCCGACTGGCTGCGCCAGTTGCAGACCTTCGGCATCTTCGCGGCCGGCTATCTCGCGCGCCCGCTCGGCGGCATCATCATGGCCCACTTCGGCGACCTGGTCGGGCGCAAGCGCATGTTCACGCTCAGCGTGCTGCTGATGTCGGTGCCGACGCTGCTGATGGGCCTGCTGCCGACCTACGACAGCATCGGCATCCTCGCGCCGGTGTTGCTGCTGCTGTTCCGCGTGCTGCAGGGCGCCGCGGTCGGCGGCGAAGTGCCGGGCGCCTGGGTGTTCGTGTCCGAGCACGTGCCGTCGCGCCGCATCGGCTACGCGTGCGGCACGCTGACCGCCGGCCTCACGGCCGGCATCCTGCTCGGCTCGCTGGTCGCGACCGCGATCAACAGCCGCTACGCGCCCGCCGAGGTCGCCGCGTTCGCGTGGCGCATCCCGTTCCTGCTGGGCGGCCTGTTCGGCCTGTTCTCCGTGTACCTGCGGCGCTGGCTGCACGAGACACCGGTGTTCGCCGAGATGAAGGCGAAGAAGACGCTCGCCGCCGAGATCCCGATGAAGGCGGTGCTGCGCGATCACGGGCGCGCGGTGCTGGTGTCGATGCTGCTCACCTGGATGCTGTCGGCCGCGATCGTGGTCGTGATCCTGATGACGCCCAGCCTGTTGCAGAAGCAGTTCCACCTCGCGGCCGCCGAGGCGCTGTTCGCGAACAGCATCGCGACGCTGTGCCTGACGGCCGGCTGCATCACGGCCGGCTCGCTCGCCGACCGGATCGGCGCGCGGCCCGTGCTGCTGATCGGCGGCCTCCTGCTCGCCGGCTGCTATTACACGCTGTTCTCGCAGCTCGCGATCGATACGTCGAAACTCGTGCCGCTGTATGCGCTCTCGGGGTTCCTCGTCGGCACGATCGGCGTGGTGCCGTTCGTGATGGTGAAGAGCTTTCCGCCCATCGTGCGCTTCTCGGGCATCTCGTTCTCGTACAACGTGGCGTATGCGGTGTTCGGCGGGCTCACGCCGGTGATCGTGTCGCTGATGATGAAATCGAATCCGCTCGCGCCGGCCGTGTATGTCGCGGTGATCTGCGTGCTGGGCGGGATCGCGAGCCTGTTCGCGCGGGACGCGCGCTGAGTGGGGCGGCCGGCCGCGCGCCGGCCGTGTCCATGGGAACCGGGGGCGCCGTCGCGCACGGCGCGGCCCGATTCCCGGCCCGGGGATTCAAGCCCGGCATGCATCGCGTGTACGGGAGGCACACCCGCCGCCACGCGCGCAGCACACAGTTCATTCCGGTGAGTCTTGCGCGAACGGCTCGGTCGGGGCTCCCATCGTCCCGATCCCGCTCGGCATCCTGACCGACTCGGCACACGACGGGATTCTCGACGCGACGGGTGCTGCGGCGACCGTAATACGTCATGCACAAGGCCGCCGGCACCTCGTCCCGTGCCGCGCCCCGCTCGATCTGATCGCCCGACGCCGCGCCCCCTGCCGGAATACCCCCCCGCCGCTCACGAACGTGCGGCGCGGCGTTGCGCAAACACGGCGCGCACGTCTTCAACCGTCCGCGCCCGGGACGAATCGCATCGAGCGCCGCCGCGGCAGGCGTCACGCTATCGCGCAGCCACGACGTGATTGCACGATCGCGCGCATCGAGCATGCGGAGCGCATCGCGAATCACCTCCAACTCCATCGCGTGCGCGCCGCCCGCATCCCGCCTTCCCTTGATTCCCATCGCGCGCGCTTCAAAACAATTCAATCCAAAACCGAATATCTTCAATTCATGATTGACGAATAGACAACTGAAGAAATCTTCAGAAATTCATTTCAAAGCACGCTTCAAAACCATCAAATACATTACATAGACCATTTCATTTTACTTACGTCAAAACACCCCGCTTCCTCCCTCCGTAAGCCCCGTCATTACGTTCAGTAATCTATACGAGAATCATTCTCATTTGTATTGACTTCACGATTCCGCCTGCATACGATGCGCCCGCAACACGTCGAAACGCGTGTCGCGCCGGGGTTCCATCGTGTATGCCGGTTAATGCGAATGCATTAACCCGCGTTGAGAATAAAAAGGGAGTTGCATGAAATTCGCGTCGTCATTTGGACGCCAGGTCCGCCAACGTCCGCGCATGACGGCCCGCCAGGCGGCACTCGCCTGCGCGTGGCTGCTCAGCACTGCCGCCCACGCCGAGGTGTCGCCCGATGCGCTCCCCGAAGCGCCGGAAGCCGACCTCGCGATCCAGGCGAAGCCGGCGAGCCAATGGACCGGCGTATGGTCGCGCCAGAACCTGCTCGGCGACATGGGCGGGGTCCGGCCGTGGCTCGCCCACTACGGCGCCACGCTCGCCGTCACCGAGGTCAGCGAGTATCTCGCGAACCTGCGCGGCGGCCTCAATCGCGGCGGCACCTATGACGGCCTGACCACCGCCACCCTGAGCGTCGACACGCAAAAGGCATTCGGCCTGCCCGGCGGCACCTTCAACGCCAGCGCGCTGAACATCCACGGCCGCAACCTGAGCCAGTACAACCTCGGCACGCTGAACACCGCGAGCGGCATCGAGGCGCAGGACACCACCCGCCTGTGGGAGCTGTGGTATCAGCAGTCGTTCTTCAACAAGCGCCTCGACGTCAAGATCGGTCAGCAGAGCCTCGACCAGGAATTCATCGTCAGCCAGTACGCGGCGACCTTCGTCAACACGATGTTCGGCTGGCCGTCGCTGCCCTCGTACGACCTGCCCAACGGCGGCCCCGCGTATCCGCTCGCCGGCCTCGGCGTGCGCGTGCGCGGCCAGATCACGCCGTCCATCACCGGCCTCGCCGGCGTGTTCGACGGCGATCCGCTCGGCAACAACCCGAACAACCTGAGCGGCACCAACTTCAACCTGCACAACGGCACGCTGTTCATCGGCGAGTTGCAGTACGCGCTCAACCAGCCGTCCGAAGGCCAGATGGACCTGGGCCCGTCGACGGGCCTGCCCGGCACCTACAAGGTCGGCGTCTGGTATCACAACGGCCGCTTCAACGATCCGCAGATCGACACCAGCGGCCAGTCGCTCGCGAGTTCGTCGTCGACGGGCGTCAACCAGCAGCATCACGGCGACTACAGCCTCTACGCGGTTGCCGACCAGATGCTCTGGCGTCCGGACCCGACCGGCGCGAAAAGCCTCGGCGTGTTCGCGCGCGTGATGGGCGCGCCGGGCGACCGCAACCTCGTCAGCCTCGCGGCCAATGTCGGCGTCGTGCTGAAGGGGCCGTTCGAAGGCCGCGACAACGACAGCGTCGGGCTCGCCGTCACGTACCTGAAGGTCGGCAATCACGTGACCGCCATCGACCAGGACTACGCGGCGCTCGGCCCGTACGGCGTGCGCACCAGCGAAACCACGATCGAGGCGACCTATCAGTACCAGGTCAACCAGTGGTGGCAGCTGCAGGCCGACGCGCAGTACACCTTCAATGCGGGCGCCGGCCAGAATCCGGTCGACCAGACGCAGCCGCTGCGCAATACGTTCGTGATCGGCATGCGCACGACGATCACGTTCTGATCGGCGCGGCCCAGTTTGTTCCGCGCGCCGCCCGCCCACGGCGGCGCGCCAGTCAGGAGATACATCGATGGTCCCGTTTTCGTTCCACCCGTCGCCGCGCCGCACGCTGCGCGTGCTCGCCGCCGGCTTCGCGCTCGCGGCCGCCGGCCTCGCGCACGCCGAGCCCCAGGGCTTCCTTGAAACGCTGCATCGTCACACCACGCTGGTCAACACCGTGCCCGACAACGGCGACCAGAATCCCTACGCGCTCGCGATCTCGCCCGTCACGTCGGGCGCGCTCCAGCAGGGCGACGTGCTGGTCGACAACTTCAACAACTCGGCCAACCTGCAAGGCACCGGCAGCACGATCGTCACGTACCGGCCGTCGACCAGGCAGTTGAGCGTGTTCGCGACCGTGCCGCGCGACCTGAAGGGCTGCCCCGGCGGCGTCGGCCTCGCCACCGCGATGACCGTGCTGAAGTCCGGCTGGGTGATCGTCGGCAGCACGCCGAGCAACGACGGCATGACCAACACCAAGGGCGCGGGCTGCATGATCGTGCTCGACAACCAGGGCAAGGTCGCGTCGACCTTCGTGAGCCCGAACATCAACGACCCGTGGGGCAACATGGCGGTGGTCGACCAGGGCAACCGCGCGACGCTGTTCGTCAGCAACGCGGGCTTCGGGGTCGGCGGCGCGGACGGCAACCCGCCCGTGTTCAAGCAGGCCACGGTGCTGCGCATGGAGCTCGACATCCCGGACGGCAAGCCGCCCGTCGTGCGCCAGGAAACGGTGGTCGCGAGCGGCCTCGGCGCGCAGGCGGACAAGGGCGTGTTCCTGGTCGGCCCGACCGGCCTCGCGCTGTCCGGCGACCAGAAGAAGCTCTATGTGTCGGATGCGATCGGCAACCGCATCGTCGAGATCGACGATCCGCTCACGCGCGACACGAGCGCGGGCGTCGGCCGGCAAGTGACCGCCGACGGCTTCCTGCGCCGCCCGCTCGCGCTGACCACCGCGCCGAACGGCCACCTGCTCGTGACCAACGCGCTGAACGGCCAGGTGGTCGAGGTCGATCCGGTCGCCGGCAAGCAGCTGTACGCGCGCTGGATCGATACCGACAAGGCGCAGTCGCCCCCGGGCAACGGCGACCTGTTCGGCATCCTCATGACTCCGGAAGGCGACGGCTTCTACTACGTGGAAGACGACGTCAACACCCTGGTGCTCGCCAAGTAGGTTCCATCATGGCCAACGATCTCAACTCCCCTCCGCGCCCCGCCCGGCGCGGCTTCCTGAAGGCAGGCGGCGCGGCCGTCGCGGCGGGCCTCGCGGCCGGCGCGGCGCCCGTCGTCCAGGCGGCGCAGGCCGCGCCGCCCGCCGCCGCGAGCGGCGCGGTCGAGCCGTTCTACGGCGCGCACCAGGGCGGCATCGTGACGCCGCAGCAAAGCCACGCGTACTTCGCCGCCTTCGATCTGACGGCCGCGACGCGCGCCGACCTGATCGCGCTGCTGAAGACCTGGACCGATGCGGCCGCGCGCCTGACGCGCGGCGAGCCCGCGCAGCCGCTGCAGGCGGCCGGCGACGACAAGCCGCCCGTCGATTCGGGCGAATCGCTCGGCCTCGATGCGGCCGGCCTCACGATCACATTCGGCTTCGGGCCCGGCCTGTTCAGTGCCGCGGGCAAGGACCGCTACGGTCTCGCGCAGCGCCGGCCGGCCGCGCTCGTCGACCTGCCGCGCTTCAACGGCGACCAGCTGCTGCCGGAGAAGACGGGCGGCGACCTGTTCATCCAGGCCTGCGCGAACGACGCGCAGGTCGCGTTCCACGCGGTGCGCCAGCTCGCGCGCCTCGGCGCGAACGCGACGCAGATGCGCTGGGGCCAGGCCGGCTTCATCTCGGGCAAGCCGGGCGAGACGCCGCGCAACCTGATGGGCTTCAAGGACGGCACCAACAATCCGCCGAAGTCCGACCCGGCCGCGATGAACGCCTACGTGTGGGCGGGCGACGAAGGCCCGGCGTGGATGAAGAACGGCACCTACACGGTCGTGCGCCGGATCCGCATCACGCTCGAACACTGGGACAACACGGAACTCGGCTTCCAGGAACAGGTGGTCGGCCGCCACAAGTACAGCGGCGCGCCGCTCGGCAAGCAGCGCGAGTTCGAGCCGCTCGACCTGGACGCGGCGGACAAGGACGGCAATCCGGTGATCCCGGACAACTCGCATGCGCGCCTCGCCGCGGCGGAGACCAACAACGGCGCGCAGATCCTGCGCCGCGCGTACTCGTACAACGACAGCACCGGGTTCTACATCGAGCGTTGGCCGCCGTGGCGCCAGCAGACCGAGTACGACGCGGGGCTGATGTTCGTCGCGCACCAGCGCGACCCGCGCAAGGGCTTCATTCCGATCAACGAGAAGCTCGCCAGGATGGACATCATGAACCAGTTCACGACCCACGTCGGCAGCGCGATCTTCGCGTGCCCGCCGGGCGCGAAGCCGGGTTCCTACATCGGTGCGGAGCTGTTCGACGCCTGAACGGCGTCGCGCTCCGCCCCCCACTCTCTACCCAGACCCGATCACCAAGGAACTGCCCACGCCATGAACCGATCCTCTCTCCGCCGCCGCACGCTGGCGGCCGTCGCCTCGCTCGTGTTGACGGGCGCGCTGACCAACCATCTCGCGGATGCCGCGACGCTCACGCTCTACAGCGCGCAGCACGAACAAGTGGTCAACCAGCTCGTCAAGGACTTCGAGGCGCAAAGCGGGATCAGCGTGAAGGTCCGCACGGGCGAAGGCCCGGCGCTCGCCGCGCAGCTCGTCGCCGAGGGCGACCGCACGCCGGCCGACGTGTACTTCACCGAGAATTCGCCGGAACTCGTGCTGCTCGACGAGAAGGGCCTGCTCGCCAAGGTCGACGCGGCGACGCTGCAGACCGTGCCGGCCCGCTACAACGCGCCCGACGGCAGCTGGGTCGGCGTGCTCGCGCGCGAGAACGTGATCGTCTACAACACCGCGAAGATCCAGCCGCAGCAGCTGCCGCCGTCGCTGCTCGACTTCGCGAAGCCGGAATGGAAGGGCAAGGTGGGCATCGCGCCGAGCGACGCCGACTTCCTGCCGCTCGTGAGCGGCGTGCTCGCGCTCAAGGGCGAGGCCGCGACGCTGCAATGGCTGAAAGGCCTCAAGGCCAATGCGCAGATCTTCGACGACGACGAAGGCGTGACGGCTGCCGTCAACCGCGGCGGCGTCGTGACCGGCATCATCAACAACTACTACTGGGCGCGCCTGCACGCCGAACTCGGCGACAAGTCGACCCGCAGCGCGCTGTTCCACTTCTCGAACGGCGATGTCGGCGGCCTCGTCAACGTGTCGGGCGCCGCGGTGCTGAAGGCCTCGAAGCATACGGCCGAAGCGCAGAAGTTCCTCGCCTACCTGGTCGGCGAGCGCGCGCAGAACCTGATGGCGAAAGGCCACATCAGCTTCGAGTACCCGCTGCATGCCGGCGTCGCACCCGACCCGCTGCTGAAGCCGTTCGACCAGCTGAGCCCGCCCGCACTGACGTTCCAGCAGCTCGGCGACGACAGCCAGGCGGGCAGGCTGCTGCGCCAGGCCGGCCTGCTCTGAGCGGCGCGATGAGCGATACCGCCGCCGACGCGCTGCACGCCGCGCCGCCCGCGCCGTCGGGCGC
>NZ_JBXAPG010000071.1:0-26816 GCF_058803765.1 Burkholderia sp. GW821-FHT14F03
GCGCATGCCGCGGGCGCCGCGGCGGCGGGCGCTGCGCCCGGCGGCGGCCCGGCCGGCACCGCGATGACGCCGGGCGCCGTGCCGCTGATGATCCGCTTCGCGGAATCCGCCGCGCGCGCCGACAAGCTGGCCGATGCGCTCGAAGCGCTGCGCTGGCGCACCTTCGAGCAGCTGGGCCTGCCCTTGCCCGACATCCACCTGCAGGCCTCGGCCGGCCTCGACGCCGGCACGGTCGAGGTGCTGCTGTACCAGGAACCCGTGCTGGCGCTCACCGTGCCGCGCGACCTGCTGCTCGCCGATGCGCGCGGCGCGCGCGTCGCCCACAGCGAGCGCGTCGACACCCTGCCGTTCGGCAAGCTGCGCCTGCATTGGATCGCACCGGGGCAAGCCGAGACGCTGGCCGCGCTCGGCATCGTGCTGCATCGGGACGAAGCGCGCATCGTCCACTGCCTGTCGCTCGTCGTCGAGCGCTTCGCGAGCCAGTTCGTCGGCGTGCAGGAAACCCGTTTCCTGATGGATGCGATGGAAGCGCGCTACGCGGAACTCGTGAAGGAAGTGCAGCGCCAGATGCCGATCGGACGGATCGCCGACGTGTTGCAGCGGCTCGTCGAGGAAGGCATCTCGGTGCGCGACCTGCGCAGCATCTTCGAGGCGCTGATCGAATGGGCGCCGCGCGAGAAGGATCCCGTGATGCTGGTCGAGTACGTGCGCATCGCGCTGCGCCGCCACATCGGCGCGCGCTATCGCGCCGGGCAGGCATGGATCAGCGGCTGGATGATCGGCGACCGGATCGAGGCGATGGTGCGCGAGTCGATCCGCCAGACCGCCGCCGGCTCCTATTCGTCGCTGGGCGCCGAAGCCAACCGCGCCATTCTCGCCCGGATCCGCGCCGCGCTCGCCGACGCCGACCTGCGCCGCATCGTGCTGCTGACGGCGGTCGACGTGCGCCGCTTCATCCGCAAGATGGTCGAGCGCGAATTCGGCGGCCTCGCCGTGCTGTCGTTCCAGGAGATCGGCGACGAAGCCGAGCTTCGCGTGATCGGCACCGTCGACCTGATCGGGGAGCCCGCCGATGCGCTTGCCTGACCTCGACCCATTGCGCGCGCGCGTCGCCGCGCGCCTCGCGCCGCGCGGCGATGCGCCCGCTGCGCAGCAGCGCTTCGGCCGCGTGACCGAGGTCGGCCCGACGCTCTTGCGCGCGACGCTGCCGCACGTCGGGCTCGCGGACCTCTGCCGCCTCGAACCCGCCGGCATCGACGCCGAGGTCGTGTCGATCGAGGGCGACACCGCGCTGCTGTCACCGTTCGCCGAACCGCGCGGCATCGCCGCCGGCTGCGCGGTTCGGCCGCTCGGCCGCGCGCACCGGATCCCGGTCGGCGCGTTCCTGCTCGGCCGCGTGGTCGACGGCCTCGGCCGTCTGATCGACCCCGGCCCGCCGGCGCCGGACGGTGCCGCCTGGGTCGATCTGGCGCGCGCCGCGCCCGATCCGCTGCAACGCGCGATCATCGACACGCCCTTGCCGCTCGGCGTGCGCGCGATCGACGGCCTCCTGACCTGCGGACGCGGCCAGCGCGTGGGCATCTTCGCGGCCGCCGGCGGCGGCAAGAGCACGCTGCTCGGCATGATCTGCGACGGCAGCCTCGCCGACGTGACCGTGCTCGCACTGATCGGCGAGCGCGGGCGCGAGGTGCGCGAGTATCTCGAACACACGCTCACGCCCGAGGCGCGCGCGCGCGCGATCGTCGTGGTGGCCACCTCCGATCGCCCCGCGCTCGAACGGCTGAAGGCGGCCTATACCGCCACCGCGATCGCCGAGCACTTCCGCGACCAGGGCCGCGACGTGCTGCTGATGATGGATTCGCTGACCCGCTTCGCGCGCGCCGCCCGCGAAATCGGTCTCGCCGCCGGCGAGAAGCCCGCCGCCGGCAGCTATCCGCCCAGCTTTTTCGCGCGCCTGCCGGGCTTGCTCGAACGCGCCGGCCCGGCCGCCACGGGCAGCATCACGGGCCTCTACACGGTGCTCGTCGAAGGCGACGACCTGAACGAACCCGTCGCCGACGAGGTGCGCTCGATCCTCGACGGCCACATCGTGCTGTCGCGCAAGCTCGCCGAGGCGAACCACTATCCGGCGATCGACATCGGCGCGAGCGTGAGCCGCGTGATGAGCCGGATCGTCGCCGCACGCCATCGCGACGGCGCGGCGCGGCTGCGCCGGCTGGACGCCGTGTATCGCGACATCGAACTGCTCGTGCGGGTCGGCGAATATCGGCACGGCGCCGATCCCGAAGCCGACGACGCCCTCGCCCGCCGCGAGGCGATCCGGCAATTCCTCTGTCAATCCGTCACGGATAAAACCTCTTTCGACCAAACGCTCGAACAGTTATGGAACACGGTGGACGCTCGACCCTGACCACGCTCATGGCGCTCAAGGTGCGGCGCGAACGCAACATCCGCGCCGCGCTTGCGCTGCTCGACCAGCGCGAAACCGCGCTGCTCGCCGACAAGGCCGCCTTGCTCGACGAGCGGCGTGCGCTATGGAATGCCTGGCGCACCTGCATCGCCGTCGACGGGGTGCACGATCACGCCTCGCTGCAAATGCTCAAGCACGAGCTGGCCGGCTATCACCATCGCGACCAGACGCTCGTCGATCGCGTCGAGCTGGTCGACGCGCAATGCACGGAGCTGCGGCTCGAACGCGATCAGCAGCGCGCGCTGCTGCGCCGCGCGCAGATCGATCACGAAAAACTCAAGACCCTGCTGGAGTGACACGATGTCCGTTCAGTTCAAGCCCGGCCTGCCCGCCGGCGCGTGCGCGGCGGGCGTCGCCGGATCGCGGCGCGCCGCCGCGCCGGACGCCGCCGCGCGACGCTTCGCCGATTGCCTGACGCAGCCCCGCGACGAGCACGCGGCGCGTGACGGCGACGATGAGGCGCGGCGGCGGCGCCTGTCCGTCGCGCACGCGGCGGCGGCCCGCCTCGAACCGCTCGACGGGCGGCCCGGCGCCACCGCGGATGCGCTGAGCTGGCGCCTGACCGGCGGCCGCTTCGCGGGGCTCGTCGTGCAGGCGCGCGTGCAACACGGCACGCTGATCATCACGCTCATCCCGGCGAACGCCGGCCAGCGCGCGCGCGCCGCGCGTCATCGCGCGCGGATCGAGGCGGCCTGCGCCGCCCGTTTCGCGGGCCCCACCGTCGTGACCTGGCGCGATGCGACCGATCCCGCTTGACGCCGACACGGCCGCCGTCCTGCGCACGCTCGGGCACGGCCGCGCGTATCGGCGCGACGCGGACGCGCTGACCCTGCTGTTTCGCCGCGGCGGCGGCGCGGGCCTGGTCCTGACCGCCCGCGCCGACGACGCCGTCGTGCGCGCCTGGTGCGACAGCGCGCAATGGTGCCGCTGGATCGCCCCGGTGCTGCCCGTCGCCGACTGGCATGCCGTTCCCGACGAGTTGCGCGCGCCGCTGGCCGCCTGGACCCTGGCCTGCGTCGCGCCGTGCGCGGCGGCGGCCGGGCTCGCGTGGCCGGACGCCGAGGCCGTCGAGCCGGAGGCCTCCCCGATCGCGCACCGGTGGCTGCTGCGCCTCGAACGCGCCGGCGCGACGCTCGATCTGCTGATCCTCGATGCGCCGCCCGCCTGGATCGCGCAGCTGGCCGCCGACCTCGATCCGCTCGATGCGCCCGCGCCCGGCCGGCCCGCGCCGGCGCTGCGCGCGGCGTTGATCGCGGGCTGGAGCTGCATCGACACCGCACAGCTCGCGCGCCTGCACCGCGGCGACGCTTTGCTGCTGCACCACGCCTACGCCGTCGCCGACGGCGAACTGGGCCTGTTCACCGACCGGCCGCTCGCCAGCGTCACCCGCTGCGACGCGCTCGGCTACACGATAGGAGTCACGATGGAAACCTTTGACGACTGGCTGGACGTCGAACCGGCCGCTCCCGCGCCGACGCCGCCCGGCGTCCTGCCGCTCGACGCGAGCGTGCGGATCATCGCGCAGGCCGCGGCGATCGACGTGCCGCTCGAACGGCTCGCCGCGCTCAGGCCCGGCGACATCCTGGAAGGCCCCGCGATCGGCGACGGCCTGTGCACGCTGAAGATCGGCGGCCGGCCGCTCGCGCGCGGGATGCTGCTCGACATCGACGGACGCCTCGCGATCCGCATCGAGCACTTCGTGTAGCCGTGCGGGCGCGCCGCCGGTTCAGGTCTCCGCCGGATGGGCGTCGCGGCGCGCGCGCCGCACAATGCACCCGATGATGATTTCTCGCGGAGTGATGCATGAGCGTGCTCGACCAGCCCGTTCAATTGATCGTGGTGCTGTTCGCGTTGTCGATCCTGCCGCTGCTGGTGGTGCTCGGCACGTCGTTCCTCAAGCTCGCCGTCGTGTTCGCGCTGCTGCGCAACGCGCTCGGCACGCAGCAGATCCCGCCGAACATCGCGCTCTACGGGCTCGCGCTCGTGCTCACGCTGTTCATCATGGCGCCCGTCGGGCTCGCGATCCAGGACAACCTCGCCGAGCATCCGGTGCGTCTCGACGACAAGCACTTCACGCAGCAGGTCGAGACCACCATCCTCGCGCCGTACCGCGACTTCCTCGTGCGCAACACCGCCCGGACGCAGGTGCGCTTCTTTGCCGACATCGGCCATCGCACCTGGCCCGAACCGTATCGCAACCGCATTCCGGACGATTCGCTGATCGTGCTGATGCCGGCGTTCGCGGTCAGCCAGCTGATCGAGGCGTTCAAGATCGGCCTGCTGCTGTTCCTGCCGTTCGTCGCGATCGACCTGATCGTGTCCAACGTGCTGCTCGCGATGGGCATGATGATGGTGTCGCCGATGACGATCGCGCTGCCGCTCAAGCTGCTCGTGTTCGTCCTGATCAACGGCTGGGAAAAGCTGCTCGGCCAGCTCGTCCTGTCGTTCAGCTGAGCGCGTCGCGCGCGTCCGTCCGATGAGCGAAGCCGTCATTACCCAGCTTGCCGCGCAGATGATGTGGCTCGTGCTGCTGCTGTCGCTGCCGGTGGTGGTGGTCGCGTCGGTGGTGGGCATCCTCGTGAGCCTCGTCCAGGCGCTGACCCAGGTGCAGGATCAGACGATCCAGTTCCTGATCAAGCTGCTGGCCGTCGCGGTCACGCTCGCCGCCACCTATCACTGGATGGGCGACGTGCTGATCAACTACGCGACGCAGAGTTTCAACCAGATCGGCAGGATGGGGCCATGACGGCCGCGATGGCCGTCGAATGGCTGCCGGTGGTCGCGCTGTCGATGCTGCGCCCGCTCGGCGCGATGCTGCTGGTGCCGGTGTTCAGCACCGGCACGCTCGGCGGCGCGCTCGCGCGCAACGCGCTGGTGCTCGCGATCACGCTGCCGGTGCTGGCCCTGCACGATCTGTGGCCCGCCGCCGACGCGGCCCGGTCGTGGGCCGCGTATCTGTGGCTCGCGTGCGGCGAGCTGAGCATCGGCCTGATGATCGGGTTCTGCGCGGCGGTGCCGTTCTGGGCGCTCGACATGGCGGGCTTCCTGATCGACACGATGCGCGGCGCCTCGATGGCGAGCGTGCTCAATCCCTTGCTCGGCCAGCAGTCGTCGGTGATGGGCATCGTGTTTTCGCAGGTGTTCTCGCTGCTGTTCATGATGTTCGGCGGCTTTCATGCGCTGCTCGAAGCGATCTATGCGTCCTACCTGACGCTGCCGCCCGGCGCGGCGTTCTGCTTTCGTCCGGCCGCGCTCGGCTTTCTCGGCCAGCAGTGGCAATTGATGTACACGCTGTGCCTGCGCTTCGCGATGCCCGCGATCGTCGCGATCCTGCTGGTCGACATGGCGCTCGGGCTCGTCAACCGCTCGGCCCAGCAACTCAATGTGTTCTTCATCGCGATGCCGATCAAGAGCGCGTTCGCGCTGCTGCTGATGATCATCTGCGCGAACTTCGCGTTCCAGCTGCCGCTCGCGGAAAGCCTTCGGCTCGTCGAACATGCCGCCGCGCTGACGAACGGGCTGCGATGAGCGAGAAGACCGAGCAGCCCACCGCCAAGAAGCGCGCCGATGCGCGCCGCAAGGGCCAGGTCGCGAAAAGCGCCGAAATCACGAGCGGCGCGCAGCTGGCGGTGCTGCTCGGTTATTTCCTGTTCGAGGGCCCGCGTCTGATGCAGGCTTTCGAGGCGCTCGCCCGCGCGTCCATCGACGTCGTCAACGACGATCTCGTCACCGCCCTCGACCGCTGGCTCGGCGTGCTCGGCGCGGTGGTCGCGCGCTTCGTGATCGGCCTCGCGCTCGTCGTGATCGGCGTGACCGTGATCGCGGTCGTCGCGCAGATCGGCCCGCTGCTCGCGCCCGAGGCGCTGAAGCCCTCCGCCGACAAGATCAACCCGATCGCGAACGCGAAGCAGATGTTCTCGATGAAGAGCCTGTTCGAGTTCGCGAAGTCGCTGTTCAAGGTCGGCGTGCTGTCCATCATCTTCTATTACCTGATCCGCGAATATGCGCCGTCGCTGCAATTCCTGCCGCTGTGCAGCGTCGAGTGCGGCTTCGCGGTCAGCGTGCGGCTCTTGTATTGGATGTGGGCGGCGCTGATCGGCTTCTACGTGCTGTTCGGTCTCGCCGACTTCGCGTTCCAGCGCTATAACACGACCAAGCAGCTGATGATGTCGATCGAGGACATCAAGCAGGAATTCAAGAATTCGGAAGGCAACCCCGAACTGAAGCACAAGCGCAAGGAAATCCACCGCGAGGTGCAAAGCGGCAGCCTCGCCTCGAACGTGGCGAAATCGACCGTGGTCGTCCGCAATCCGACCCACGTCGCCGTGTGCCTCTACTACGATCCAGTCGCCGCGCCGCTGCCCGAAGTCGTCGAGACGGGGCGCGGCAAGCGCGCGCTGCATATCGTCGCGCTCGCCGAGCGCGCCGGCGTGCCGGTCGTCGAGAACGTGCCGGTCGCGCGCGCGCTCGCCGCACGCCTCGCGGTCGGCCAGGTCATTCCGCCCGACCTGTTCGACCCCGTTGCGCACATCCTGCGGCTCGTCATGCACCTCGACTACGAGCCCGACCACGACGACGACGATGCGCCCCGTCCGTCCGCCTGATCCGCCGCGGCTCGGCCGCCGGCGCCGCCGGGGGTGGCTCGCGCTCGCCGTGCTCATGCTCACGCACGCGCTGACGGCCGCCGCGCAGGACGCGCCCGCGCCGCTCGTCTGGACCCGCGTCGAACCGGCCCGGGCCGACGGCGGGCCGGTGGGCGCGCAAGCCGCGCCCGCGCCGCCCACGCCGCCCGCCGCACTCGCCGGGTCGGCCGATCGCGCGCCCCAGCCCGCCGCGCGGCGCGCGCGCTACGACGCGATGATCGACGCGGTGGCGCGGCAGTTCGACCTCGACGCCGGGCTCCTGCACGCGATGATCGAAACCGAATCGGACTACGACGCCGACGCACGCTCCCCCAAGGGCGCCGTGGGCCTGATGCAGGTGATGCCCGAGACCGGCCGGCGCTTCGGCTTCACCGATCTCGCCGATCCCGACACCAACCTGCGGGCCGGCGCGACTTACCTGAAATGGCTGCTGAAGACCTTCGACAACAAGCTCGAACTCGCCGTCGCCGGCTACAACGCCGGCGAAGGCGCGGTGATGAAGTCGGGCTGGCAGATCCCGCCGTATCGCGAGACGCAGCTTTACGTGAGCGCCGTGCTCAAACGCTACCGGTCGCCCGGCGAGGCGGGCGCGACCATCGCGGCCGCAGCCGCCACCGCCGGCGACGCCGGCCGGCATCGTCCCGCGCCGGCCACGCGCGCCCGGCCGTCGTCCGTCGCGATGCTGGGCAAGCTCGCCGGCTTGCTGCTGTCCTCGCCTCGCGCGTCGGCCTCGCCGAATCCTTGAAGTCCGGTCGTCGCCGGGCATGCGGCGCGACGCGGCGCGGTTTTCCCGATCCGCTCGCGCCGGCATCCCGGCGGGAAAAAAACGAAACCGCGCGTCGAAATCCGGAAGGTACGTCGAATCCCCGGACATACGATGTGATCGTCATCGGTGATCCTGATCAATCGAACCCCACCGGCGAACGGCATGCTCGCGCGTCCCGATCCATGCCCTCCGCCGTCACGATCCCGACGCCGCGCCAGGTCGCATCGCCCGCGCCCGCTTCCCCGCGCAAGGCGCGACACCGGACGGCGGCGCCCCCAACGCTTGAACACATTGACGAGGTGGATGGACATGCTGGCTGATGAACGGATGGAAAACCGGATCGCTCCGCACCGGCGCGCTGCCGCGCCCCCGGACCACGCGGCCGCAGCCCGGTCCGACGCCCGAAGCCTCGCGATCCTGCAGGGCCAGGCGAGCCTCGCCGAGTTGCACGGATACGATCCCGCCGCGCTGGAGCGCCTCTATGCGCGCGGCTACGACGCCTGGAATGCGGGCGACCCGGTCTCGGCCACCTCGGATTTCGGCTTGCTGACCTTGTTGCAGCCGCTCGACCGGCGGTTTCATTTCGCGTTCGCATGCGGCCTGCAAAGCCAGGGGGAATTCCGCCACGCGCTGACCTTCTTCAACTATGCCCTGTCGATGCAGGCGGACGATCCGTTCGTGGCTTTTCATATCGGCGAATGCCTGCAGGGGCTCGACGCATTCGACGCGGCGCGCGACGCGTTCGAAGCCGCGCTCTCGCTGTGTTACGGCGTGGAGAACGGCGGCCCCGCCACGGAGCATCTCCGCGCGCGGGCCGAAGCGCATCTGACCAACCTCAACCGATAGAGGAAACGCAGACATGCCGTCCATCACCGATACGAGCAGATCAGCCCCGATTCGATCGACGGAGTCGGTCGCCGCGCCATCGACGACCCGTGACGCGCCAAGTCCATGCGAAGCCTCGGGCATCGCGCCGCCGCGGCACGGCAGCGACGTCGCGAGCCCGACCTTGGCGAACGCCGTGGAGCAGGCGCACGGCAGCCATGACAAGGCCAAGGCGCTCGGCGTGGATACCGCCCGGCGCCAGTTCGTGGTCCAGGCCCTCGCGCTGGCCGCGGCGACGGTGGGGCTCGGCGCGGCGATCGCCGTGACGGTGCTGAGCGGCGGCGCGGGTGCGCCCTTGCTCGCCCTGGCCGGGCTGGCGTTCGCGCTCGCGAGCGCCGATACCGCCTGCGCGCTGTACGAGTGGCGCTCCAAGGCGGCGGGCGGCGAAGGATTGCCGATGGCGGGCGACAGTCTCGCGAACGTCATCTACGCGGTGGGGAAACGCGCCCACGCGTCGAACGAGCAGGCCAGGCAAATCGCCGCCTACGGATCGATGGGCCTGCGCGCGAGCCTCACGGTCGGTACGCTGTTTACGGCCTTCTTCGCGCCTTCGCCGGCCGTCGGCACCGTCGTCAGCGCACTGAGCGCGCTCGTGCGTCCGACGCTGGCCGAAGCGAGCGGCACGAGCGGCAGGGGCGTCGCGTTCAATCACGAGGGACAGCAGCAGCGGCTCGAAGCGGAACGGAACGAGGAGGTCGAGCGTCAGGCCGCGCGCCACGATGCCGCCAGGCAGCGCTACGAGGCGATGATCCAGTCGCTCCAGGGCGAAGTGGACATGCTGAGGTCGAGGATCGACACCGCCAGGACGAGGCTCATGCGGGCGCTGCCGCCGCAGGATTCATTCTCGACAGCCTGAGGACAGCGGGCATTCGAGGGCGAGGCCCGAGGGTGAGGCCCGACATCCGATGCAGGCCGGCGGATTCGCTTTCGGCCGCGATATCCGCCGCGATCGGACGCGATGTCGTCGTGCGCGGTGCGGCGGCGGGATCCTGGCTCGTGACGGCGACGACAACGGGCCATGGCGCAAACGCTGCCCGCCGCCAGCAAGGTCGACGTCGCTCCGGCATGCGTCTCGCGGCATCTCGACGACCGGCACCGGTCGCGGCGGATGCGCGGTGCAGGAACGCGCTGCGCGGCATGGCGCTCCGTGGGTTGCAAGGGCCCCCCCGCCTCCTCAAGGAGACCGAACCGTCCCTTCCGCCCGCGAAGTTTCGCGATCATGGCCGCCGGCTTCGCCGCGGCCGGCCATGATCGCGCACCCGCTCAACGAGACAAGGGGACGCGCACGCGGACTTGCAACGGATTGAGGCCCAGCGCGTTGTAAAGATGATATCGCGCGATCCCGGCATATTCGTGCAGCGCGAGATCCGCCATCGCAAAGTTGTACGCACGCGGCAGCACGGACAGTTTGACGCGCAGGTAGTCGGCGCGCATCGGCGTCACGTCGACGCCGAAATGGCCGAAATACAGCATGCTGCGCCGCAGATGAAACCCGGACGACACCAGCAGCACCCGCTCCGGGTTGAGCACGGCGATGACGCCGCGGACATACTGCGCGTTCTGCCACGTGCTCCTGCTCTCGGGTTCGAGCAGGATATCCGCGGGCTCCACCCCGAGCCGGGTCAACGCGCCGCGATACGCCGCGGCCTCGGTGACGCCGTTCCGGGCGGGGTCTCCGCCGCTCACGACCAGCGTGCAGTGCACCTGCGCCAGGCGACATCGCCGGTAGAGCGCGGCGGCCTCGACGAGCCGCGCATAGGAAAACGGACCCGGCTCGACCGCGCCGTCGCCGGGAACGCGCTCGGTCCCCGCGCCCAGCACGACGATCGCGTTGCGCCGTCCCCACTCGATCGACGGGTTGGCTTCATAGTCCGCCTGCAGCCGGGATAACAACACGCTCGGCACGGGGCCGCAGCCCACCCCGACGATCACGACGAGCAGCATGACATGCAGCCATCCGGCGACGCGGCGGCGCTTCGCGACGACGCACGCCAGCGAGGCGGCGAGCAACAGAACAATCAACAGGAAAATCATTGGGTTCGGGAGGATCGGGTTGGAAGTCCGCGACGTCGAAGCCGTCAAACGGCGTCGACGCACGCGTGGGAGAAGGGGGGACGGCATGGCCGGCATGCTCCGGCGCGTCGCTCGCCGCCGGCCGCCTCGGGCGCCATTCCGAGGCGGGCGGGCCGTCGTGCAACGACGCTGCGCGCCTCGGGCACGCGATCGGGGATCGAGCATCGCCGCATGCGGCGCGGCCGGCTTTCGAAAGCCGGTGGATCCTTGTGTTTTTGCCGGGATCGCCGCGAGCCCGCCGGGTCGGACGATCCCGGCCGCGCATCGGGGCAGGCCCGTCGGCATGGCATCGGGCAGACGGGGCGAACGCGCCGTCGCCGTCAAGCGAAGACGCCCACCCCCAACTGCGGACGCACCAGATTGGCCACGATCATCTGCACGGATGCCGAGGCGCGCTCGAACGCCTGGTCGATGCGCGGCGCGTCCTCGGGCCCGGCGGCCTGCAAATCCGCCTTCAGCATCCGGCCGATCCCGGACAAGGTCTCCGTCACGTCCGCGCCCCGGGTATTGAAGCATTCCAGGAGCTTGTGAAGCGGGTAGTGTTTCCTGGCGACCGCCGAGTCCTTGCCCGCCAGATAGTTGCGCCCCACCGTTTCCACAAGCGAACAGCCCTCGCGGTTGAACAGATAGTCGATGTCGTTGAAACGCTCGGCCTCGAATTCCGGACCGAATCGCGCGCGGCCGAAATCGATGGCCTTCAGGAACACCGCGCCGTCCTCCTCGCGCCGATGCACCAGCAGGTTCTGCATGTGCAGATCGCGATGGGATACCTGGTTGCCGTAGAACGTTCTCGCCATATCCACCAGTTGCGCCGCCAGGCTTCCGGCCTGTTCGGGAGACAACGCGGCCAGGCTCGCGTCCAGCTCGCGGCTGACGATGCGTTGCGGGTCGTACTGCGCGACGCGGGCGTAGGCGAATGTATCGCTGACGCGCGGCGGCGCGGCAATCGGCTGCTGCGTGGAGACATAGTGCTGCAGATCCGGGCGCGATGCCGCATAAGTCTCGAGCTGGCCTTCGCGCACGAAGTCCGCTCGACCGACGTCGTCCCGCGCCTGCAACACGCCGGTTCCCGCATGAAAGCGCTTGTGCACCCCGCCCGCGCTGAAGTCGCTGTCCACCAGCGATGCCATGCCCGGCGCGGCATCCAGACGGTGATCCTCCAGCGACGACGCCTGCGCCTTCACCTGCCGGGCATCCAGCGGCGCGCCCAGATGCGCGAGAATCATCTCCCGCGCCTCCGGCGATACCTGCTCGGCCTTCACCACCCGTCCATTGATGACGTAGCTGACCTTGCCGCCGTCCTGATTCGGCTCCACCGCGATGGTAAACAACGTGCGATTGTCGGGCGTGGCCATCCGCGCCAGCTGGTTGAAGGCATGAAACGAGCGCGCCGGCCCCTGGCAATCCAGCAGCGTGAACAGCGCGTTCAGCGCGTCCTGCTGCTTGTCGACGCGAAACAGATCCTTGAACTTTTCCCACAAGCTCATCTGCGTGGCGGTTTTCAGATCGCCGCTCAGCATGTGCGTCAAACGCTCGTTGCTCAGGGAGAGCGTCGGACGAGCTGCGTCGAAGCGAATGGATGAAGACATCATGGATGACCTAGTTGAAGTTGAGGGATGACGGAGTGGGTTCCGATTGAATCGCCTCGCACTTGCCGGAAAGCGCCGAAACCGACGCCGCCGTGCGCGATTCCACCGCACATTGATCAGTCATGCGAATTGTTATCGCGACAACGCGGGCGGCCTGTCCGTCCGCTTCCGGTCCTCATGCGTGAAGACGCAAGCCATCGAATGCGATCCGCTTCGATGACTTCGCTCCCTGACTCATCTGCCTGAGGAACAACGCAGCCCGCGTTGTTCCTTGGGTAAACCGGGATCAGGCACGCCGTCTTGCACGCGCTCGTCCGGGCAGCGGGCCGCTGCCCGGAGCATGACCCTCGCCTCGTGCGAGCGGCGCCTTGGAGACGACCGGCCCTGCGCGGGTCCCCGGCCGGGAGGGAATCCATCATAGCGGGACGATCGGCCCGCGCTTTTCACAAATGCGCGGGGGTTATCGGAATTCGCGTCCGGATGTCATGCGCTTCGCGCCATCGACCGCGGCCCGCGCCCGCTTCAAAGCCGGGCGGACTTGCGCCGGCCTCGCCCGCCATCCGCCGCTTGATACGCGCACCGCGGCTGCGCCAGCCGCACTGCATTCAGTCGATCGCCCGACGGCAGCGCCCTACCGATCGCCGAGAAAATGCTCCACCGCGAAATTGAACGCCTCGGGGTCCTGCAGCATCGCGAAATGGCTCGTGTCCGGCAGGATCTGCAGGCCCGCGCCCGGAATCGTCGCGGCGAGGTACTCGGTATGCGCGCGCTTGATCGCCTCGTCGCGATCGCCGTCCATCACGAGCACCGGCGTGCGGATCGCCTTGAGCTGCGCGTCGCTCCAGTTCGGCTGCGACGCCCACATGCGGCCGATCTGCTCGACGAAGGCGTCGTATTCCTTCGGCGTCGGCGACAGGCGGCGGTATTCGTCGCCGCCGCGCCGGATGAAGGCGGCGAAGGTCGGGTTCTTCTCGACGTCGGGGATCACGCCGTCGGTCCGCGTGTTCGCCGCGAACGCCACCACCTTGCCGACGCGCTCGGGGTGGCGGATCGCCATGTCGATGCCGATGATCGCGCCGTCGCTCCAGCCGACGATGTCGGCCCGGCGCAGGTTCAGCACATCCATCAGCGCGACCACGTCGTCCGTCATCAGGTCATAGCCGAACGGCTGCGCATCGCGCGAGCTGCGGCCGTGGCCTCGGCTGTCGACGACGATCACGCGGTGATGCTTCATCAGCGACCGGACCTGATGACCGAAGTAATCGGAATTCGACAGGCCGCCATGCAGGAGGATCACGGGCGAGCCGCGGCCGATCGTCGCGTAGTAGAGATGGATGCCGTTCACGTCGGCGCGGCCGTGCTGCGCGCCGGCGACGGGCGCCGGCGTGGGCGGCAGCGTCTGCCAGCGCGGCGCGGCGGCCTGGGCGTGGGAGAAAGCGAGGGCGGCGGCGACGCCGAGGATCAATCGCTGCATGCGCAGCCGGCTGCGAGACGAGTGGGTTGACATGGCGGGGGCGTTCGCGCGCGACAAGGGAAGCGCCATTATAGGAGCGGATTCCGGGCGCCCGTCGGCGCGCGCCGGGCGCGACGCAGGCGGCTGCGCCGCGATATCCGTCCGATGCAGGCTCGCCGCGGGCCGCGCCGATCGAAGCCGCTCGTCCCGCGACCACGCGGGTCGGGACGGCGGACGCGCCGACATCAGCGCACGGACGGCGAAGCGGCCAGCAAGCTGCGCAGGAACACCATGATCATATGGCCGATGGGCACCTCGGAGAGCATCGAGCGCTGCAATGCGAGGCCCTGGGAGAGCCCCATGAAGGCGGCGGCCAAGACGGCCGGCGGCTCGGGCGGCACTTTCCCCAGCCGGGCGAAGATCTGCGCGATGCAATGGGCAAGACCGTCGCGATGGGCATCCAGCAAGGCCTGCGACGTCTCGGCGAACACCGGGCTGCGCGCCCCCTGCAACTTGAACTCAACGCCCAGCACGGACCACTCGGGCTCGGCGTCGAGCTTCTGCGCCCACGCCTCCAGCGCGTCCAGGATGTCGTCCGCCGACGCGGACGGATCGTTCAAGATCCGGGCGATGTCGGTCACCTGCGTCCTGGAGCGCTCGTGCATCAGCGCCACGAACAGCGCTTCCTTGCTCGCGAAATTCGAATAGAAAGCGCCCTGCGTATAGCCGGCCTCGGCCGCGATGTCCCTGAGGGAGGTTGCGCCGAAGCCGCGCTCCACAAACAGCCGCTTCGCCGCCGCGAGCAGCTGCGTCCGGGTCTGCAATCGACTTTCTTCGCGGCTCAGCCGCGGGGGGGTGGCCGCCGTGTTCATGACGCGAAGGATATCAGTTGATATTTAAAATTCAACTGGCTATTATTACGTTTTCATTCACATATCACTTGATATATGCACAAATGCGGAGGCCGGGCCGGCGGGTTTCGGCCCGGGACGCGTCGATGTTCCTGGGTTGTCCATCGCCCCGTGCTCCGTTGCCGAAGCGCGCAGGGGTTGACCACGGGTCCATCAGGTCGACGCCTCCTCGGGGTCTCCACAAAGCCATATCTTAGTTATGCGAATCATGGCGATTTGCATGCGGATACGGAGCAGAAAAGCAGAAGATGAGCGCGAACAAGACTTATGTGCAGCTCGTGGTCGAGCTGGCCGAACTTGATGAGGAAATCGAGCGCACGCGCGCACGCGAACGCATCGATGCGATCGCGACCGTTCACGCGCTGATGGACGCCTACGCGATCAAACATCGCGACCTCGTCGGTCGAAACGGCCGCCGCGGCGCGTACGCCGTGAAAGCGCTGCCGGCGCGCTACCGCGACCCGACGAGCGGACAGGAGTGGTGCGGCCGCGGCAACGTGCCCCGGTGGATTCGGGGCAAGGACCGTCGCCAGTTCGTGATCGCCGATGTTGCGGCGAGCCGGAAGAAGACCAAGACGAATTGACGCGGCGTCATCCGGGCGCGTCCCGCGCGGGACCGCGGCCGGCAAGCACGCGGCGGCATGCCTGAGCGCGCACCGGTCGGTATCGACGCGAGACGCTCATTGGCCGGCGCATGCATCGTGTATTGCATCTGGCCGCCGCGCGCGATCGCGGCGACCCGGGCGCACGACGACGCGTCGACGTCCCCGCGATGCATCACGCCGCGAAATCGAGAAAAAATCGTACGGCACGACGACGCAAGGCGGCCAGTTCGCCAACGGCACGGTATTCAGCTACCGCACGGGCCAGCCTTGAATCGGGCGGACGATCCGGTGCGAGTCGCGCCGCATGAAGCCGCGTCACGGCGCGGCCCTTCGCTGTCCGCCGCCCCCTCGCGCGCCCCGCCCAGGATGTGTCGCGACGAGCGCCGGCCGCGCGCCTCCCCCGCCGCCGCGCGCCGATCCCGGCCGCCCGGCAACGGCTCTCGATCACATCCCCGTGGCGCGCTCAACGGACGCGACAGATCCGCCACAGCCGCATCGCCGCGCCGAGGCGATCGGCGACCTTCGTCACGATCGCCTCGGCCGGGATCGCGTTCGCGTCGTCGCGCATCATATCGGCCTCGGTACATGACGACGCCTGGCGGGTAGCCCGACCGCCTCGGCCAATCCGTTGCCTCCGTATCGCAACCTCGGCCCCTGCGCTTCGCGGCCCTCGGCATGCATACGGCCGCGCGCCCGGCAACAGCGCCCACGCCGCGCCCCTCGTCCCGCTACCCATTCTGGTAGCTTGCCCCGCCCTCGCCCGCCATGATTTGCTGCCCCCTTTCATCACGAAAGGCTTGCGCACGACATGAGAGGAGATCGCATGAAACCGCTGCGATGGATGCGGGCCGCGCTGAGCCTGACCATCGCGGCCGGGATGCCGGCCATCGCCACGGCCCAGATCGTGGATCGCGGCACCTTGCCGGGCGGGACCAGCTGCTCGGCCGCCGGCGTGAACAGCCGCGGCACCTCGATCGGACTCTGCACGGGCAGCCACGCATCGGGCGGCCATGCCGTCGGCGTCTATCAACTGCTCGGCGACAGCGCACCGACGCCGCTGCCGGTGCTGGCGGCCGGCAAGGGATGCCGGCCGGTCGCCCTCAGCGACATGGGCGCCACCGATTTCGCGGCAGGCAGCTGCGAGGATGCGGCGGGCGATACGCGGGCGGTCCGCTGGGCGGCGAACGGGCAAGGCCGCTTCGCCACCGGCCCGCAGATCCTGATGCCGCTGCAGGGCCTGATCGGGCTCGGCGCGGATCTCAGCGCATCGGTCGCCGCGATCAACCGATACGGCGTGGTGGCGGGCGACAGCATCGCCGTCACGGGCCGTCACCGCGCCGTCGTCTGGCTCGCGGGCTCGGTTGCGGCGGTCCCGTTGCCCGAGCCCCCCGTATCGCTTGTCTCGTCGATCAGCGGCTGTTCCGCGACGGCGATCAACCATGCCGTGCTGCCCAAGGTCGTCGGCACGTGCCAGGTGACGAACGGCATCGACGTGGCGGACATCGCGCTGCGCTGGACCACGGGCGCGGTGGGCGCCCTGAGCGCCGCCGTGCTGGGCGACATCGGCGGCAACCACTGCGGCGCGGTCGACGTCAACCTCGGCGGCGACGCGGTGGGGTCGTGCGCGGACGCGGACGGCGACGCGACGGCGATCCTGTGGGCGGCGAACACCCTCGATCCGTTCATCATCGTGGCGGCCGATCAGAGCATGGCGGCCGGCATCAACGACAACGGCGCCGTCGCCGGCAGCTACATCACGGACGACGGCTATCTCCACGCCTATGTCGGGATGCCGCTGCGCACGCCCGCGCTCACCGACGTCGGAACCCTGCCGGGCGGCCACCATTGCGGCGCGGTCGGGCTCGACGCCGCCGGCAACGCCGCCGTCGCCTGCGACACGGGCACGCTTCAATCCACGGCGGCGCTCTACAGCCCGTCTCGCGGGCTAGCGCCGCTCGGCACGCTGGGCGGCCCGTCCAGCGGCCCCACGGGCATCGCCCTCGGCGGGACGGTGGTGGGCAATTCGACGACCGCGGGCGGCTATGGCCACGCCTTCATCCTGGGGCCGGCCTCCGCCATCGCGGCCCGCGGGCCGGTCGGCGCGCGAACCGTGCCCGTGGGAGGGTCGGCCGCGCGCAAGAGCCGGCGCGCCGGCCCGTCGAGCGCCGCGTCCGCCCAGGACAATCCGATGTGCGCGGCCTGGGTGGCCAACGGCTTCGCCGCCAGTGCGTTCTACACCGCGAAGCAGAAGCGGGACTATTGCCCGATCGCGAGCGGCCTGGGACGCGCGCACGCCGCGCCGCCCGTGTCGGCGAAGGACGATTCGCGATGCGCGGCGTGGATCGCCAACGGGTTTCTCAACAACGCGTATTACTCGGATGCGACCAAGCGGAAGTATTGCCCGGCTTCGGCAGGCTGACGCCGCACGGCGGCGCGCGGCATGGCGTCGCAGAGCGAGGACCTCGATGCACCGGGTTGAATCGAAGGCCTGCGTCCGGCCCGGCTTCGGCCGGGTCCCCGCCGGCAGGATGACCGGAAATTCCAGTTACTTCGAAAGCCGGATCATTTTTGCATCCGCGCGACTGTCACGGCGGCGTCACGTCGCCGCCTGTGTGTCACGATCATGTGCGCCGCCTGCGCCCGGCTTCGGGGCGCGGCGGCTGGCGAACGACGCCGCCCGGCGCGATTTGCCTCGCGCCGACTCATCGGTTACCGGATCGAGTCCGGCACATTAATCTCCGATGTCAATTCAAACACTGGACATACGACACACGGCGCACTGCATCGATGTCACACGATGTCGAGACTTAAATTCGATATATCGCGCATTTTCACTCCGATCCTGAATCCGCCCCGCCCCCCTGAACGCCCGCCGCAAAAGCCTCACCCATGCACGCCCGCACATTCAATCGCGCTGATTGGCATCATTTTCGTCAACCCAATAAACAAATATTAATATGCCGACGTCGTTCGGATTGATCTTCGCAATTACACAAATCAAAAATCCGTAGCGCTCCTGAAAGCGTTGCTATATATTTGCTCGGCATCGCAAAGCCAGCCGCTATTGATACTGAAGAATCCCGGATTTCAAGCAAAAAAACAAAACAAACCGCGCGCTCGACAGCGGATTTCCACGAGGGCAATACGGAATGCATCAGCAGCGAAGCCGCGACCGCTCGTTCGGTGGTCGCCACGTCATGCCTGCACGCTCGCTTCGGTTCTCCGGCGACGCGCGCCATTGCCCCCGTCTTTCGACGCCCTCTTCCAGCGGCGTCACCCCTCTTCCGGACGCGCGCGGTCAGCGCAGGGTCGGTACGGTCCGGACGCACGTTTAGCACTACCCGGGCGCCGCTGCGGCGGGCGCTGCGTCGATCTCGCGTCCGCCTCCGGGCCGGCGCTTGCGGTTCGGCCTTCCCGCGCGGGCGCCTGATCGGCATCGTTTCGCATTCGGCAAGTCTGTTCGAGTCAGCAGTCCTACCTACCATCCTGGAGTGACGCCATGACCAATCCTTTCGATGAGACCGACGGAACCTTCCTCGTCCTGCTGAACGACGAGCATCAGCATTCGCTGTGGCCGCAATTCGTCCAGGTGCCTGCCGGCTGGACGGCGCACTTCGGACCGGACACGCGCCAGGCGTGCCTGGATTACATCGAGCGCTCGTGGGTCGACATGCGGCCCAGGAGCCTGATCGAGGCCATGACGTCGAGCGCGGCCGAGCCGCTCGCCGTCCCGCAGCGACCATGACGCAGCCCGCCTGCTGATCCACTCGTGACGCCGCGCCCGGCGTGGCGCCATCCATGTCTATCCGGTGATGCGCTTCCTGCGCAGGGAAGCGTTCGCCCGTTTGCCGGCGGCTGCGGCGCAATCTCGCCGGCGAGAGCAGGAGCTTTCATGACGTTCGTCTCTTTCGCGCACTGGCATCTGTGGTTCCAGAACCTGCTGGACGATTCCGGCGCGGCACGCGCCGAGCGCGACCTGCCGGACCGCACGCCCGACAGCGATGAGTCGACCCGCCAGATCGCCCACTGGCGCGCCGCGCTCGACGGCTTGCCCGACCGCATCACCTTGCCGGCGGACCGCACGCCCGCGCCGCACGCGCAACCGTCGCCGCGCGGCGACCGCGTCCGCGTTCCGCTCGACCGCACGCTCCACGCGCGCCTCGCGGCGCTCGCGGACGCCGCCGGCGTGCGCCTGTTCACGGTGCTGCATGCGGGGCTCGCCGGTTTGCTGACGCGGCTCGGCGCGGGCGACGACCTGCCGCTCGGCACGCTGGTCGGCGGCGACCTCGGCGCGGATGCGCAAGCGGGCCGACCCGGCAACGTGTTGCTGCTGCGCACGAACACCGCCGGCAATCCGAGCTTCCTGCAATTGCTCGCGCGTGCGCGGCACATCGGCCTCGCGGCCGACGCGCATCGCGACATCCCGTTCGCGCAGTTGGTGGACGCGCTGTACCCCGGCCGCTCGCTCAGGCGGCAGCCGCTGTTCCAGGTGCTGCTGAGCGTACGGCGCGATGCGCCGGACGACAGTGCGACGCCCGACGACGCGCCGGCCGCCTGCGATCTGCATGTCGACTTTGTCGACGAACGGGACGCCGACCACGCGCCGCTCGGCCTGACCGGCACCATCGATTTCGCGCGCGACCGGTTCGATCCCGATACCGTGCAGGCGCTCGCGCAACGCTTCGCGAGCCTGCTGGAACAGGTTGCGCGCGCACCCGACCTGCCGCTCGACGCGATCGAGATGCTGCAGCCCGGCGAACGCCGCATGCTGCTGGAGGATTGGAGCTCGGCCGCGCGGCCGCTGTCCGAGGCGACGCTGCCCGCGTGCTTCGACGCGCAGGTCGCGCGCGCGCCCGACGCCGTCGCGGCGGTCTTCGAGGACGATGCGCTGACCTACGCCGAACTCGATGCTCGGGCCAACCGGCTCGCGCATCATCTGCGCGGGCTCGGCGTCGGCCCGGACGTGCCGGTCGGCGTCTGCCTGCCGCGCTCGCTCGATCTGGTGGTCGGACTGCTCGCCGTGCTCAAGGCCGGCGGCGCCTACGTGCCGCTCGACCCCGCGTATCCGGCGGCGCGCCTCGCCTATATCGTCGACGACGCCAAGGCCCCCATCCTCCTGACCCGCGCCGCGCTGGCGGAAGGCCTGCCGCCGCATCAGGCGCGACTCGTCCGGATCGACGCCGACGACGACGCAGCGGCGATCGCCGCCCAACCCGCCCACCCGCCGCGTCCCGGCCTGCATGTCTCGCATCTCGCCTACCTCATCTACACGTCGGGCTCCACCGGCAGGCCGAAAGGCGTCGCGGTCTCGCACCGCGGCGTCGCCCACCTGCACGCGAGCCAGGTGGCGCACCTCGCCCTGACGCCGCAGTCCCGCGTGCTGCAGTTCGCCTCGGCCAGCTTCGATGCGGCGTTCTGGGAGCTGTCGATGAGCCTCCTGTCGGGCGCGCGCCTCGTGCTCGCGCCCGCCGACCGCCTGCTCGGCGACGACCTGACCGCGCTCGTCGCGCACCACGGCATCACGCATGCGACGCTGCCGCCCACCGTCCTCGAGACCCTGCCCATCGGTGCGCTGCCTGCCGGCATGCACGTCGCGGTCGCGGGCGAAGCGTGCTCGCCGGCGCTCGCGGAGCGCTGGTCCGCGCGGGTGACGCTGCACAACGCCTACGGCCCGACCGAGGCGACCGTCTGCGCGACGATCAGCGCGCCGTTGCGAGGCTCGGGCCGGCCGCCGATCGGCCGGCCGCTCTTCAACGCGCAGGTATTCGTCCTCGACGACGCCCTGCGTCCGGTTCCGCCCGGCGTGCCCGGCGAACTGTATCTCGCGGGCCCCGGCCTCGCACGCGGCTACCGGGGGCGGCCGGCGCTCACCGCCGAGCGTTTCGTCGCGAATCCGTTCGCGGCGGGCGAGCGCCTCTATCGCACGGGCGACCGGGTGTGCTGGCAACGCGACGGACAACTCGCCTATCTCGGCCGGATCGACCAGCAAGTGAAGCTGCGCGGCTTTCGCATCGAGCCGGGCGAGATCGAAGCGGTATTGCAGGATCAGCCCGATGTCGCGCAAGCCTGCGCGGTGGTCCGCGACGATACGCTCGGGCACCGCCAGCTGGTCGCCTACGTGGTGCGCGGCCGCGACACGAACGCCGCGCCGCGCGATGCCGGGCGCGAAGTGGACCGCGTCGAGGCATGGCGAGCGCTGTACGACCGGGTCTACGACGCGAACCGGCAAGCCGACGCTGCGGCAGCCGACGCTGTGGCGGTCGACGCTGTGGCAGCCAACGCTGTGGCGGTCGATACCGCCCCAGCCGATCCGACCGAGGACTTCCGCGGCTGGAACAGCAGCTACGACGACCGGCCGATCGCGCTCGACGCGATGCGCGAATGGCGCGCGGCGATCGTGCGGCGCATCCTGGCGACGCGCCCGGCCCGGCTCCTCGAGATCGGCGCGGGTTCCGGCCTGATTCTGTGGGAAGTCGCGCCGCACTGCGACGCGTACTGGGCGACGGATCTGTCGCGGCCGGCCGTCGACGCGCTGCGCGACCGGCTCGACCAGCACGCCGGGCTGCGCGATCGCGTCACGCTGCGCGCCCAGCCCGCGCACGACATCGACGGCCTGCCGGCCGGCTATTTCGACACGATCGTGTTGAACTCGGTGGTCCAGTACTTCCCGAACGCGCAGTATCTGGTCGACGTGATCCGCCGGATGCTCACGCTGCTGGCGCCCGGCGGCCGGCTGGTGCTCGGCGATCTGCGCCATCTGCCGCTGCTGCGCTGCTTCCACAGCGCGATCGCACTGCGCCGCGCGAGCCGCGACGCCGGCGTCGCCGGCCTGCAGCGCACGATCGCCCAGACGATGCAGGCCGAACGCGAACTGCTGCTCGATCCGCGCTTTTTCACGGTATTGCAGCGGCAGCTCGACGACATCGCGCACATCGACATCCAGCTCAAACGCGGTCGCGCGCACAACGAGCTGACGCGCTACCGCTATGACGTGGTGCTGACCCGGCAGCCCGCCCACGATGCCGCGCTGGACCCGCCGCGCCTGGCCTGGGGCGGGGACCTCGTCGACCTGGCTTCGTTGCGCGCGCACCTGACCGGGCAGCGCCCGCCGGCGCTGCGCCTGACCGGCCTGCCCAACGCGCGTCTCGACAGCGAATGGGGCGCGTTGCAGGCGCTGCAGCAAGGCGCGGGCGACGACGCCCGGCAGCGGCTCGCCGACGACGCAACGCCCGGCCTCGATCCGGAAGCGCTGCACGTCTTGGGCGAATCGCTCGGCTATCGCGTCGCCTGCGGGTGGTCGGGCGACGGCGACGCGCTGTTCGACGTCGTGCTGGTCGCCGGCGACGCCTCGCCCGTCATCGACCCGCCGACGGCCGCCGACGGCGCGACGCCGGCGACCTACGCGAACAACCCGGCCGCCGGCGACGACAATCGTGCGCTGATTCTCACCTTGCGCCGCCGGCTGGCGAGCCGGCTGCCGAACTACATGGTGCCCGCGGCAATCGTCGTGCTCGACGCGCTGCCGCTGACCGCGAACGGCAAGCTCGATCGCGGCGCGCTGCCCGCGCCGGACTTCGGCGCGCTCGACGTGCGCGAACCGGGCACGCCGCAGGAAACGCTGCTCGCGCAACTGTTCGCGGACGTACTGGGACTCGACCGCGTCGGCATCGACGACAATTTCTTCGAGCGCGGCGGCGACAGCATCATCGCGATCCAGCTGGTCAGCCATGCGCGGCAAGCCGGCTTGCGCCTGACGGTGCGACAGCTGTTCCAGCACCCGAGCGTCGCCGCGCTCGCGGGGGTCGCCTCGGCCGATGCGGCCGCGGCCGCCCCGGCCGCCGTCGACGTCGGCACGGGAGAGGTGCGGCTCACGCCGGTCGTGCATCTGATCCGCGAGCGCGGCGGCTCGATCGCGCATTTCAACCAGACGCTGCTGCTGCAGGTTCCCGCCGGGCTGGACGAGGCGCGGCTGCATGCCGCGCTGGGCGCGCTGCTCGACCATCACGACGTGCTCCGGATGACGCTCGCGCGCGCCCCCGCGCACGACGACTGGCGCCTGACGATCGGGCCCGCCGGCTGCGTGCCCGCCGCACGCTGCCTGCGCCGCGTCCCGCTACCGCGCGGCGCGGCCGAGCGGCAGCGCGTCGTCGCCGACGAGACGCGCGCGGCCAAGCAGCGGCTGGATCCCGAATCCGGCGTGATGCTGCAGGCCGTCTGGTTCGACGACGGCGCGCGGGACGCGGGCCGGCTGCTGCTGTCGGTGCATCACCTGGCGGTCGACGGCGTATCGTGGCGCATCCTGCTCGCGGACCTCGAACAGGCGGCGCGCGGCCACGCGCTGCCGCCGCGCGGCACGACGTTCCGGCGTTGGGCCGAGCTGCTCGACGCCCATGCGCGCGAGCCGGCGCGGATGAGCGAGCTGGCGTTCTGGAAGCGCATGCAGCAGGCGCCGGACCCGCTGTGGTCGCGCCGTGCGCTCGACGCCCGGCGCGACCTGAACGGCGGCGCGCGCACGCTCACCCTCACGCTGCCCGCCGATATCACCCAGGTGCTGCTCACGCGCGTGCCCAAGCTGTTCCGCGCCCAGATCAACGACGTGCTGCTGTGCGGCTTCGCGCTCGCGCTCGCCGGCTGGCGCGCACGCCGCGGCGACGCCGAACCGGGCGCGGTGCGCATCGATCTCGAAGGGCATGGCCGCGAGGAAATCGACGCGCACGCCGACATCAGCCGCACGATCGGCTGGTTCACGAGCGTGTTCCCGCTGTGCCTGGACCTGCGTGGGCTCGATCTCGACGCCGCGTTGCAAGGCAGCGCGACGACCGGGCGCGCGCTCAAGCGCATCAAGGAGCAGCTGCGCGCGGTTCCGGACCACGGCATCGGCTTCGGCCTGCTGCGCTACCTGAACCCCGTCACGGCGGCCGAGCTGGCCGCGGATCCCGTGCCGCAGATCGCGTTCAACTATCTGGGCCGGTTCGCCGCGCCGCGCGCCGGCGACTGGCAGATCGCCCCGGAGACCGGCCGCCTCGATACGGCGGATCACCCCGAAACGCCGCTCGGCGAAGACGCCGATCCGGATCTTCCGCTCGGCCACGGCATCGAGCTGAACGCGCTGACCTACGACCGCGAGGGCGGACCGGAACTGCACGCGGCCTGGACCTGGGCGCCGGCGCTGTACGACGAGCAGGACCTCGCGGATCTCGCGGCAGGCTGGTTCGCCGCGCTCGGCGCGCTGGCCGCGCACGCGGCCCAGCCGGATGCGGGCGGACTCACGCCGTCCGACCTGCCGCTCGTCGCGCTGACCCAGGCGCAGATCGATGCGCTGGAGGCCGGCCAGCCGGCCGTCGACGACGTGTGGCCGCTCGCGCCGCTGCAGGAAGGCCTGCTGTTTCATGCGCTCTACGATGACAGCGCGGTCGATCCGTATTTCTTCCAGATCGTCGCCGGCCTCGACGGGCCGCTCGACGCCGCGCTGCTGAAAGCGTCGATCGAGGCGCTGCTGCAGCGCCATCCGAACCTGCGCGCCGCGTTCCTGCACCAGGGCCTCGACCGGCCGGTGCAACTGCTCGGCCGCGACGTCGCGCTGCCGTGGCGCGAGACGGATCTGGCCGGTCTCGCACCGGCGCTGCGCGACGCGCGGCTCGCGCAGCTGCTCGCGGACGATCGCGCGCAACGCTTCGACCCCGCCCGTCCGCCGCTGATCCGCGCGACGCTGATCCGCCTCGCCGACGAGCGGCATCAGCTCGTGCTCAACGCGCACCACATCCTGCTCGACGGCTGGTCGGGGCCGCTGCTGCTGCGCGACCTGTTCGCGCTCTATCGCGCGGGCGCCGCGCCGGACGCGCTGCCGCGCCCGACGCCGTATCGCGACTATCTGCGCTGGCTGCACGCCAAGCCCGTCGAGGCGGCGCGCGAGGCCTGGCAGCAGGCCTTCGCCGGCCTGCGTCAGGGCACGCTGCTCGCGCCCGAGCATTCGGCCCGGCTCACGGCCCAGCCGCGCGATCTTCACGTCGCGCTGCCGGCGGACGCCACGCGCGCACTGGTCGCGCAGGCGCGACGGCTCGGGATCACGGTGAACACGATGCTGCAGGCCGCCTGGGGCCTGCTGCTCGCGCGTCGCACCGGCGAGCGCGACGTCGTGTTCGGCATCACCGTGTCGGGACGATCGCCCGAGCTGGGCGGCGCCGAGGATATCGTCGGCCTGCTGACCAACACGATTCCGCTGCGCATGCGGATCGACCCCGGCGCGCCGCTCGATGCCCTGCTCGCCCCCTTGCAGGACCGGCAGGCCGCGCTGATCGAGCATCAGCATCCGGGGCTCGCGGAGATCCAGCGGCTGGCCGGCGTGGGCACGCTGTTCGACACCCTCGTCAACTTCGAGAACTATCCGCTCGCCGACGGCAGCCTCGATCGCAGCGGCGATCCGTTGCGCGTCGCGTCGTGCCGCATCGAGGGCGGCGACACCACCCACTATCCACTCAGCATTTCCGGCAGCCTCGGCGAGACGCTCAAGCTGCGCTTCGCGTATCGCGCCGAGGTGTTCCCGCGCGCGAGCGTCGACGATCTCGCCGCGCGGCTGTTGATCGGCCTGCGCGCGCTGGCCGACGATCCCGCGCAGCGCGCGGGCCAGGTCGAACTGCTGCTGCCGCACGAACGCCGGCAGTTGCTGCTGGAATGGAATGCGACCCGGCAGCCCACCCCCGACGCGAGCCTCGTTCAATTGGTCGAGCAGCAGGCCGCGCGCACGCCGGACGCGATTGCCGTGGTCGCCGACACCGGCTCGCTCAGCCATGCGCAGCTGAACGCGCGGGCCAATGCGCTCGCGCATCGGCTCATCGGGATGGGCGTCGCGGCCGAGGCCCGGGTCGCGCTGTGGATGGAGCGCGGTCCGGACTGGATCGTCGCGATGCTGGCGGTGCTGAAAGCGGGCGGCGCCTATGTCCCGCTCGATCCGGCCTATCCCGAGGCGCGCTTGCGCTGGATGCTCGAACAGTCGGGCGCGCGCTGGCTGCTGTGCGATCGCGATGCGCCCGATGGGCTGGCCGACGCCGTGTCCGGCACGCTGCGGATCGACCAGGTCGAGACCGGACCTGACGCGCCTGCGGCCGGCAATCCCGGCCGGGCCGTCGATCCGCGAATGCTTGCGTATGTGATGTACACGTCCGGCTCCACCGGCACGCCGAAAGGAATCGGCGTCACGCAGGCGAACGTGCGCGATCTCGCTCTCGACCGCCGCTGGCGCGACGGCGCGCAGCGGCGCGTGCTGCTGCACTCGCCCCAGGTCTTCGACGCTTCGACCTACGAAATCTGGGCGCCACTCCTCAATGGCGGGCAGATCGTCGTCGCGCCGCCCGGCAAGACCGACATCGCCGTCCTCGCCGAGCTCGTCCGGCAGCGGGAAATCTCCGCGCTGTTCGTCACCAC
>NZ_JBXAPG010000072.1:0-26654 GCF_058803765.1 Burkholderia sp. GW821-FHT14F03
CTGGTCCGGGAAACCCAAGCGGATCAAAACGCCGGAAAACTCGCTCTAGATCTGGTCCGGGAAACCCAAGCGGATCAAACCCAAGCGGATCACGGATCACCACACACCGTCCCAAACATTGGCCAACTTGCAGTTTGCATAGCGCTTCCTAGTATCCTAATCAGCGTGCACGTGACGAAGAAGTGAATTGCTTCCTGCGGCCACCGCACTGAGACGACGCAAGGCCTGGCTACGGGGATGGGAGTCGCACGACTCATCTGCAGGAGACCATCATGCGTGCCCCACGCTTCAGCGCCGCGACAGTCGCGGCCGCGGTATGTCTTTCCGTGCCATGGGCCACCTTCGCCCAAGTTGCTTCAAGCGCCACTCCCCCTCCCGCTCACCGATACGTCGTCAGTTTCGGCAACATGACAGTGTGGAACGGTGTTGCGCATGGCAAGGACACGGACTATCTGTCCTACACCGTGCTGGGACCAGGTGGGCAGAAGTTTGTTCAGGCAGCAGGGCCAATTGAGGTCGGAAAGCACGACGTCTACATCTGGAAAATCGGTTCCAAGCCGATTGCTGTGCCGGACGATTCGGGGGCAATGCTTTCGGTGTCTTGGGCGGCAGTAAATTCGGGACATAAAAAAAGGGACGACGTGCTCAAGGGGCTGATGAATGTATCCGGAGATATCGGCATACATATCGACGACCCGATCATTCAGATCCCGGCAGCGCTAATTAAGGCTGGCGCAAAGCTCATCTCGCAAAACTGCGACGCGCCCTTGTTCGGTGGCGGATTAACGTTGGACGGCGCGTCGCTGGCTGGCAATTTGAATGGGAAAGATGGATGGCACAGCGAGGGACCCGCCCGATGGCACAAGGTGTTCGACTATCCCAACATCAAATCGGATTGCGACACTGGGCACTATAACCTCGAAATTCACATTCAGCGTTTGTAGGCCGGTGCAGCTGCGTCCCGGCCGAGTATCGCACTGACCAACGGAATGGTTACTGTCAGAGGGATGACCAGACACGAGACGGTGAGCGGCGGATTGGACCGTCGCACTGGGATTCATAGCGATTACTCAGGCAAGTACGGCAACGGAACAGAGCTCTCGCGAGCAAGACGAGGACTAAAAGAATGGACAACCATGACCTGTTAGTGCGGCAACTCTTCGTTACCAACATTTCAGCCTCGATTGCAGGGTTGCCCAGTTTTGAGATATTGACACTTCCCGGCTTTCACCGGCCGGAAGATTTTCGGCAGGCAGTCAGTGAGGTCACGGCTGGTCTGAAAAAGGGGCGACGTGAGCGCATAGCGATTTCGAGCATCGATAAGCGCGACGTCGTCCTCATGCTCGAGCGTGTCCTGCGGTCGTCGATCGACGCAAGAGGGATAGTGCGCTCAAGTAAGCGACCAACAGTCGCATTGCTGGAAAGGCGTCACGGTACGCAGGTGATTCCTGAATATTCGGCTCTCCTCGCCAATACTTCGATCCCCGTGATGCGGTCTCCTCTTAAAGGAGCATCGATAAAGACGCTTGCGAGTGTGGCGGGAGGTATCGGTACGCTTGTAAACATGAAGGATCTGACGGGGCACCAGATATCGTTGTATTTCTGCCTGCTCGGTGGGACCGTGATGATCTTAGCCTTAGCGGAGGTCATTTCGGAGGCACTTAAGGAAGAACTTTCGTATTTCTTCTGGAAGCGGCGGAAAGTCAGAACCTCTCGCAGTGGGGGAGGAACGATAACGAAATCGAAAGCGAAGAAAGCAGCCCCGACGGGAGCGACGAGAAGCGGCACACCTAAGACCGGTCGGGCAAAACCGCCTGCAGCCAAAAAGGCCAAAGCAAGGACAACTGCAGCTAAGAGATCACCTCCATCGGCACCGGCCGCTGCCACGCAAACTCCACCGTTACCGCCAGCGAAGCGTAGCGCCAGTTCAGCCCCCCCTCGCTTGCGCACCTAGGATAGCGCCGCTCGTTGGCCTGACCAATGAAAATTCGCTGTGACCAACTGTCCACCGAAGGCCGCCGCGACACGCGACTGGCTCGCGATGGCGTTCGTCGGCGCAGCACACGCGGGCAGCCGCCAGGCCCTTCACCTGGAAGAACTGCAAAGCCTCATCAGTGACGACGCAACGGGCAGGTTTACGTTTCCCTCCAGAGCGTGAAGCGAATATTCACAAGGATAGACAGCCATGAGCATTCGAGCCCGAGAGTCGGCCATCTCCGATGACACCCGTTTGCCGTATCGAATCATCCGGGGTTCCAGTGTCGATACCTATGAGGAAAAGGTCGTTTATACCTACAAGGACAGCCCCGAAGATTGGCGCAAGGCCATCGGCGACTACCTCCTGTTCCAGTTCGGGGTCTATGACGATCCACGCTCCACTCCTCCGATCAGCCTCGACGAGTCAGGGATTCGTTACTTCGAGCGTCAACTGAAACTGGCCGGCCTAGAAGAGCCCGATCGACCGCCGATCAAGCGCATTCTTGATATCGGCTGTGGCTGGGGCTACATCCTTAAGTTCCTAGCTGAACGTTTTCCGGAATGTCGGCACCTGGACGGGGTGAATGTCAGTCAGAGCCAGTTGGAGTACTGCGCGAAATTTCACGCCGGGCAGGGGCTGTCGGAGCGTGTCAATCTCTACCTGTGCAATGCCAAGGACATCGAGTTGTTGCCCGATGCGCACAAGCCTTATGACCTGGTGATCATTCGCGGGGTGATCTCCCACTTCCCCAATGAGCTGTACGAAACTTCCATGCGCGCCCTCGCCAGCAGGATTCGCCCGGGCGGTAGCGTGATCATCTCGGACAACCTCTACAACATCCCTCTGCAGGCTTACACCTCCGACACCCCTGACGAGGTCGACCGTCTGGCCTGCGGGCACCGAAAGACCCCCGCATACTTTCGCGAAGTCCTCGAACTGAGTGGCTTCTCCGTTCGTGACATGCGGGTCCTGCCCGCCAATATTGATGTCGCCCGCTGGCTGATGGATTCCAGGGCCAATATTGAAAACAGCGAACTGTTCCCCTATGGCGTAACGGGCGCACTAGAGGAACTGAGGGTGCTGGCAGAGAACTGGTCGGTAGCCCTGCTCAAGAACGAGGTCTCAACTTATAGCGTAATAGCCACCAAACCGCTAGAAACTGAATAGCTTGACTGCCCGGCAGATTACGGAAATTTCATGCAATGCAATTTTGTCCGGTATCCCCAATGTTAACTAGTTCGAGGTGCAATTCATGAAATCAGAAAACCACGCATCAAATATCAATAGAGAAATTCCAAATCTGCCTGCTCTATTCTGGCCATTTCCCGTCCATCAATCCCCTTATATAGAGTTGCTTGAGGAAGGTGCAATAAATTTTCTGGACAGGTTTAAACTGTACCCAGATATAAAGTCGCGCGAGTGGTTGGTTCAGGGACGGATCAGTGGCGGTCTAACAGGACTGTTGTACCCAGCAGGGCCTTTCGAGCTACAACAGATCGCCGCGGATTTTTCAGCATTGGTTTTTGCATGCGATGACTATTACTGCGATGAAGGGCCCACTCGAGACAACCCTGGGCTATTAGTGGCGGCACTTGTAAAAATCGTAAGAGCAATTGAATCTCCAGAATATATTATCGATAGCAGCAACTGTTACGCACTTGCATTTCGGGATTTGAGGATACGTATGGACAAGCTTGCCCCACCAGAGCAGGTGGCTTTGTGGGCTGATGTTGTCAAGGGCTGGTTTTTGGCTGAAGTCTTCAAGGTGCATAATGTACAAAGTAAAATCATGCCAGACTTGAATGACGCCGCGCTGTTAAGATTACTCTGTGGCGGAGGAAGAGCCTATGTTGCTCTTGCGACAATAGTGCGACAGATAAAAATATCTCCACGCACCTGGGAAGACCGAAGACTACGTGCCATGGCAGAAATGGCCGATATGGTGTTGAACTGGGGGAGTGAGATCTACTCTTACTATAAAGAGGCGCACCGTTCACCCGGCCATGACCACAACATGGTTGATGTGGTAGCGCATCATTATGGATACACCGGCACGGAGATAATAAATGGTTACGTTCGGATCTATGAGCTACTTGCAAACAGATTTATAGAATTAAGGCGGGCGATATTGACGTCAACTGATGATCCAGTTATTCGCGAGTTCGTTGACTCACTTGTTGACTATGTCGGAGGAGGATTGGTCTGGAGTCAGCTCACCAGGCGCTATCTTTATGTTGATGTCGGCCCTGGTCAGCAGGTTACATTTACATGCGAGGGTCTTACCGACATACCACGCTCCATTTCTAGCGAAGCCCCGCCTATTCCTTGTATTGCCTGGTGGTGGGAGGTTAGTAAATAACTATCGGTGAAAGATCGTCTGGTGGTCAAACGATCGGTACCGGCGCCCCTGACAGGCCGGGAAGGCGCCCGTCCCACTGCGCAGAATGCTCGGGTCAAAGGGCGGGGCGAAGCGAGAAGTTGGCCCGTCGCCAGATGTGGCCGCTGCTGGCCAGGCGACCAGCACCAACTGTTGAGGGAAGCCGTTAAAAAGCCTGGGAAGTGATCGCACAACGAGGTATGGTTTTCCTTCCTGTCTATGAGACGGAGGGAGCCATGCGATGCACGGTCACTCTGGAGTTCGACGATGGCGATGGGACTGAGACCCGGCGCGTAGAAGTAATCCGACTTCACCGGACAACCAGTGATCCGACATTCGGAGACGTCGGGCTGTCCCTCGCTGAAGGGAAGTCGCTGATCAATAGTATCCAGCAGGAATTTGTTGTCGAGCAAATCACATGCTTCTGCACTTCGCGCAGGGCATGTCGGGCGTGTGGTGTACCTCGCCGCCTCCACGATAGCCACAGCTCTGAACTGAAGACCACGCTCGGGAAGGTATTCTACTGCCGAGACCGATGGAAGGCTTGCGATTGCGGCGCGGACGCTTCCAGGTATGTTTCGCCGCTCAAGCACTACTTTACGGATGTGACTACCGGTGAGCTACGATGGCTGCATGCGGAACTCGGTGCATCAATGCCATATCGGCAGGCCAGGCAGATCATGAATCTGCTGTTACCGATGTCCGGTCGTGACAGTCACGTAACGATCCGCAATCACACGATGAATGTCGGCAAATGCATACAGCACGCCCGACCCGCGCATCGATGGGGCGACGAGACGAAGCCGGATGCCGAACTCGGCATTGACGTTGGCTATGTTCGTCGCGCCCGAAGCAACGGCCAAGGCGCGAGCAAGGGCAATCGGACGACAACGGGGAAGGAATCTTCGTCACTGGCAGTGTGGTCGCGGCTTTGGGGCGGACAGGTAGGCAACCGAGAGTTTGGGCATCCGCGATGCCGCGCAGCAGGCATTTGCAGGAGGAAATGACTGAATTCCTGAGAGACAGTGGCTACGATGATTCGAACGATGTCTGCGTACTGACCGATGGAGCACTCGACCTGACAGGCGTTTCAGCTGATCTTCCGTTCAATACCGAGTGGGTGCTCGACTGGGCTCATATCGGTCGAATGTTGCGATACGCCGACCAGGCAGTCGCGCCCCTGGCGTACGCGCAGCTCACTGTGAACGGATCAGCATTCGAACTGTGGGATCTGTTTGTTCGCTTCCGCAACCTAGTCTGGACTGGGGATGCGGCAGGTTGGCAAGGGCTCGCGAAAAAACTCCACCGACTCCTTGACCTGCGCGAGAAGCGCGATCCGGATTCGAGCTGCCAGGTCAGACAGGCGCGCCGCAAACTCCTGGACGTGGTCACATATCTACAAGCTAATCGCGATTCGCTGATCGACTACCGCACACGGCAACGCGCTGGCCGATGAATCTCGACCGGCTTCGTCGAATCCTCAATCAACCGAATCATCGGTCGCCGGATGTGCAAGGGCCAGCACATGCGCTGGAGTCGCGCGGGAGCACACAACATAGTACAGGTGCGTGTGGCCCCCCTGAATCAGGAACCCCTCGATCTCTCCAAGCACCAGTTTCCATGGATTGGCGAGCGGCGCGTATCGTGGCCATGGCAAAGCACTTCCCGGGCTTTTTAACGGCTTCCCTCAACACCAGTCGGCCGCTGGTCCGGCCGCTCGTCGCTGCGCGCCTGGACGGCGAGGAGATCCGCACGCTCGGCGAACTCGTCGCGTTCGTGACGCGCTGCGCGCGCACTGGTCCGATCGCAAGCAGGATCTCGACGCGGCGGCCGCGACCGAGCGGCCCGGCTTGCCGCTGGTGGCGCCGCTGGTCGTCCCGCCGACGCCGCGGGCCCGGGAGAAATTCGGCGAACCCGCCGACCCTGGCGGAGAGACCGCGGGTACGGCAACGGGCGGCTACTCGGTGCGTGGTGCGCGCGGGCTCACGCAGTGGGCGATCGCGCAGCTGCTCGAGGTGATGCCGGATCTGACTGAACCGGAGCGACGCAAGCTGGCCGGCACGTCGCCGCACGCATTCCGGCACACGGTGGGCACGCAGATGCTGGCCGCCGGCGTGGCGCTCGAAGTCGTGCAGCGCACGCTCGGCCACGCGTCGCTGGGCACGACCTCGATCTACATCTCGCCGGAGGAAGCGAGACTCCGGCGCGAGGCCGCCAAGTATCACGCGCGGCTCAACCGCCAAACGTGACAGCCGTCAAATGACGAGCGGGGTAAAGTTGGGAAATCGATCATTCGGGGAACGTGATGGCCATAGCCAGCAGCTTGAATAAACGGCGGTTAGTTCGTCTCTTCGTCGATTGGACGGATGCGTGGAACAAGGAGATGCATGATGCGATCGATGCGAAGGTCCAGGCGGAATTCCGCTCGAGTTTCCCGAATGGAATCGACGGCGTCGACCTCGAGAAGGCCGACCAGATGCTGAAACGCATGCGCGAGTTTTACTATGCGCGCATGTCGAACACCGCGAACCTGTTGGTCGCGGTCACGGCGGTTGTTGTGTCGTTGGTTGCTCTGCTGGTGTCCGCCCTGGCGTTCTTTCACTAGAATCGATAGCCTCGGGTAGTCAGTCGGTCGCGCGGGCGGCCGTCCGGCTTCGTGCGCACGCCGACGCGCGAACAGGTCACCGCGCTAGCGGTGCCGTCCGACGGCACCGACCGCCCTCGACCGGGCCATCCACGCCATGATGGTCGCGATCGCATTGATCGCGGAGCAGCTGCGTTGCGTCTCGGAATCCGAGGCTTGGGCGGACGTGGAGGGCGCACGCTGGACCTGGTAGGTTTGAGTCGGAAAACGCGAAAAGGAGGAAACACTCCCCGCATAGCGATCGTTTCGCCGTAGTTCGATGAAGAATTGTCTGGTGTAATCGAAGCACTCAACGACATCGACAGGGAGCGATCAATGAATCGTACACGGGACACCTTTGTGGCGGCGGCCATCTTCGGAGCGCTGGTCGTGCTGGGAATAATGTTTCGAACAGGATGCCCAGTGTGGCTGAAGGCGGCTCTAGTTGGATAACACGGAAAACGCCGGCGCAGCCGACGATGGATAAGGGCAAAAACGATGATGCAGCACCCGGTTGGCTCCGAGCACCTTGAAGCAATCGGCGACATTACGGTGCCTTTCACGATGCTCGAAGCTGTATTGCAGTCCTTGGTACACACATTGTTGGGCGGCAAGGTATCGACGGGCCAAGCGGTAACCGTCGAGCTGTCCTTTAAAAATCTCCGAGTGCTCGCTGCGAGTCTCTGGGTCGACCGCTTTGGCAAGTGCGAGGAAACTGTCGAGTTCGTTAAGTTGATGGCACGGATTCGCAATGTCGAGGAGCAACGAAACCAGGTAACGCATTCCGTTTGGGCGGGAAACGACGACGGACAGATTGTGAGAGTAAAGACGACGGCGAAGGAAGGACGGGGGGGCGAAATGAAGCACTTTCCGATGTCGGCTGCCGACCTCAATAAAATTGCCGCGGAGATCAAGCGGCTAGCAACGGACGTGCAGCGCACGCGCCTTTCGCTTCGGGACCAACCGTCGCATCGACGTCCATGAGAGAACACGAACTGTAGGAAAACGCCGGCCCGCCGGCATCCTGGAACTGGCGCGTCGCACGAGTGCTGATGGGCGACGCCGGATTGCGCATCGAGGAGGCGGTGACAGTCAGCTGCGGTGGCCTGAAGTGGTGGCCTGCCGAGGACGAGACGCCAGCGACCTGGATCCTGCGTGTGATCGGCAAGGGCAACAAGGAACGCTTCGTGCCGGTCACCGAGGACACGGTCGAGGCGCTACGCGAACACTGGCGGGATCGCGCACTGGACCTCGACGCCGGCGACGCCGACCAGCCCCTCGTCGCGCCGACGGTCGTGCCGCCGACGCCAGCCGGCCGCGACAAGTTCGGTGTGGAGAATGGAGAAGTCACCCGGGTGGCCGGCTACACGTCGCGCGGCGCAAGTCGCGTCGTGATTCGCGCACTCGGCCGGCTTATCGAGCAGCTGCCCGAGCTGGTCGAGTCGTCGCGGCGGCAGCTGGCACAGACCTCGCCACACGCGTTCCGCCACACGTTCGGCACGCAAGCCGCGGCGGCCGGGATGGCGCTTGAGGTCTCCTGCAGCAGGCGCTGGGCCGCGTCATTGCAGACCACCACGATCTACGTGAACGCGGAACAGCAATGCATGCGGCAGGAAACAGCGAAATACCACGCGCGGCTGGCGGACCATCGCGGCGAGTAAGGTGCGGTAGATTCGGCATTGGGGACCAACCTATCGGAGGCATTATGGCGTTCGACGTGGAGGGAGGCTGGCAACACCTGCCGGTCAAGGTTCAACAAGCCTTGATCGCGAGCTGGGAGACCGGCAACATGCCGGCCGCGGCATCGGCGCTGTATAGCCGTTGGTGGCAACTGGAAACCTGGCTGCGCTCGCTGGTCTACGTGGAGTTGCGCAGCGCCAAGGGCGCGGCGTGGGCGGACGCATTGTCATCAAACGCTGTGAGTCGGCAGCGGCAGGACGAGGCGTACCATCACATGCCGTCGCCCGACGCCCTGGATGAGCTGGCGTATCTGGATGCGGCGCCGTTGCTGGAGCTGACGATCGCGCATTGGCAGCAGTTCGCCCCGTTCTTGCCGCGGAGAGAGATCTGGGCGGGCCGAATCGTCGAGCTCAAGGCGATCCGCAACCGTATCGGTCACTGCCGCCGACCGCATGTCGATGATCTCGACCGCCTGGAGCAGACGCTGCGGGACCTAGAGAGCGGAGCCCTTCGTGCCGCCTCGTCGTTCAATGACAAGTCGTTGGTCGACCCAACCTGGGCCGATGTGCTGGTCCATGACTGGGTCAGAGAGAACCACGCCGACGCGAATGTGATCCCGCATGCCCGGGCGCAATACACCACGGACTTCTGGCTCAAGTACTCCAAACGGCCGTGGGCTACGCCCGTCGCGCCTGAGGATGTTCAATTGGGTCTCCGCGAGGGCTACGTGTGGCACGCGTGTTGGTATTTCCAAGGAGGGTGGTTCTTCGATTTGTCGGAGTTCTGGGAGGACATCAGAGACTACAGGGACCTCATTTTGCTCGTGTGCGCGGACAGCTCATCGAGCCTTGAGGTGTCGTTTTCGGCGCTGGAGGACCCGAAGCAGGTCAGCGAGGCGATCAGCCGTTGCTTCCACGCCGCGCTCGAGAATAAGCGCATGGTCCATTCCGACCCGGATCCGCGCGAGTGGACGCGACGTTTCGCGAATGTGGATCCGCGAGTACACACGGAATCGCCGTGGGCGTGCATGCATCCAGCATATCGAGATGCCACGATATTTGGCGCGTGAATCTGATGAATTACTTCGTACGTTCGATGCCTTCCGACATCAAGAGCGCGGTAGCCATTTTTTAAAATGGCCTTCTCACGCTCGAGGCGTTCGATACGCGCCTCGAGTTCCTGAATACGCTGTTGATCCGGCGTGATTGCCTTGCCCTGCGGCATGACGCCCTGGTGTTCCATTTGGAGCTGGTGCACCCAGCGACGCAGTACCGTCTCGCCGACGCCGACCGAGCGGCTCGCCTCCACATGGCTATAGCCCTGGTCGAGCACCAGGCTCGCGGCTTGCCGTTTGAACTCTGCGGAAAACGTACGTCGTTGCCAGTCGTCGGCATGTTGATGCTCGCCAACGACGGCATAATTTCGACAGCAAACATTATCTATCGTTTGAAGATTGAAATTACATATTTTTCTACATTCATAACGTGCGCACAATGCCGCATGGTCTCGTGCATGTGACGGATACATCTCACGTGCCGGGACCTGTTGTGCACAACCTCGCGCCCCCGTTGTCAGGCGCTAGCCCTCGCAAATTCGGTCGCGCAATGGTTCGCACAACGTCAGGCGGCATCACGAAAATTGTCAGGGCAGGTCACGTCGCGTAGCGAAGGTCGATGAATACGCGAACGCGCGTGGCAGGCCCGTAGAAAGAGAAGGACAACCTGCAGGAGACACCGTCATGAAACTATTGAAATCCGTCGCGATCGCGTTGGTCTGCGCCAGCGCGATCGCCATCACGACCAGTCACGCGAGCGAACTTGTCGTCGCGGTAGATGCGGCAAACGTTCCGTTCGAATTCAAAAAGGGCGATAAATACGTCGGGTTTGACATTGATATCTGGGATGCAATCGCAAAAGAGCTCGGTGCGACGTACAAAATACAGCCGATGGACTTCAACGGAATTATCCCTGCACTCCAGACAAGGCAGATTGATGTCGGACTGGCGAGCATCACGATCAAGGAAGAGAGAAAGAAAGTCCTGGACTTTTCGGCACCCTACTACGACAGTGGCTTCACGCTGATGGTGCCCGTCAACAGTGCCATCACCGGTCACGACGGACTCACAGGAAAAACCCTTGCAGTGAAAACCGGGACTGCAGCGGTGGACTATGCAAAGGCGAACTTCCGGAACACCGATCTTCGTCTTTTCCCTAACAGCGACAACGCCTATCTCGAGGTAGTTACCGGACGCGCAGATGCGGCCATGCACGATACGCCGAGCGTTCTCTACTACATCAAGGTGAATGGCCAGAAAAAGGTAAAGGCCGTCGGTCCGCAGATGATGGCCCAGCAGTACGGAATTGCGTTTCCCAAAGGGAGTGCGCTGAAAGACAAGGTTGATGTGGCACTCGCCAGAATCAGAACGAACGGTACATATACCGTCATTTATCAAAAATGGTTCGGCGCCGAACCGGTCAATCATTGATTTTCAACGATAGCGCGCGATGATCCAGTCATCGCGCCGCAGAGGGAGATGCTCCAGTGCAATTTGATTGGTCAGTTATATGGCAAGCGCTGCCCGAGTTGCTGAAAGGTGCGCGCCTGACCATCCTCATCGCGCTTTCCGGTCTTGCCGGCGGTGTCGTGATTGGTTTGCTGGTCGGCCTGATACGCTCATATGGCAACAAAATTTCCAATGCGATGGCCTTTGTCTTTGTTGAGGTGATCCGCGGTACACCCATCATCGTCCAGGTCATGTTCATCTATTTCGCTCTGCCGTTACTGGTAAACATCCGGGTCGAACCGGTTAGCGCAGCCGTGGTCTCCATCACCATTAACGCCAGCGCTTATATTGCGGAAATCGTCCGGGGTTCATTTTTGTCGATCCACCGCGGATTGAAAGAGGCCGGCATGGCTTTGGGGCTACCGTTCTGGAAAGTGCTTGTCTATATCACGGGCCCGCTTGCCTTTCGGCGCATGATGCCGGCGTTGGGCAATCAATTCATTGTGAGCCTGAAGGATACGTCGCTCTTCATCGTGGTTGGCGTGGGTGAACTGACGCGGCAGGGCCAGGAAATCATGGCGACGAACTTTCGCGCCGTGGAAATCTGGTCCGCCGTCGCCGCGATCTATCTGATCATGATCGGCGTGCTGACCTTTCTTCTCAGAACCACGGAAAAATGGATGAGGACCGTATGAGCATCGTATCTTTCAACAAGGTAACCAAGCGGTTCGGGCCCCACACAGTCCTGAACGAAGTTGACCTGTCGATTGAGGCCGGTGAAAAGGTCGTCCTCATTGGACCGTCCGGGTCGGGCAAGTCAACACTCCTGCGCTGCATTAACGCACTTGAGCAGATCAATGGCGGAGACCTTGTCGTCGACGGACTCAGTGTTCTGGGTGGAGAACGCCAGGTCCGCGCAATACGTCAGGAAGCGGGCATGGTGTTCCAGCAGTTCAATCTTTTCCCCCAGATGACCGCACTTCAGAATGTTGCATTCGGACCTCGACGTATTCGCGGAACACCCCGGCGCGGGGCGGAGCAGCAGGCTCGAGAACTCCTTGCCAAGGTCGGTCTGGGCGAACGGGCTGGCCATTACCCCAGTGAACTGTCGGGCGGTCAGCAGCAGCGCGTTGCAATTGCCCGTGCACTGGCCGTGAAGCCGAAGCTGATGCTGTTCGACGAACCGACATCGGCGCTGGATCCGGAACTTCGTCATGAAGTCCTTCAGGTCATGCAGGGGCTCGCCGAAGAGGGCATGACAATGATCGTCGTCACGCATGAGATGGCCTTTGCCCGCAAGGTTGGTACCCGACTGATCTTTATGGAACACGGGAAGATCACCGTCGACGGGCCGCCCGCAGAATTGCTGGAGAAGCCGGAGAACCCGCGACTGCGGGAATTTCTTCAACACGTGCATTGAGAAATGCTCACACGCAACGGGTTTCCGGACCGTGGCGGGCAGATGGCGCTGCAGGCGTTTGCACAAAGGTGTGGCTCACGCATGAAGCCATCGCGCAGAGGTTGGCGATTCGACGGGTTCGCGAGAACTTAACCAAAAAGGATGATTCCATGACTGACTTCGGCGGCCTTGACGCCACCGGCATCGCTGAGCGAGTTCGATCGGGCTCGGCAAACGCTGGGAACGTGGCTGAACATTTCATCGGCGAAGTCTTGCGACGGGAGCAGGAGATCCGTGCGTTCACTTCGTTTGACCCCGAGATCGTTCGTTTGCAGGCCTCACCGTCGGACGCGGTGTGCGAAGGCCCACTGTCTGGCGTCCTGGTCGGAGTGAAGGACATTTTCGACACGGCCAGTCATCCTACAGAGTATTTTTCGCCGATCTACCGGGGTCACCGACCGACGCGAGATGCACACGTTGTCTCGCTGTTACGCCAGGCTGGTGCAAATATCGTCGGGAAGACGCACACGACGGAATTTGCCTATATGCACAGCGGTCCAACCCGCAATCCACACGATCTCGCGAGAACGCCCGGCAGCTCCAGCGCCGGCTCCGCTGCCGGTTTGGCGGCCGGGTTCTTTCCGATCGCGTTGGGAACACAGACAGCGGGGTCCCTAATTAAACCGGCCTCCTACTGCGGGCTCTATGCCCTCAAGCCGTCCTATGGACTTGTGTCGCTCGAGGGCGTCAAGCCACTAGCACCCAGCTTCGACACCGTTGGCTGGTACGGCCGGTCAGTACGGGATCTCGAGCTGGTTGCCAAGGTGTTGGTGCCGGGTCTCCCCGCAGTGGTAGCGGCGCACTCGCCGCTACATCTGGCATTCTGCCGGACGTCGCGATGGGACCGGGCCGATGTTGCTGTTCAGACCGCCGTTGAACACGCAATCCAGACGCTGATCCGCGCGGGGCACGTGGTAACCGAGCTCGTATTGCCGAAGGAGTTTTCTGACGTCTTTGACGATCAGCAGTTGATCAACGATTGCGAAGGCGCACGTTCCCTCTGGAAGGAATACCGCGAGCAGAAATCGAACCTCAGTGCGGAGACCCTCGCGATGTTCGAATCTGCTGCATCCGTCACCTGGGACGCGGAATCCGCTGCAAAGGCGCGGCTGGGCGGGCTGTCGATACTGCTCGCCGACAAACTTACGCCATTTGACGCCGTCGTGGGCCTGAGCTGTGGCTGTGTTGCGCCGGTCGGTCTCGAGCGTACTGGTCCATCAGATTTCATAAAACTCTGGACGGCGTTCGGGTTGCCGCAGGTGAACCTTCCCCTTCCACGCCGGACGGGCGAGCTTCCGGTTGGCCTGCAGGTTGTTGGAAAATTTCGCGAGGATCATGCACTTCTCAGTGCGGCACAGATCATCGATGCGAGCCTGTCAGTAAACGTCTGATCGACATCTTTGCAATGCAGTCATTGTTCAATGACACGACTTTAATATTAGTTATGCTACATGTTTTATGCGCGGAATACTGCGTGTTGTTCGACAGGTTTCTTACCCACGGTGACTTTCGCTTATCACCTCGGCTATCTGGGAGTCCGATGATCCCTGCCGCGGTGAGCAATACCCAACGTTCGTTTCGACCGAATGTTTCTTAACAGGAGCGTACTTTATGACAAAGAACACCTTTACAGAACCCGAGCGCATCCGCCAACTTCGGATTCCCGGGCGGCCGGGTGCTGCTGACGGAAGTGTCAGACATGCGGATCTGAACCTGCTTGCCCTTGCCGCCGAAGGGTTTCTCGACACGACCCATTTTGATACGGTCCGGTTTCCACCTCCGTCGTGGGCTGGCCAAACCTTTGACCAGGCATCAAAAGATGGCACTCTTGCCTATACGGGCTATCGCGGTCACCCGGGCGTGCTGAACTCAGTCGCCGAAGCGGTCAGTGAATTCCTCGGTTTTCCCGTTGATGCGAAGCAAAACCTGGCGTTCACGCCGGGCACGCAGGCCGGCCTGTTTGCTTCTCTTTCCTCGTTGATCGAAAACGGCGACCGGGTTGCCCTCACGGACCCTGACTACCTTTTCAGTGAGCGTATCCTGCGTTTCCTGGGTGCTGAAATCGGAAACGTCCCGCTTGTGCTGACACCTGGTGATCCACATCCCGACTTCGATGCGCTCGAAACTGAATTTGCCGAAAAGGGGACACGTTATTTTGTGTTCTCGCATCCGAACAACCCGACTGGCGCGGTGTTTTCTCGGGCAGTGCTGACCAGAATCGCTGACTTGGCGCAACGGTTTGACGTCACAGTGGTTGTCGACGAACTGTATGCGCGTCTTGTCTATCCAGGCGTCGAATTTACTCACCTGGCCGCGCTGCCCGGGATGCAGGAGCGGACGGTCACGCTGCTCGGACCCAGCAAGACCGAATCGCTGAGTGGCTATCGACTGGGGGTGGTGGTCGCTCCGCCCATGATCGCGGAGCGAATCGAAAACGTGCTATCGATTACCTCCTTGCGGGCGCCAGCTTATGCCCAGCACCTTCTGGTGCCCTGGCTGCGGGAAGACAGGGCGTGGCTCGCCGAACGGATCGTAGACTTATCGGCATTGCGCGAAGCCACGATCCGAAGTCTGCGACGCCTGCCGTGGCTCAGGCTTGAGCCTCAGCAAGGCACGGCGTATGTGTGGGTGAATGTCGAGGCGCTGGGACTATCCGGCCCTGCTGTTGCCCAGAAGCTGCTGACCGATGCCGGTGTTCTGGTGAGTCCCGGGTATCAATTCGGGCCGTCGAGCGAGGGGTTCTTTCGCCTCTGCTACGCTCGCGACGAGGCTCAGTGGACCGCGGCTCTGGATCGAATCGTTAGCGTCCTGCATGAGCTTGCGATTTCGCAGGGCCTCGAGGGGGCGGGATGAAGCGTGATGCCATCAGGTCGAGCGAGGCACCTGCTCCCGCTGGAAGCTATAGTCAGGCAGTTCGGGCGCAAGGCCATTTTGTCTTTCTTTCAGGGCAAACTCCTCGGACGTTAGAGGGAGAACGGCCATCCGGAGCTCCGTTTGCAGAGCAGGCGAGGCTTGCACTGGACAATCTGAACGCCGTCGCACAGGCTGGCGGGCTAACCCTGCGCGACGCAGTCAAGGTGAATGTCTATCTGCGCGACGCTGCTCATGCCGCGGAGTTCGATCGCATCTATCGCACCTATGTGGATGAGCCGCTACCGGCACGTACTCTCACGATATCGGCCTTTACCGGATTCGATATCGAGGTGGATGCGATTCTGTTCGATGGCGGACGGTAGTCATCGCGGACGCCACAGGGCATTGGCCATATCATGGCCCGATCAGAAGGGCCCTGAGAGCGCTCGCGCCAGAGCGACTTTCCCACTTCCCCTCGCAAGGATAGAGTCGCTTGGTAATTCTTCTGCCCGCAGGGCTAGATGGTCCGCCAAGTTCTCTGCTAGGAAATGTATTAGCCGGGATGCTCCTCCGTGCAGGCGCGCAAAAAGGTCCGAACAAAGGCGATCCGGGGACTCGCCTGATTCCACAGGACACCTACCTCGCGCCTTTCCGTGAATCCGTCAAGCGGAACCTTCTGCAGGTCAAGTCGCTCGAGCCATGGAGGAGCCCAGTCTGGAACCACGGCGACGCCGAGCGCACGATTAACCAGCGCTGCGATGGCGTCCAGGGCGTCCATCTCGAACCGCTCCCGTACTTTCAGCTGCTTCGACCTCAAATAGCGATCAACGATTCGACCGCCCCAGTGGTTGCGGTCATAACGGATGAACGGCTCGCGTTCGATCACCGCGTCCGCCTCATCGATCGTCATGGCCGCCGGTGCAATCAGGATCAGGGGTTCTTCGCGAAGGGTGTGCCAGCCACACGACTTTGGCGTTGCAAATTCTGGCCGCACCAGGATAGCGGCGTCCAGTTCGCCCGAGACAACGAGCGGGTAAAGCTCCACGGACGAGCCGGGGCGCACAAACAGTTCGATCCTCGGATAACGACTGGTGAGGTTGGCAATCACATTGGGAAGCACGCCGGTCAAGGCGCTGGCGGTGGCGCCTAACCGCAATTCCCCTGCACCAGCCAGAAGATCGTCGGCTGCGATCGACCGCAGGTCGCGAGCGTCACGCACCAACAGGCGCGCCCGCGGCAGAATGGCTAGTCCCGAGGGGGTTGGTTTTACGGTCCGTCCGGTTCGTAATACCAGTGAACACCCGATTTCCTGCTCAAGCGCCTTGATCCGCTGCGCCACGGCTGCCGGCGTCAGGTTAAGTCTGTGGGCCGCTTCTGCAATCGAACCTAGCTCGGCGACAATTACAAAGCTCTCCAAAAATCGTGTGTCCATGACGAGAAACCGCCCTTTCTTGACCCTGCCTCGTTTTCACATACAGCAACTTGACCTGCTGCGGCATTTTGTCGCCAATCAGGCAGTGCGTCTCGCGTCGATATTATCGGAATCCAGCTAGGCTCGACGGACCGTGGCGAGAGGTTGATAGCGATGTGCGCTCTGGGGCCGGCGCTCGCTGTAGAACTACCGCCATTGTTCGGTGAGCATCTTGGCCGTAGCCGGCGCACTCACCGCGCAACACGTGGTCCCGAATGCGGCGACCCACCTGCCAATAGAGCAGCGTCAGTTCCGCATTGACGGCGGCCACCGCGCGGGCGCGCGCCGTGTCGATCATGTGGCGAATGTCGCTCAGCAGGAACGCGGCGATCAGTTCGGTCATCTTTTCGGAGATCGGGGAAATCGGTCGCCGGCACGCGGCGCCGGTTTCGTTCAAGGACTACCGGTTTCCGCCGGACATTATCTACTACGACGCTTGGTTGTACTACCGTTTTCCGTTGAGCCTGCGCATGGTTGAGGAGATGCTGGCCGCACGGGGCGTCGAACTCGCCTACGAAACGGTGCGGAGCTGAGCAGCGAAGTTCGGTCTGTCGATTGCGAAGCGAATTGAGCTGGAGCGATGAACACACGACCGAGATACCAGCGACCGGTCAGCGGACTGACGCCGTATCGGGAAAGACGAATCGGACGAGCTATACGCTGAACCGTCTACCAGATCTGGGCCCAGGCCCAAGTCAACCAGACGGTTGGTACGAATCCGCTCGGCTATGTGTTGGCCACCCAGTACGACGGCCTATCCCGGCAGATTCAACTGCTCAACAACGGCGGTTTCCAGACGCTTACGGCCGCGAGATCGTACTTCAGCGTGATACGGAAGGCCACGCTTCCTGGAACGAAGGTCGCGGACCCTAACCGGTCGGATATTCTGGATGTCTACCGGCGCTACTGTGCTGCGACGAACTACCCTGCGATAGATGCTGTAGAGGTGACGACAGAACTCGACAATCAGCAACGTCCTTCCGGTGGTTACAACACGACTAAGGCGTTTGCTGTCGTAACAGCGACCGGAGAGACAACAGTCTTTAGCATCGACAGAGCGTTGGCTGCGATCGCCACGTAGCTTGCGGTCGGGCAAATCGAATAGGAAAACGGCATGAAAATTGAATTGATGGATTCGAGCAAAAGGCTCGCGGAGCAACCTCAACAACAATGGCTCAACAGCAGCGCGCCAGGCTCACACACAGCGTTGTTTGCTGGCAATGACATGTCTTTGCAGCATGAGCGCGATGGCCGCTTTCGCCTTTACTACCTTGGTTACGCCGCGCACGACTTCGCGAGCGCCGAGGCTGCGAAGAAAGCCGCACCGGAGTTTGCCCGTCGAGTTTTGGTGCGACTGAGCGACATGATTGCGGACTGATCGGAAAACGGAAAAGCGCGATGGAACGTATTGCGGTGGCGGCTACCTACGAGGTGGTGCAATCCGGCGAACGCGTCACCGGTAGTGTCGCATTCGTGGCTCGCGTAACGGACCCATCCAAAGGACTCGATCTGGTTACGCGCGCTCAACGTGCAGTAGCGCGTCGTCTGCGGGTGCGGCTGTCTGACGTAAAAATCCTCGGCGTCATGTCGAGCTGACGCAAGGGAAAACGTGTATCCGGCACGCGTCCACTAGGAAAAGACCGGCTTGGCCGGCATTGACACCCACGGAGAGGATGCAAAAAATGTCGCTTTGGCTGCAAATCAGTTCCGCTGTCTTCGGCCTCATTGCTGCAGCACTCTGGTTTTGGTCTGCGAAAGCTAAAGCTCCCCCTGCGGTGTTAGACGGCGGGGTGAGAATGCAGAAATTTCTCGATGACGCTGCTCGCCGCAACATGTGGGCGGCAGGCGCCACCGGTATCTCGGTCCTGTTCTCTGTCGCAATCACCGTGCTCTCTAACATGTGCAAGCACTGACCAAACCCAACCTTTGACCACGGAAAACATTGGCGCCGAGCGCCCGGAAACGGCCCGAAGCCGGAGATGAGACGTCGAACATGGAAGACAGCAAAATTTCGTTTGTCAGCAGTCCGGGGCTGATATTGGACCGCATTCTCACCCTCTCGGCTGACCAAGGGCGTGAGGCCGCCATGGCGGCCCTGACCAAAGTAGTGCGTGAAGACGTCGAGACGAAAAACCGAGAACCTGGCAGATCTCCCGTGACGCTTCTTTGGTACGTAGTTGGGGTTCGCATCAGCGGAGACCCGACGTTCCATGTGCAGCCGTCGTTTGTTGACGAGCTGTCTCTCAGTGCGCACGGGCAGCAGCTCTACCGCGTTCACCTGGCGGCTATCGATGCTTTCCGAGAACGCACCGGCAGCGCCTCATAAGTCGGAAAACATTGATCGTGCGTGCAAGCGTAGACGTGGATTTGAACCGAGCCCACCTACTGATCGCTACTCGGACTTGGCGATGGGGACGGCTTTGGTGTCGGTCGTTGTTCTTGCTGCTCAAGTTGCTGCATTTGTCGCGCAGCGTTTTCGTTCATGGTGCCAGTATCGTGTTGCCGCTTAGCCGCATCCGCAGCTTGCTGCGTAGTTGTCGTCATTGTGCCTTGGTTGTTCTGAGCTAGGACGAGAGCAGGAAGCGAAACGAGAAGGAGGTACAGTAAAGCTCTTATGGGTTTCATGGAAGGTCTCCAATAGATAGCTTGCACGCTAAATTCAGCGTAGAGCATGAAATGTCGAAATCAAGGCTGAACGCCGGGTTCGCGACGCTATATATCGACTATGCATGCAAATATAGAAAGAATGCGCGTGATCGGAAAGCTGCCATGACGGACAACGAAGGAATGAAGCCAACTGAGCAGCAGAGTCCCTACGTAGGGGTATTCGTTGATGAGCGTTCCACCGTCGGCCGTGTGCCATGGGATCAGGTCAGCGAGGTTCGCGGTGCTGAGGAAATGCCAGTGGACAATGTCGACCCACTGGCCAGGCAACCAACGCTAGCGACGCTTCTCTAGATCTCGAAAAGTGTGCGGTCTTTGCCTACTGTCGAAGAACGAAATGACTGCGAATATGAACGAATAAATTGCGAGCCCGATACCGTGCGACGCATTGCCGTGCACGGGGAGCTTGTTCGGGACGAGCTTGGAAGCCACTGAAGCGCTGCTCGGGCGGGATGAGACATTTGCAGTTTATGCGTTCACTCTGCAACATATTCGCGGAATTTTCGTTCAAACTTGAAAGCTTGTTGTCGCAAGGCAACGCGTGGTCGAGCTGAATGAATGAGCAACAAAGCCGCGCCATGTCTGCATGCGGGCACAAATTGTGCCATTCGCAGGTTATTCGTTCTGTTCGCAGTTATTTCGTTCTTCGACAGCACGACCTCGATCTATTCGGCCGTCGAGCTGGCCAGGCAGTACCGGGAGGCCGAGCTGTTCCTCCGGCAGGCGATGTCGGCCGGCGCACCGCGCGCGGCCGGCGGCTCGACGCCGGCTGAGTGTGACGAACCGGTGCCAGCCGCCGCCACGTCCGCCGATGGATCGGTGCAAACGGCTACCGTGCACGTGACGCTGCGCATTGCGCCGAAGCGGTCGGGCGGCCGCGGCCAGATCCGCGCGCTGGAACGCGTGGAGCTCGAGGTGCTGGGCGGCTTCGTGCGCACACCAACGCGCGAGTACGCCACGGCGTTGCAGGTGCCGTTCGACGGCACCGACGCGCTCGACCGGACTGTCGACGATCTGATGGTCGCCATCGCGCTCATCGCGGAGCAGCAGCGCTGCGTCTCGGAAAGCGAGGCTTCGGCGGACGTTAATGGCGCACGCTGGACCTGGTAGCCCTCGCATGAAATCCGCATCCACACGCCGTCCGAAACATCGTCAAACTTGCAGTTTGCATAGCGCTTCCTAGTATCCAAATCGGCGTGCGCGCGACGAAGGAGATCCAGCGCGCCTGTGTTGAGGCGCGGGCGGCCGACGACCAGGTCAAGCTTGAATGGGATAGCGGTGTTGTATTAGAGACGTCCCAGACTCTCGCGGCGAATGCGATCGCGCAGGCCCGCGACCGCAAGTGGTCAGGTATAGGGGAACCGCGCAATGGCACAAGTTCGGACGCACCCGGCCGGGTACGAGTCGCTCGCAACTGCGATTACTGACGGTCTTGGCGCTGCGCGGCGCACACAGCCCATTAAGCACGTACGTCCAGCAACCGATCCAAAGCCGAACTGTCACGATGCCGTCGACGCTTGGACAGTCACCCACCCAGGCACCCAGCCAGTGCGCGGGTGGCTTGCCATCGAGCAGGAGGATGCCTCGCTGCGCCTGATCGCACATTCGGTCGTGCGCAATCCCGACGGCACGCTGATCGATCCGACCTTCGCTCATGGCGAGCCAGCATACGCATTTGTGCTGCACCCTCACAGGATCGACGGATTCTTTTCGCTACTGTGCAGAGCAGGCGCTCCCTACGAGCTGCTGGTCAACATCACCAACGGAAATGCTAAGTGAAGCGTGGTCAGCCAGATCATAACGATAACGCTGGCCAGGCCAGCACCACGGAAAACGCCGGCCGCGCCGGCACAAGGAAAAGGAGAAATCCATGTCGTACGCTTGGGAAAAATTCCATTTGGCTATCGATTGCCTGGCGGGTGCAGGGTCTCAACGTGAGCGATTGGTTGGGGCTTATGTCTCCAACCTAATCCGCTTGAACGCGGAAGATTTGCCGATCGAAATTCAGGACGAATTCCGTAAGCTTCAACGGGACATCACCCGTCAGGACGCGACCGGTAGCGAAGGGACTGTTCAAGCGACGGTCAACACAATGGACGACGGGGAAGTGGCCAGCATGGTTAAAAACATCCTTAGCATGCATGACACGGTTACGCGACACCAAGGGCCAATGTGAACGGAAAACAGGCAATCATGATCGATCGCGCGGCCGTTGAGCGGATTGCAATATCTTGCCGCCGTGGCCTGAGTGGGTTATACGGCAGGTCTAGTTCGATGTTCGCTGACTTTCCTCGAGGAGCTTGCGGCCCGGCGACTGAGATTGTTGCGCGTTTGCTAAAGGAGCAGCTCGGATATGACGGGATGTATGTATGCGGCGATGGGCACCCGGAACTCTCGGCTGAGCAGACACACGCTTGGTTTGAGGTTGGCAATGTCCTGATTGACGTCACGTACGATCAGTTCGAAGGAACGGGCCTTTCAGGCTGGCTGTTCGCTCGGGACACCGGTTGGCACGCGCAATTCAAGAACATAGAACGCCGACACGGCTTCTGTGTGCCATCCGGCTGGCCACGCTACCCGCACGACGGCTATCGAGCGGCTTTGGAATCGTTGAATGCGGCATGACACCAACCACATATGGCCTAGGAAAACACGTGGACGCTTGCATCCAGATCGGGCCTAACGCACTCTTTGCGACTGTCGTCCTAAGTCCCGCCTGGGGCAGCCAATATCGGCAAACGGACAGTCCCGAAAGTCGGCAGCGAAGCGCAAGCATGGGGTTGCCCGACGATGCGGGAGGCGAGCATCCAACGACCGCTGTTGGCGAGCAAGGCGGCGAACAGATGGCGTTGCTGTAGCGACAACGGGCGAAAATACGCGATAGTGGATAACGGATCGCCAATGCCCGAAATCTTGCCGAATTCCGATCGAGCGGTAGCACTGGTCGCTGCTGATACGGCGATCCGCAATGCCTTAGCTGCAGGGCCCCACTATGGTCGACCGATTTGGCGCTACGCCAATCAGCTGCCACGATGGGAGCCACCTGCGGGAGTGTGCATGACATTGCCGCGGCGTGGGTCGCACGAGGCCTCGGCGGCCGCGTGATCCATGGCTGGATGGCGCATAAGCAATCCTTGAATGGCTGGGAGTTCTGCGCACATTCGCTGGTCGAGCTGGGCGCTCAGTTGCTTGATGTCACCTATGCGTGCGACCGCCATCCATTCGCTGATCCGCGCTTTATTCCGCATCCTGGCGTGAGCCGCGATTTTTTAGCGCTGGTGACCGGTCCCGATGGCGTGCCGATCATCGAAGTGACGCGTCTCCCCGACTGATGCTCAGAGAGCTAACGGAACACTATTTGCGCGCACGCGCACCGCGTACCGGCCGGTAGCCGGAAAGAGTAAAAACATGAGCGAACGAGACCAATTTATTGCGGAGGTGTCGAAGAAGCTTCTCGGTGACGTCATTGGGGGAGCACTGGCGCGTGGAGAAACGCCGCATATCCAAGGGTGTGTTGACATTGCCGTGAAGGCCGCGGCGGCGCTGTTCGATAGACTTTCCGAAGACGGTAATATTTGATCGGAAAAGCGCGCCGTGGAGATCAGTCAAGATGATGCGCTCGACGCAACGCTTCCTGCGTGGCTGAAGTTGATCGGCGTTCAGACGATTTTTTACACGGTTTTTGCCATATGGGGCGGCGGTAGCTTTGGGCTCTTGCTTGAACCTGCGGGAGTACTAGCTGCACTGATCGTCTTGATGCGCACTGCAAATTGGTTCGTAGCTCTTGCGATGCTTGCGTACGCGGTCGGAATGGTCCTCCTGACTATTCTTTGGATGATAACTACAGCTATCCAGTCCGACCACTGGATACTGGAGGTGATGAAAGATATCGAAAATGCTAAGCATCTCGCAGAGTTCGCCTACGTATACGTTTTTGAAGCAGGCTGGAACAATCTGATATATACCCGTGCCACCCGAACCGTAAAGTAGGAAACTCGCTTGGCTCGGTAATGACCCTGCCGTGTTCCTGATCCAGCCCAATCTACTCGCCATCTGAAGTAGCGCGCGCCAGCGGGTACATGCTCAATCTCAATGAGATTCCAGTGAAGCGGCAGGCGGTCGCGCGTAAACTGGATCTCGAAAAACAACCGGAGTGAAAAACCATGGTAGCGAGAAAGCGGACGTTGTCGGATGTGAAGGCGCAGATTGAAGTGCTGGAAGCTGAGGCCGAGGAGTTGCGGGCCGCGGAAATCAAGGAGGTGATTGCTGACGTGCGCGCTAAGGTTGCCGCTTATGGGCTGACCGAGAAGGACGTGTTCGGGCGCCAGCGCACGGGTAGAACACCGAGCGGTCGTAAAGCGACGACGCCGAGCGTGGCGAAGTATCGCGATCCGAAATCGGGTGCTACGTGGTCTGGAAAGGGACGCGCGCCGGCTTGGATTGCAGCAGCGAAGAACCGGACGCGTTTCTTGATCTCCGAGTAAACACTCCTCGACGCCGGAGAAGCGCGATGAAGAGCATCACACCACCTACCCTTAACCTGGCAGATCGGGCCGTCGTGCGAAACGAGCTGATTGGCTCCGACCAGGCGGTGCGTGACGACTTCGTTCGCCACCTCGGCCCGGAACTGGACAAACTGGCCGCCGCGCTCGCCTTGGCATTTAAGGAGGTAGATCCGCTCATCGCCGCTGTAGGCCACTTGGGCACAGAACGCGCCAAGCTGGTGGCCAGCTTCGCTGTCGGCGTGCTGGACGACATCGTGGTCGCCACCAAGCTGCTGCTGGCGGGCAAGCTGTCTGCCGCTGGCAACCTGATGCGCCAGGCGATTGAGGGCGTCGCGATGGCAACGCTGTGCGTGGCGGATCGGCCGTTGACGATCGTAAAGAAGCGGAGCGGGCGGTCCATTGTCGGCCTCTATTGGAAAAAGCTCGACGAGGGCCACCAAGACACTGGCGCGCACCGGGCGCTCGATCAGCTAGCGTGGAACGCGTCAGCGATCGGCGTAGAAGTCGAGGCGGTCGCGCAACTGTGCACGGCGCGGAAGCATTACAACGCCTACAGCCATCCCGGCCCAACCGCGGTGGCCTTTCGGACGCCGTGGAGCGGGGCCGGGCGGCCCCTGATTGGTGGACACTTTGATGCGCAAAAGCTGGACTTCTCTCGCGAGGAAATGACTGTGCGCACTGCGCTCAGCGAATCGCTGCCGACGATTTTCGAGCACCTGCTCGTCAACCTGGTGCCCCCCACACCGGCGCCAGCGTGATAAAGCTCCAACTACCCGATCCATGCCCTCGCTATTGACTATTCGCCGGTGTTTTGCCCGACCCGAGCATTCAAGCAGTGGCCGATTGCTGCCGATATTCGTGGTATCGGCGCGCCCACGCCGAGCGCGCCCGCGCCGAACATAGGAATTGCATTTGGCGCGTGGAAGAACCACCATTTCCATCGGATGTCCCACTTGACAAGGAGCGTGCAAATGCGGTCTGTACCTCGTACCCTTGCAGTGATAGAGAAGCTCCGAAAGAACTGCCATCTATCCAAGCATACGCACTTCGAGGCTGCCAAGAGGGGGCGCAATCTGCATGTGGCGGTCGGAATGCCCGTTGTAATTATCAACGTGCTCGTTGGTTCCCTTTTGTTCGCCTTGATAAAGGCGGATGTGCCAAACATAGGTAAGTGGATTGGTGGTGTACTCGCACTTGCTGCAGCTGTACTCAGTGCCGTGCAAACGTTCTTCAATTTTAAGGAGGGGTACGAGGGACATCGAAGCGTCGCGAATCAATATCTTGCGATTGCTCGCGAATGCGAAAGGCTTATAGCTCTCTTCCTCGACGGGCAAATTGCACTCGACTCCCTGTCGAATCATGTCCAAGACTTGAATGTGAAGTACGCGAAAGTCAACGCGGAGGCGGAGAAGTACATGACTACGGATGCAGACTATGAGAAGGCGAAAGAGATCCGGGCAGCGAAAGATCAGGAGCCGTCGCCTATCGATAGTTGGCAGTACGTGAATGATACGATTCACGAAGACGCCGAAGGGCAGCGCGATACATAGGAAAACAGAAAATCCCATGTCAGCATCCGTAACCAGAAGCTTTAAATTCCAGTCCCGCAGTCCGCTAACCGGCACCTGGCGTACCTACCGCGTGAGCGTGACGTCGCCGCCGACCGGGTACGCCGCGCGGGTGACCGAGCTCGTGGCAGGAGGCGGCGAAGTGCCGGTGATGCTTCCGGACGGTCCTCGCTACGGGCTGTCGCCGTCGAACTTCCATGCGCTGCGCCGGCACTATCGCGGCGAGCTCGTGGGCGAGATCCGGGCCGAGCTGCGCCGGGACGCGGTACAGCCCATCAGCCGTTTGCCGCACGCAGCCAGCCTCGACGCGTATGACTGCTACATCCGCTCCGAGCAAGAGGCGGAAACTTGGCACAGGGCTATCCGGGTGCCCAGTACTATGATCTTTCCGACATGACGGCCTGGGAACCGGTCGCCGTCGTGTCGCGGCGATGACGGTAGCAAGGAAAATTGGCCGGCCTGGCCGGCATCAGGGGAAACGGAATGCCGACACAAATGGCCAGGATTCTCCATGAACATCGGAAGGACGTGTGCCACATCGAGTACGTCAATCCATGTCCTGAGGACTGGATGCCGGCATCAAACCGCTGTCATCAAAACGCCGCAGCTTGGGTTGAGCGATTTCCTTCGTGGCAGGTGGTACCGGGATGGCTTCTCGTAACTGAGCACGACGTCATGGGGACGATGTTCGACGCGCATTCAGTGGTGCGTGACACTGACGGACACCTCTGGGATGTAACTCAGAATGATGTGCACCGCTTTCTCGTTCATCCGGGCGATCATGATGAGTTTGCGAAGCAAGTCGAAGCTGGACCCTGGGTTCGGTTGAGTTACATACCGGGGCTATAACCACAAAAGAAATCGGGAAAATTCGCGGCCGTCCGCGGCATTGGATCGGGGACCTGTCCGGGATTTTGTGGGCGGGGCATATCATGAGAGGTAAAAGTCATGGATATGCCGATGCCGAAAAAAC
>NZ_JBXAPG010000073.1:0-26441 GCF_058803765.1 Burkholderia sp. GW821-FHT14F03
CGGGCGCGGCGAGCGCGCCGAGGCCGCGCAGCGCGGGCGCGAGCGCCGCGATCACGCCGGCCAGCAGCACGAACAGCGCACGCGCGCCCCAGCCGGCCGGCAGCGCGGCGATCACGACCAGCAGGCCGCCGTTGAGCGCGCCCGCCAGCAGGTTGATATAGCCCCACACGCGATCGGTCGACACGCGCCGCGACACGCCCGAGGCGACCACCACGAACAGCATGCCCTCGAACAGGCCCGTCAGCGCGCGCGCCGCGCCGAGCCAGGCGAGATCGGGCGCGACGGCGCTCGCCGCCTGCCCGACGACCGCGCCGAGCGCGCCGGCCACGACGAAGCCGCGCGCGGCGCGCGCGATCCAGCGCGGCAGCAGGGCGCAGCTGACGGCGATGCCGAGGATCTCGAGGCCGACGATCTCGGTGGCGAGATCCTCGCCGAGGTGGAAGCGCGCCATCACGGCGGCGACCAGGAACGGCGACAGGATGAGGCCGTTGGTGGCCGCCGCGAAGGCCAGCGCGAGCCGTACGATCGCGGCGGTGGACGGGTCGGGGCGGACGGCGGGAACAGGCGTGACGGCGGACATCGTGGCTCCTCTCGTGGGACGGACGGCAGCGCGATCGAACGTGACGACGCCGGCCTACACGCCGAACAGCGCGCGCAGGTACGGCGTCAGGAACAGGCCATGCGGGTCCATCTGCTCGCGCAGCGCGAGGAAATCGTCCCAGCGCGGATAGCAGGCGGCGAGCGCGCGCGCGTTCAGCGTATGCATCTTGCCCCAGTGCGGGCGGCCGCCGTGATTGAGGCAGATCGCCTGCACCGCATCGAAGTACGCGTCGAACGGCATGCCGCGGTACTGGTGCACCGAGATCCGCACGGTGTCGCGGCCATAGTCGGGGCTGAGCCAGATGTCGTCCGCGCGGACCCAGCGGTATTCGAGCGGAAACATCAGCGGGAAGGTGCGCCGCGCGATCAGCGCGCGGATCTCGCGCAGCGCGTCCGCGCCGCGCTCGGCGGGCAGCGCCCATTCCATCTCGTTGAAGCGCACGCGCCGCTCCGTCGACAGCATCGCGTGGCTCGCGTCGACCCGCCGCCCCGGCGACACGGTCGACGCGCACAGACGGCTCAGCGCCGGGCACAACCCGGGCGCGCGCCGGCCCAGCCCGCACAGCGCGCCGAACACGGTGTTCTCCAGGAACGATTCGGTCGCGCGGCCGGCCCAGTGCGCGGCGTCGGCCGGTTCGTCGGTGAGGTCCCAGGCCTTGGTGAGCACGGTGTCGGTATGCGGAAACCAATAGAACTCGAAGGAGCGGTGGCGCTCGGTGAGCGCGTCGGCCTGCGCGAGGCAATCGTCGAGCCGCATCGCGCCGCGTTCGAGGCGCAGCCGGAACGCGGGCACCACGCGCAGCGCGATCTCGGTCAGCACGCCGAGCACGCCCAGGCCGACGCGGCCGCCCGCGAACAGCGCCGGGTTCTCGTCGGCCGATGCGCGCACTTCCTCGCCGTCGGCGCGCAGCATGGTCAGGCCGTCGATCTGCGTCGACAGGTTGCCGAGCGTGATGCCGGTGCCGTGCGTGGCGGTGCTGGTCGCGCCGGCGAGCGACTGCGCGTTGATGTCGCCGAGGTTCTCCATCGCGAAGCCGCGCTCGGCGAGCGCGGGGCCGAGCGCGAACAGGCGCGTGCCGGCGTGGACCCGCGCGATGCGGCGGGGTTCGTCCAGTGCGATGAGGCCTTGGACGCGGTCGAGCGAGACGATCCGGTCGTCGGTCTGCACGAGCGGGGAGAACGAATGTCCGGCGCCCGCGAGCCGCACCGTTCCGCCGCGCGCGGCCGCGTCCCGCAGCACGGCGGCGAGCGCGGCGCGCGACGCGGGTGTCTCGACGGTTGCCTTCGGACTGCTTACATATCCGGACCAGTTGCGCCACATCGTGGATGACCTCATTGCGTACGGTGGATGGAACGACGTCGGCGCGGCGTCAGAAGAAGCACTTGCCTTCGCCCCGGTAGGTGGGGATTTCGTCGATCACGCGGCCGTCGCGGATCAGCAGCAGCGTGTTGAAGCGCTCGCACAGCTCGCCGGCCTTCGCGTGGCGGAACAGGATCGGGTCGCCGAGCGCCGGCTGGAGATGGGCGGGATGACGCACCGGCGTCTGCACCTCGCCCGCGCCTTCGTTGGCGATCAGCGCGCAGCCGGCGGGCAGCCACGGTCGCGGCAGGCGGCTCGGGCCGCTCGCGCCCGATGCGACATAGCCGCCGCCCGAACAGGTGACGACGCCCGGCTGCGGCACCCGCGTCACCGCGAGTGCGAAACCCGCCGCGGGTTGCGCGCGGAAGCTCGCGTAGTGATCGAACAGCGTCGGCGCGTACAGGCCCGAACCGGCGGCGAGCTCCGTGACGGAGGCGTCGCGGCGGGTGCTCTCGATGCTGCCGGTGCCGCCGCCGTTGACGAAGCGCAGCGCATGGCCGGCGTCGGCGAGCGCGCGCACGACGGCCTCGCGGCGCGCGTTGACCTCACGCGCCGAGCGCCGCTTCAGATGCCGCACCAGTGCATTCTTGAGCGCGCTGCCCGGCGCGTGGTCCGGTATGCCCGCGATCTGACCTTCGTAGCCCATCAGGCCGTCGAGCCGCACGCCGTCGCAGCGCGCGATCGTCTCGGCGAGCGCGACGGCGGCCGATGCGTCGCGGATGGGCGAGCGGTACATGCCGAAGTACAGCCCCGGATACGCGGACGACATGTCGAGGTCGATCGCGAGCGGCATCGACACGCTGGATGCGCGCGCGATCGCGGCGATCCGTTCGACCTGGGCCGCGCTGTCGACCATCAGCGTGATCGCGCGGCCGAGCCGCAGTTGCGCGGCGACCTCGCGCAGCGCGTCGGGATCGCCGTCGGGATAGGCGACCACGAGGTCGTCGAAGCCGTCGGCGGCGAGCCATGCGGCTTCCCGCGCGGAGTAGCAGAGCAGGCCGCGCGCCACCGGGTTGGCGAGCAGCGCGCGCAGCAGCGGCCGCGCGCGCACCGACTTGGTGGCGAGGCGGATCGGCAGGCCGCCCGCGCGGCGCGCGAGGTCGGCGAGGTTCGCTTCGAGATGCGCGAGATCGATGAACGCGGCGGGCAATGCGCGGCCCGCGAGCGCGGCGCGGTAATACGCATAGTCGTGAGGCGCGGCGGGGGGAACGGGAACACGGCTCATTGAACTGGCTCGGCTGAAGGAGGCGTTGCTGCGTGGTCCGATCGGCGATCGGGTATGGCCACGAGCATAGGGGCGCTCAAAAACCGCACCAAGCGCGCAGCGGGTCGTTCGATGGGTCCGATCCGGCCAATCTGGCCGGTCCGCGCGATTCGGGCCGCAGGCGCGCAGCGCCGTCGCGCGGGCGCGGCGGGCGGTTTAGTGACGCGGTTCTAGTCGCCGGTTTTTGACGCCGCGCAAGTTTCGACCTAGAACCTACTCGCAGATCAACGACAACGGGCGAGGGGGCCAACGTGAAACGATCGAGGGCGCTGTGGCGCGGCGTGGGGATAGTGGCGGGCGTGGCCGTCGCGCTTGCCGCATGGCGATACGGGATGCTGTCGCAGGCCGCCACGCGGATCGATGCGCGCAGCGGCGGCGTGACGCTCGCGGCGGCGGCGGGCTCCGCGCCCGCCTGGAACGCGCCCGGCCCCGAGGAGCGGCGGCTCGATCTCGATGCGCTGCGCCGCTCGCTCGCGAGCCGTCCCGACGCGGATGCCGAGGTGGCGCGCATCGTTGCGTTCGCACGGTTTCGCGATCGGGTGGCGGCCTTTGGCAACAGTCGCAACAGCCTGCCCGCCGCCGAGCGCGCCGCGCTCGCGCGGTCGATCCTCGACGAACTGCCCGAGCATGTCGCGCGCAACGAGATCGTGCCGGTGCAGGCCGAGGCGCTGAGCGCCGCGCTGCTCGTCGACACCCAATCCGACACGGCGACGCGCGAGGCGGCGATCCAGTCGATGCGCGCGCAATGGGACGCCTATGCGCAGCAGAGCGTCGGCCCGTCGCCCGCCCAGGACCCGCGCTATGTCGCGTACGCGCAGCAGAGCCGCGACATCATCCAGCAGGTGCGGGCGAGCGTGTCCGATCCGGACCAGCAGCAGCGCGTCATCGGACAGCGGCTGCAGGCGCTGCGCGTGCAGCTGTTCGACTCAGCCGCTTCACCCGGCGCGCACTGAGCGCGCCGCACATTCCCGCCGCATCGCGGCGAATCATCCTGTCGATCAGAACTGGGAGGGGGAGATGTCCGTGTCGAACTATTTGAAACGCTGCTGGATCGCGGGCCTGCTGGGCTGCGCCGCGCTCAACGGCCACGCGGCGGATACGCCGCAGCCCGATCCGTCGATTCCCTATTATTCGTGGTACGAAGTGATCCTGCCGGAAAGCAGCGGCGCGTCGTGCGGCAACGGCACGCCGATGCGCTTCTACATCAATCGCGCGCAGTCGGACAGCCTGCTCTACATGATGGAGCCGGGCGGCGCGTGCTGGGACTACGGCACCTGCACCCAGACCGCGACCGGGCCGGAAGCGGGGCTCGGCGGCTTCAATCCGGACGGGATCCCGCACAACTACATGAACGGCACGACGAGCCAGAGCATCAAGTCGTCGTTCCTGTCGCCGCTGCTGACGCGCATGGACGCCGCCCACATCCTGGTCGGCGAGCCGAAGGTCGAGACCCAGGACTGGACCCAGGTGTTCGTGCCGTATTGCACGGGCGACATCCACATGGGCAGCGCCGTGCACAGCTACACCTCGCCGAGCGGCGACTGGCGGGTGCAGCACTACAGCGGGCTCAGGAACATCCAGGCGGTCGCCGACTGGCTCGTCGCGCACGGCTTCGGGCAGCCCGCGCGGCTGCTCGTGTACGGGATGAGCGCGGGCGGCTACGGCACGCTCGGCAACTACGCGGCGCTGCGCACCACGCTGCAGCCGCGCGTGCACAGTTCGCTGCTCGACGACGCCGGCACGGTGTTCAACACGCCCTTCGACGCCGACATGGCCGCGCATCCGTCGGTGGGCCTCTACGATCGCGCGCGCAGCGAGTGGGGCATGCTCGCGCCGGACGGCATGATCGCGGTGAATCAGCGGCTGGCCCGCAACTTCGATCCCGGCAACATGGGCAGCGCGTATTACGCACTCTCGATCACCTTCCCGCACGACCGCTTCGGCTTCTCGACCTACCAGCGCGACAAGATCATCGCCGCCTACACCTATCGCGCGTTCGTGCCCGCCGTGATCGCGGCGCCCGACGACGCGAGCAAGGACGCGCTGTCGCTGGCGATGTTCGCGCAGGAGCTGGACGGTCTCAAGCAGACGCTGAATCCGCTGCCGAACTTCGGCTACTTCATGCCCTGGTCGCGCAACGACTTCATCGACAACCACCAGGTGACGGCGGTCAGCTTCACGGGATCGGGCATCCACGAGCGCGGCATCGACGCCGACATCGGCACCTTCGTCGCCGATCTGCTCAACCAGCAGGATCCGGCCGACGTGCCGGTGATGCAGGCGTTCCGCACCCAGCAGTGGTCGGATTTCACGTTCTCGACGTTCCTCGCGTGGATCGACAGCGTGCTCAACCTGACGGGCGAAGCGGGGCCGATCTCCGGCCACCACGCGTAAGCGCGGGCGCGGGCAGCGGCGCGGCGGTGGGCCGCGCGCCGCGCCGCGCGGTTCGATGCGACAATCGTCGCGATACATCGAACCAGGAGACATCGCAGTGAGCCACATCGACATCCGACGCATCGCCGTGGTCGGCGCGGGCGTGATCGGCGCCAGCTGGGCCGCGTTCTATCTTCAGCAAGGCTTCGACGTGGTCGTGACCGACCCCGCGCCCGATGCGCGCGAGCGGCTCGACCGCAGCCTGCGCGAGGTGCTCGGCGAGCGTCACGCGACGCTGGCCGCGCAGCTGCGCTTCGACGCCGACCTCGCGAGCGCGCTGGTCGACGTCGACTTCGTGCAGGAGAACGGCCCCGAGCGGCTCGATCTCAAGCGCGAGCTGTATGCGCGCATGGATGCGCTGCTGCCGGCGCGGGTGCTGATCGCGTCGAGTTCGTCGGGGCTCAAGATGTCGGAGATCCAGACCGCGTGCGCGCATCATCCGGAACGCTGCCTGATCGGCCATCCGTTCAATCCGCCGCACCTGATCCCGCTCGTCGAGCTGGTCGGCGGCGCGGCCACCTCGCCCGCGACGCTCGACGCCGCGCGGCAGTTCTACGACGGGCTCGGCAAGGTCACGATCGTGCTCAACAAGGAGATGACGGGCCACGTGGCGAACCGGCTCGCGGCCGCGTTGTTCCGCGAGGTCTATCACCTCGTCGGCGAAGGCGTGGTGAGCATCGAGGACGCCGACCGCGCGGTGTCGTGGGGGCCGGGGCTGCGCTGGGGGCTGATGGGGCAGGGCCTGACCTATCACCTCGGCGGCGGCGAAGGCGGGATCGCGCATTTCCTCGACCACCTGTCCGGCCCGATGACGACCTGGTGGAACGACCTCGGCGCGCCGTCGTTCGATCCGGCGGTCGATCGTCAGCTGATCGACGGGCTGCGCGCGATCCAGGGCGAGCGCAGCATGCAGGCGCTCGGCGCGGAACGCGACCGCCTGCTGGTCGAACTGATCGAGGCGCGCCGCGGCAGCTTCCTGCCGTGAGCGGCAATCAGTCGTAGAACGCCGAGGGCACCACGCCGAAGTGGCGCTTGAACATCGCGGTGAACGCGCTCTGGCTCGTGTAGCCGTGGTCGAGCGCGACGCTCAGGATCTTCTCGCCGTGCGCGAGCCGCTTGAGCGCCAGCAGGAGCCGCGCCTGCTGGCGCCAGCGTCCGAAGGTCAGCCCGGTCTCGCGGCTGAACCAGCGGTACAGGGTCTTCTCCGAGACGCCGAGCTGGGCCGCCCACGCGCCGATCGTGCGATGGTCGTCGGGCGCCGCGAGGATCGTGTCGCATACCGCCTGCAGGCGTGCGTCGTTCGGCCAGGGCAGGTAGAGCGGCAGGCGCGGCACCGCGTTGAGTTCCGCGAGGATCAGCTGCATGAGGTGGTCGTCGCGCGAACCCGCCGCGTAGTCGAGCGGCACGTCGATCGCCGCGACGATCAACTCGCGCAGGAGCGGCGGCACGTCGACCACGCCGGTGCGCGCGCGCAGCCCGGCCGCCACCGCGGGTTCGACGAACACGGTGCGCATCTTCACGTCGCCGCTCATCTGCACCGCATGGTCCAGCTCGGGTTCGAGCCAGACCCCGCGCGTGGGCGGCACCACCCATGCGCCGGTCGGCGAGGTGATCTGCATCACGCCCTCGATCGCATAGAGCAGCTGCGCGCGGCGGTGCCGGTGGGTTTCGATATGGGTGCCGTTCGGATAGAACGCGGCCATCGCCGCGACCGGCATCGGCGTGTTCTCGTAGGGCAGGTGGTCGACAGCCGGCGAAACGGCTGACCGATTTGCGGCAAGAGTCGACATATTGGCGAAAGACGGGCGAGGGGGAGAACGCGCACGATGTCGGATTCCTGCACACCGAGCGACAAATGAACGCATCGTATGTTTTTTTGAGCATTTTAGCCATTGATCGCGTAGAGCGTGCCGCATGACGGCGCCCGAGAACCTCGATCTTCTGAGCCCGACCCTCGATCCGGACCTCGCGCATCTGGCCGTCGGCCTGTTCAGCCGGCTCGACCGGCTCGCCGCGCTGCTTGAAGCGGACGCGGGCGCGGTGCGCGCGGCGAGCGTCGACTGGCACGGCGCGCATGCGTTCCGCTGGGTGCCGGATCGGCGCACGCGCGGCGACGCGGGGCGGCTGGTACCGGTACCGGCGCCCGCGCTGATCAGTTTCGACGCGCTCGCGAACATCGAGCGGCAGGTCGCGCTCGTGAGGCAGAACACGCGCCAGTTCGTGCTCGGCCATCCCGCCAACAACGTGCTGCTGACCGGCGCGCGCGGCACCGGCAAGTCCTCGCTCGTGAAGGCCTGCCTGCATGCGTTCGCGGCCCGGGGGCTGCGCCTCGTCGAGGTCGGCAAGGATGGGCTCGATGCGCTGCCGATGCTGTTCGAGCTGCTGCGCGGCCGGCCCGAGCGCTTCATCGTGTCGTGCGACGACTTGTCGTTCGAGGCGGGCGAGACCGGCTACAAGGCGCTCAAGACCGTGCTCGACGGCTCGATCGCGGGCGGCGCGCCGAACGTGCTGATCTATGCGACCTCGAATCGGCGTCATCTGGTGCCGGAACAGGCGTCGGACAACGCCGCGCATACGCTCGACGAGCACGGCGAACTGCATCCGGGCGACGCGGTCGAGGAGCGCATCTCGTTGTCGGAGCGTTTCGGGCTGTGGGTGACGTTCTACGGCTTCTCGCAGGACGAATATCTGCGCGTGGTGGACGCCCGGCTGCACGCGCAGGGCTATGCGGAGCCCGAGCGCGAGGCGGCCCGCCAGCCGGCCCTGCAATGGGCGCTGCAGCGCGGCGCGCGGTCGGGCCGGATCGCAGTGCAGTTCGTGCAGGACTACGTGGGGCGGCGCGCGAGCGACGCCGCCTGAGCGTCAGTCTCGCGGTGTTGCGCGCTCGGCGCGCACGCTGCTGGCGCCTGTTGTTTGTAGTGCGATCCACTCAGCATCATGCGCGCCGGCCGCGCGGGCTGTGGCCGATGGGCCTGCGCCTGCTGCTACGTCCGCGCCCGATTCGACGCGGCGAGGCACTCAACGCTGCGGGCCGGGTACTGCATGCTCAGTGCGATCCACTCAGCGTCATGCGCGCCGGCCGCGCGGGCTGTGGCCGACGGGCCTGCGCCTGCTGCTACGTCCGCGCCCGATTCGACGCGGCGAGGCGCTCGGCGCTGCGCGCCGGGTACTGCATGCTCAGTGCGACCTTCCTCAGCGTCATGCGCGCCGGCCGCGCGTGCTACTGCCTACGGGGGCCTGCGCCTGCTGCTACGCCTGCCCCGGATGCGACGCGGCGAAACACTCGGCGTCGCGCGCTCGGAACGCCATGCTCAGTGCGGCCGGCCGACCCGGCGAGCGCCATGCGCGCTACTGCTGGCTGGTCTGCGCCTGCGCCTGCTGCTGTTGCGCCCACACGGGATTCGACGCGGCGAAGCGGGCGCGGTTGATGTCGATGGTCGTCTGGCTCGGCGGGTAGTCGCCGTCGGTGGTCGGGATCGTGCCGTCGCGATACGCCTGGATCAGCTCGGCGCGCACGTCGGCGCGCGTCTTGCCCGGCTGCATGTCGGATTGCTGGGCGAGTACCGGCGCGGCGGCGCAGGTCAGGACGAGAAGGAGGGTAAGGCGCGAGTGGTTCATGAGGGGCTCCTGGTGGCGGTCCGGATGCGGGGAGAACAGGCGCGGCACGCAGCCGACGCCTCGTGCCGCTTATTCTGGCGAGCAGGGGCTGGGCGCACGCTGACCGGATCATGGCGATTTGGTCAGGATCGCGGCGGGCGGCCCGGGCGAGACGGAAAAACAACGTGAGCGCTGCGTCGCGGGCCGCGAGCCGGCCGCGGATCGCGGCGGCGCGGCGCGAACATGACAAAATTGTCATTCATGCGCCATCTCCGTCAGCGGCGCGACCCTTTACCCTTGCCGGGCTCACCACACGCGGGCCGCCGCGCTCCCTGCCATGCGAATCCTGATCATCGAAGACGAACAGAAAATGTCCGCCTACCTGCGCAAGGGGCTGACCGAGGCGAGCTTCGCCGTCGACACGGCGGCCGACGGCCGCGAAGGCCTGTTTCTCGCGCTGCATGAGGACTTCGACCTCGTCGTGCTCGACCTGATGCTGCCGGAACTGAGCGGCTTCGAGGTGCTGCGCCGTCTGCGTGCGCAGAAGCAGACGCCGGTGCTGCTGCTCACCGCGCGCGATGCGGTCGAGGACAAGGTCGAGGGGTTCGAACTGGGTGCCGACGACTATCTCGCGAAGCCGTTCGCCTACGCGGAGTTCCTCGCGCGGGTGCGCTCGCTGCTGCGCCGCTCGCCGCGCGTCGCGCGCGACCGGCTGACGATCGCCGACCTGGAGGTCGACCTGATCCGACGGCGCGTGCAGCGCGGCGCGACGCGCATCGACCTGACCGCGCAGGAATTCGCGCTGCTGCAGTTCTTCGTCGAGCGGCAAGGCGAGGTGCTGACGCGCACGCTGATCACCTCCTGCGTGTGGGACATGAATTTCGACAGCGACACCAATGTCGTCGACGTCGCGGTCAAGCGGCTGCGCGCGAAGCTCGACGCGCCGTTCGAGCGCAAGCTGCTGCATACCATCCGCGGCATGGGCTACGTGCTCGAGGATCGCACGTGAGCCGCGCGGACGGCCGCTACTCGCTGCTGGTCCGGCTCAGCATCGCGTTCGCCGTGCCCGCGTTCGTCGTGTTCGCGGCGATGGGGGCGTTCCTGTACGACTCGCTGTCGACCGAACTGCGGCGGCGCGACGACGTGGAGATCGAGAGCAAGCTGCTGCAGTTCGTGCAGCTCGCGCAGGACGCGGGCTCGATCGAGGCGATCCGCGGCAGCCAGCAGATGTTCCGCGACGTGCTGATGCTGCATCCGGGCGTCTATCTGTCGGTCTGCGATGCGCGCGACGACGCGCTCGTCACCGATATCGGCCCGCGCCTGCCGATCGCGCAGCTGATGCGCGCCGCGCACCGCGACGCGCAGCCGTTCCAGTGCGAACCGGGCGAGGTCGGCGATGCGCGCTGCATCGCGGGCCGCGCGCAGCTGGCGTCCGGCGAGACGGTGCAGGTGGCCGTGGTGCGCGCGGCGAAGGAGCGTCACGCGCTGCTCGCCAGCTACTACAAGACGATCTTCGCGGCGGCCGGGCTCGGCGCATTGTTCGTCGGCCTGCTCGGTCACCTGGTGGTGCGGCGCGCGATGCGGCCGGTCGAGGGCCTCGGTCGGCAGATCGCCCGCATCGAGGCGCACCGGCTCGACGAGCGGCTCGACCTGCGCGACGGCCCGCACGAGCTGCACGAGATCGCGACCGCGGTGAACCGCATGCTGGACCGGCTCGAACGCGCGTTCTCGCGGCTGTCGCGGTTCTCGGCGGAACTCGCGCACGACATGCGCACGCCGCTCGCGAACATGATCAACGCATCGCAGGTCACGCTCGGCCGGCGGCGTTCGGCCGACGAATACGAGGCCCTGATCGGCTCCAATCTCGAGGAGTGCGAGCGTCTCCAGCGGATGACCGAGAACATGCTGTTCCTGGCGCGCACCGACAACGCGACGCAGGCCCTGCATGCCGTGGCGCTCGACGCGGGCGCGGAATTGCGGCGCTTCGCCGCGTATTTTCACGACATGGCGGACGAGGGCGGGCTCGCGATCGTCGCGCAGGGCGAGGCGCCGTTGCACGCCGATCCGCTGCTGTTCCGGCGCGCGCTCAACAACCTGGTCGCGAACGCGCTCCAGCACGCGGCGCCCGGCAGCACGATCGAGCTGCGCGCATTCGCGCGCGGAGCCGGCGTCGACATCTCGGTGGCGAATACGGGCGCGACGATCGCGCCCGAGCATCGCGACAAGATCTTCGAGCGCTTCTACCGCGTCGATGCCTCGCGCCACGGCGCGGCGCAGAACGCGGGACTCGGGCTCGCGATCGTCGCGTCGATCATGACGCTGCATCGCGGCGGCGTCGCGGTGCAAAGCGCCGACGGCCGCACCGTGTTCACGCTGCATTTCCCGCACGCCGCCGCGTGACGGCGGCGCGGGGATTCACAGCCCGGCCGCGGCGGCGACGAGCGTCGCTTCGAGCGCGAGGGTCGAGCGCGCCGCGCCCGCGAGGTGCTCGATCACGTATTCGAGGTCGCCGAGCGCGGGCAGCCCGGCGTCGAGGCGCGCGAGCCCGTCGGGAATCACGTAGCCCGCGAACGCGCTGACGCCGAGCCCCGCGCTCGCCGCCGCGCGCAGGACCGCCACGCTGCTGCTGACGATCGCGATCCGGTACGGCCGCCCGATCGCATCGAGGGTTTCCAGCACGCGGCGGCGCGACACGCTCGGCTCGGGGTGCAGCGCGAGCGGCAGCACCGCCTCGCGGCCGCTCAACGGCGACGCCGCGCCCGCGCACCAGTACAGCGGCTCGGTGCGGATCACCCGGCCGCGGCGGCTGCCCGCCACGCGCTTCGCGAACACCAGATCGTGGCGGCCCTCGTCGAGGGCGTCGAACAGGTCGCCCGACAGGCCGGTCGCGATCGCCAGCTCGACTTCCGGATTGCGCTGCACGAAGCTCGCGAGCGCGGCCGTGAGGTGCGAGGACGCGAAATCCTCCGACATCCCGAGCCGCACCTTGCCCGACAGCGGCGGCCCGCAGACCGAGGTGATCGCCTCGTCCATCAGGTCGAGGATGCGCGCCGCATAGTGGTGCAGGGCCTCGCCCGCGGGCGCGAGCCGGACATTGCGGGTGTCGCGCTCGAACAGCGGCCGGTCGAGCAGCTCTTCCAGCCGGCGGATGTGCTGGCTGACGGTCGATTGCGACAGGTTCACGCGCTCGGACGCGGCGGTGAAACTGCCGGTCCGGGCGACGGCGACGAAGCTGCGCAGCAGCTCGGGCGGTAACGGACGCATTGCTAAACCCACTGAATCGGTTTCCACAACTTCATAAATGGCCGGATGCGGCGGCGCTAGTATCGCTTCACGCACTACGGCCGCCCGCGACGGGACGGACCGCGGGCGCGGGGCCGCGCGGCGCGCCGGCCGCCAGCAGGCAGTCTACGGCATCCGGGCGCAGACCCGCATCCCGACGACCCGCCGGCGGTCCGGCCCCGCGCGCGCCGGCCAGGCTGACAACAAGCCGACATGGAGACAGGAGACGACCGATGATCATCTACGGAACCGCATTGCTTGCGTTTTGCCATCTCGCCGGGCTGTTCCTCGGCGACCTGCTGGGCGTCGCGCTCGGCGTGAAGACCAACGTCGGCGGGGTCGGCATCGCGATGCTGCTGCTGATCGTGCTGCGCATCGCGCTGCACCGCCGGGGCTGGCTGCCGAAGGAAACCGAGGCGGGCGTCGGGTTCTGGGGCGCGATGTACATCCCGGTCGTCGTCGCGATGGCCGCGAACCAGAACGTCGTCGCCGCGCTGAAGGGCGGCCCCGTCGCGCTCCTCGCCGCGCTCGGCGCGGTCGCGATCTGCGCATGCTGCATCGCGGTACTCGCGCGCACCGGCCGCGACGACACGGCGTTCGACGCCGCACCGTCCGCCGGCGAACAGTGAAGGAGGCCGCCATGTTGCAGATGCTCGAAAAAGTCGTCGCCCAGAACGGGCTCGTCGCGTCGTTCGCGCTCGTCGGCCTGATCATGTGGCTGTCGTCGATCGCGTCGCGCAAGCTCACCTTCGGCCGCGTGCACGGCTCCGCGATCGCGATCCTGGCCGGCCTCGCGCTCGCCTATGCCGGCGGCGCGCTCACCGGCGGCCAGAAGGGCATCGCCGACGTGCGGCTGTTCGCCGGCGTCGGGCTGATGGGCGGCGCGATGCTGCGCGACTTCGCGATCGTCGCGACCGCGTTCGAGGTGCAGCCGGCCGAGGCGCGCAAGGCCGGCCTCGTCGGCGTGCTCGCGCTGCTGCTCGGCACGGTGCTGCCGTTCATCGTCGGCGCGTGCATCGCGCGCGCGTTCGGCTATACCGACGCGGTCAGCATGACGACCATCGGCGCGGGCGCGGTCACCTACATCGTCGGGCCGGTCACGGGCGCGGCGATCGGCGCGGGGTCCGACGTGATCGCGCTCAGCATCGCGACGGGGCTCGTGAAGGCGATCATCGTCATGGTCGGCACGCCGCTCGCGGCCGGCTTCATGGGCCTCAGGACGCCGCGCTCCGCGATGATCTTCGGCGGGCTGGCCGGCACCGTGAGCGGCGTGAGCGCGGGGCTCGCCGCGACCGATCGGCGGCTCGTGCCGTATGGGGCGCTGGTCGCGACCTTCCATACCGGGGTAGGCTGCCTGCTCGGGCCGTCGCTGTTGTTCTTCGCGACGCGGGCGCTGGTCGGCGGGTAGGCGTTGAGTCGGGGCGGTCGAGCGGGCAGCGGGTCGAGGCGGCTGCCCACTCAGGTTATTTGGGCGGATCGCCCGCGTCGGCCGGGCCGTGTGGGCGCGGGTGCCCGATTGGTCCGTCGCCCATGTTCTTCGCGACGCGCGTTGGTCGGCCGTAGGCGTCGGTTCGAGGCAGTCACGCGGGCAGGCTGCTCGTGACGGCTGCCTGCGCAGGTCATTTGCGCGGTTCATCCGCGTCGGCCGGGCCGTGCGCAGGCTACGGCGCGTAGCCGGTGATTCAGGGCAGTCGTGCAAACAGGCCGGCCCGTGGCGGGCTTCATGAGCGGATCATCCAAGCGGATCATGCACATCGGCCAGTTCGCGCGGATTGTCCACGCCGCCGCCCCGCGCGAGCGCGTCGGCGCGCCCCGGCCACACCCATCGCGGCCGCCTCTGAGTCGCATTCGGCAACGTCATCAATCGGCGGCGTCGCCCGGCTTAGAATGCCGCAGGACCATCGAAGCGGGAGAACGGTATGACAGGATGGAATCACGCGCGGCAGGCGCGCGATGCACGCCTCGCCGCGGGCGCGCCGCTCGCGCAGGGCAAGCGGGTCGCGGCGCGCGATGCGGTCGCGCTGCTCGAAGCCGTGCTTCGGCCGGGCGACCGCGTCTGCCTGGAGGGCGACAACCAGAAGCAGGCGGACCTGCTCGCGAGCGCGCTCGCGGACGTCGACAGCGCGACGATCCACGACCTGCACATGGTGCAGTCCGGCATCGTGCTGCCCGAGCATCTCGACGTGTTCGAGCGCGGGATCGCGTCGCGGCTCGACTACGCGTACTCGGGGCCGCAGTCGCAGCGGATCGCGAAGCTGCTGTTCGGCGGCAAGATCCGGCTCGGCGCGGTGCATACCTATCTCGAACTGTTCGCGCGCTACTTCATCGACCTGACGCCGCAGGTCGCGCTGATCGCCGCCGTCAGCGCGGACCGCGACGGCAACCTGTACACGGGGCCCAACACCGAGGACACCCCGACCGTCGTCGAGGCCACCGCGTTCAAGGACGGCATCGTGATCGCGCAGGTCGACCGGATCGTCGAGCGCGTGCCGCGCGTCGACATCCCGGGGGATCGCGTGCACTTCGTCGTCGAGGCGGGGCGGCCGTTCTACGTCGAACCGCTGTTCACGCGCGATCCCGCGGCGATCACCGAGACCCAGATCCTGACCGCGATGCTCGCGCTCAAGGGGATCTACGCGCCGTACGGCGTGCGCCGGCTCAATCACGGCATCGGCTTCAACACCGCCGCGATCGAGCTGCTGCTGCCCACCTACGGCGAACGGCTCGGGCTCAAGGGCAAGGTCGGCACTCACTGGGCGCTGAACCCGCATCCGACGCTGATCCCGGCGATCGAATCGGGCTGGGTCGAGCGGATCCACTGCTTCGGCTCGGAGGTCGGCATGGACGACTACATCCGCGCGCGCTCCGACATCTATTTCACCGGGGCCGACGGCTCGCTGCGCTCGAATCGCGCGTTCTGCCAGACGGCGGGGCTGTATGCGTGCGACATGTTCATCGGCTCGACGCTGCAGATCGATCTCGCGGGCCATTCGTCGACCGTCACGACCGAGCGCATCGCCGGGTTCGGCGGCGCGCCGAACATGGGCAGCGACGCGCGCGGCCGCCGCCATCCGAGCGAGCCCTGGCTCAAGGCGGGCGAGGAGGCCGATCCCGCCACGCCCGCCGCGTTGCGGCGCGGCCGCAAGCTCGTCGTGCAGATCGGCGAGACCTTCGGCGACAAGAACGTGCCGATGTTCGTCGAGCAGCTCGACGCGCTGCGCCTCGCCGACAAGCTCGATCTCGGCCTCGCGCCGATCATGGTCTACGGCGACGACGTCACCCACATCGTGACCGAGGAAGGGATCGCCAACCTGCTGCTGTGCCGCGACGCGGACGAGCGCGAGCAGGCGATCCGCGGCGTCGCGGGCTATACCGAGATCGGCCGCGGCCGCGACCGCCGGCTCGTCGAGCGGCTGCGCGAGCGCGGCGTGATCCGCCGGCCGGAAGACCTCGACATCGATCCGCTCGACGCCGATCGCCGCCTGCTCGCTGCGCGCTCGATCAAGGATCTCGTGCACTGGTCCGGCGGTCTCTATGCGCCGCCGTCACGGTTCCGCAACTGGTAAGGAGACGATTGCGATGGAACAGCTCAATTACCGCTTCACCGCGCGAGACCGCGCGCGAGGCGATGGGGCGTCGGCGCTCGTCGGCGTCGTCGCGTCCGGCAACCTCGAAGTGCTGGTCGAGCGCGTACTGCCCGACACCGAATGCGAGATCGACATCCAGACCGCGGCGGTCGGCTTCGGCGCGGTGTGGGAGGCCGTGGTCGCCGATTTCGTCGAGCGGCGCTCGCCGGGCGGGCTGCGGCTGTCGGTCAACGACGGCGGCGCGCGGCCCGACATGGTGTCGCTGCGGCTCGCGCAGGCGGTGCGCGCACTCGAAGGGGGCGCGTCATGAGCCTGGGCACGAACCGCGCCGTCGCGCCGGCGGCGGGCGCCAGCTGGTATGAGGCCTCGGCGCGGCAGCGGCTCGACGGCCTGCTCGACGCCGGCTCGTTCGTCGAGTTCATCGGCCCGGCCGAGCGCTGCATGAGCCCGCATCTGCCGCTGTTCGACCTGCCCCGGCAGTTCGACGACGGCATGATCGTCGGGCGCGGCGCGTTGGCCGGGCAGGCCGTGCTGGTCGCCGCGCAGGAAGGGCGCTTCATGGGCGGCGCGTTCGGCGAGGTGCACGGCGCGAAGCTGACCGGGCTGCTGCGCGCGGCGCGCGAACTGCGCACGCTGCCGGTGCTGATCCTGTTCGATACGGGGGGCGTGCGCCTGCAGGAGGCCAACGCGGGCGAGATGGCGATCGCCGAGATCATGCGCGCGCTGCTCGATGCGCGCGCGGACGGGGTGCCGGTGATCGGCCTCGTCGGCGGGCGCGCCGGCTGCTACGGCGGCGGTGGGCTGCTGGCCGCGTGCTGCGGCGCGCTGGCGGTGTCCGAGCAGGGCCGCATCGGCGTCTCCGGGCCGGAGGTGATCGAGACCAATCGGGGCGTCGACGAATTCGACGCGAAGGACCGCGCGCTGATCTGGCGGACCATGGGCGGCAAGCATCGGCGGCTGACCGGGGCGGCGGCGCGTTTCGTCGACGATACGGTCGACAGCTTTCGCGAAGCGGCGCAGGCGCTGCTCGGGGCGGCGCAGGCGCTCGATCTCGGCGCGCTCGAGGCCGAACAGGCGCGGCTCGCGGCGCGGTTCGCGCGGTTCGGCGCGTGCGCGGACGCGCTCGACCTCTGGCGCGCGCTCGGCGCGCCGGATCCGGCGGCGATTCCCGCGCTGCCTTATGGCGACTTCGTCGCGTTGACCGAAGCTCTGGAGGAGGCGCGCGATGACGCTCGATGAGGTGTTGGGTTCGATGTTCCCGGCCGGGCACGAGGTGCGCGAGCAGGATGGTTTGCTCGACGGGCGCGGCCGCTTGCCGGGCGGGCCGGTCGAGGTGATCGGCGTGGCCGGGCGGCGCGCACTCGGCGCCGACGACGCGCTGCGGCTGGCCGCGCAGGTGCTGGCGCTGATCCGGCAAGGCGGCGATGCGCCGCTCGTCGTGCTGATCGACAGCGACAGCCAGCGCATGAGCAAGCGCGACGAGCTGCTCGGCCTGAACGAATGCCTCGCGCATCTCGCGAAGTGCGTGATGCAGGCGGACCGGGCCGGGCATCGGACGCTCGGCCTGTTGTACGGGCATACGGCGGCGGGCGCGTTCATCGCGACCGCGCTCGCGACCCGCGCGCTCGTCGCGTTGCCGGGCGCGGAGCCGGCGGTGATGGATCTGCCGTCGATGTCGCGGGTCACGAAGCTGCCGCTCGACGTGCTGCAACAGATGGCGCGCACGACCGCCGTGTTCGCGCCCGGCCTCGACAATCTCGCGAAGATGGGCGCGGTCGATGCGGTGCTCGATCCGGCGCGCTCGCTGGGCGAACAGATCGGTGCGTGGCTCGCGCAGCCGTCCGACCGGGTCGACCGGCGCGACCAGGCGGGCCTCGCGCGCGGCGGCCGGCCGCTGGCCGCCGAGGTCGCGCGGCGGGTGTATGAACGCGCGCTCGCCACGCGCTGACGCGCGCCCGGTGCGGCACGCGCTGGCGCGCATCGCGCCGGACGCGTGGCCGGCGCTCGTCGCCGCGCATGGGCTCGGCGACGTGCCGCTCGTATGCGCGTGGGCCGCGCGCGGCTGGCCGCTGATCGTGCGGCGGCCCGCGCCGGGCGAAACGGGCATCGCGCTCGGCCTGCCGCTGCCGCCGTCGGCGGGCAAGCGTCGCATCGCGCTGAGCGTGCCGCCGGAGCGGATTGCCGCGTATGCGTCGCTGCCCGGGCTCGATGAGGCGGCGGGCCGGGCGCCGGCCGCGTGGCGCGCATGCCTGGGCGACGTGAGCGCGCTTGCGGCGCGGCATCGGGTGTCGTGCCGCGTGTTCGGCGCGCTCGCGTGGCAGACGCTGACCGGCCTCGCGTACCTGCATGCCGGCTCCGATCTCGACCTGTTGTTCGACGTGCCGGCCGACACTCGCGCGCTCGACGCATTGCTCGACGGGCTGGCGACGCTGGCGGAACAAGCGCCGATGCGCATCGACGGCGAACTGGTGCGCGACGACGGCGCGGGCGTGAACTGGCGCGAATTGCACGCGGGCGGCGAGGTGGCGATGAAGACGGCAACCGACGTCGTGCTGTGCGCGCCCGGCGCGTTCCTGGCGGGGCGATGAGCGCGCCGGCCCGGGTGTGCGCGCGGTCTCCGAGCGAGCGGGAGGCGGCCGCCGATCGGTTCGCGGCGCTGGCCGAACGCAGCCTGGTGCTCGAGGTCGACACGTGGCCGAAACCGGGGCTCGTCAGCCATGTCGACGCGGGCAGCCATGCGGATATGGACGCCGGCACGTTTCGCCGCAGCGCGGCTGCGTTGCGGCCGTTCTTCGCGGCGCTGGCGCGCGCGGGCGCCGCCGGCGCGGGCATGACGACGCTGCGCGCGCTGGGGCTGCGGGCCGAACAGGCGATGCTCGCCGCGACGGGCGGCGTGAACACGCATCGCGGCGCGATCTTCGGGCTCGGGCTATTGTGCGCGGCGGCGGGGTGGCGCGCGGCCGCGCCGGACGAGCGGAGGGCGACGCTGGGCGTCGTCGTGGTGCGCCGCTGGGGCGCGGAGATCCTGGGCGGACCGCGGCCGTGCGACAGCCACGGCGAACAGGCGGTCCGGCGGTATGGCGTCGGTGGCGCGCGCAGGCAGGCTGCCGACGGATTCCCGGAGGTGTACGGGATCGGCGTGCCCGCGCTTGCCGAAGGCGCGCGCGTCGCGCCCGGCGATGCCGAGGCGGCGCGCGTGCAGGCGTGTTTCGCGCTGATCGCGGCGCTGGACGATACGAATCTGCTGCATCGGGGCGGCGTGGCCGGCCTGCGATTCGCGCAGCGCGCGGCGCGGGATTTTCTTGCGCACGGCGGCGTGGGCGCGCATGACTGGCGTGCGCGGGCGGCGGCGCTGCACCGCGCGTTTGTCGCGCGGCGCTTGAGTCCGGGCGGCGCGGCGGATCTGCTGGCGATGAGCGTGTTCGTCGCGGCGCTCGACACGGAGGGCGACGCATGACGATTGCGATTCTGTGCTCCGGGCAGGGCGGGCAGCACGATGCGATGTTCGCGCTCACGGGAGCGTTGCCCGAGGCGGCGGGCCTGTTCGAACAGGCCGCGGGCCTGCTCGGTGCGGACCCGCGCGAGTGGGTGCGCGTGACGAGGCCCGATGCGTGGCGGGAGAACCGGGCGGCTCAGGTGTTGTGCACGGTGCATGCGCTGGCCGCGATGACGCGGCTCGAGGCGTGGCTGCCGCGGCGGCGCTGCGTGGCCGGCTATAGCGTCGGCGAGGTGGCCGCGTGGTGCGCGGCGGGCTGCATCGAGGCGACGGCCGCGCTCGATCTCGTCGCGCGGCGCGCGGACGCGATGGATGCCGCCAGCGGCGACGACGAGGGCATGCTGTTCGTGCGCGGGCTGGCGCGGCCTGTGCTCGCGGCACTGTGCGCGGGGCGCGACGCGGCGCTTGCAATCGCGAATCCGGGCGATGCGTGCGTGCTGGCGGGTGCGCGCGCCGCGCTCGCGATGATTGCGGAAGACGCGCGGCGCGCGGGCGCGGTGCGGATCACGCCCGTCGACGTGAGGGTGGCGTCGCATACGAAGCGGCTGGCGGGCGCGGTGCCGGTGTTTCGTGCCGCGCTGGCCGCGGTGCCGGCGGTGCGGCGCCCCGCGTCCGGGGTGAGGCTGTTCAGCGGAATCGACGGCGCGCCGGTGCTCGATCCGGCTGATGGGCTCGACAAGCTCGCGCGCCAGCTGGCCGAACCGGTCGAATGGGCCGCGTGCCTCGACGCATGCGTCGAGGCGGGGGCGCGGGCTTTCCTGGAACTGGGGCCGGGCCGCGCGCTGGCGGAGATGGCGTCCGGTGCGTATCCGGCGTTGCCCGCCCGCAGTCTCGCGGATTTCCGGTCGTGGGACGGCGTGAATGCGTGGCTCGGGCGGATCGGCCCGGCGTGATGCGCGCGGCGTGACGCCGCGATGGTGCTTGCAAGTGACGCGGGCGTCGTTACAATGGCCGACCCATGAAATATCCCGCCTGTTTCCGCTGTCTGGGGCTCGCGCTTGTCGTCGCGTGGCCCGTTTCTGCTTATGCTGCCTGTCCTCCTTCGCGCATCGACGCGATCGGCGCGTACTTCGCTTCCACCCATGACGATGCCGGCTTGTCGCTCGCCCTGATCGAGCAGGCGCGCGAGCGCGTGCTGGTGGCCGGATATCCGGCGCTGCCACCCGCGCTCGCGCGTGCGCTGGCGGACGCGCGGCGGCGCGGCGTCGACGTCCATGTCGTGCTCGACCGGTCGCGCGCGCCGTGGCGATACAGCGGCGCGACGGCACTGGCGCTTGCAGGCGTCGACGTTGCCGCGTTGCGTGCGCGCATGCCGGCGGCCGGCCGTTTTGTCGTCGCCGACGACGCGGTCGCGCTGGGTGCGGCCGGGTATCGGGCGACGGAAGATGGTCACGAGACGGGCGGCTTCAATCTGTTCCGCCACGCGCCGGAACTGGCCCGCGCGTATGCCGGGGAGTTCTGGCGTCTGCGGAGCGAGTCCGCGCGGCATTGAACGACGGGATCAGCGGTCTGCCGGGCCGGTGGGGCCGGCGGACCTGATCCGGCCCGGCCCGTCCGCCGCAGCGGCGGGGTTGGCCGGGTTGCCGCCGCTGGCTGCGCGGCTTCAGCGCGTCATCCCGTGTTCCGTCCGAACAACGCATCGTCGATGCAGCGGCCAAGCGTCACCGCATGCGGTTCGCGCATCATCGACTGGTGATCGCCCGGAACGATCGTGCGTCTCAAGCGCGCGGCCGCGATGTCGGCATCCCAACCGCGCCAATGATCGAGCGGTCGGTCATCGACCCGCGCCAGTTCCGCATGCTGCTCAGCCGAGAACAGATGCACCGGGAAGCTCGCCGCGCCGCTCCTTGCGTCGTAGTCGATCATCGCCTGGGTGTGGGTGATTTCACGGTCGATGAAGCGGAAGATCTCGTCATCCGACAGGCCCTGGAAGTATCCGGGCAGGAGCGCGTATTCGTGGCAGGCGGCGAGCAGCGCGTCGAATGCGAGCGTGGGCAGGCGTGCGTCGAGTGCGTCGAGGTGTTCGCGCTGTGCGCGGATCTGCTGCGCTTGGGCGTCGGTTACGCCTTGTGTATCGACAAGCATTGCCAGTATGCCGAGGACTTCCCGGACGCGCGCGATCAGCATCGCGCTGTGCCGTGCGGGGTCGGCCAGGCGCGGCGCCCAGGTGGGGATGAGCAAAGTTGGCGTGTAGGTGTCCAGCAGTCCGACGAACCCGACCGTATGGCCGCGCGTCGCAAGCTCGCTGGCCAGTGCGTGAGCGAGCGTGCCGCCGAGCGACCAGCCCGCGACACGGTATGGGCCCTGCGGCTGGACCGTCGTGACGAGATTGGCCAGGCGCACGGCGAGTTCCGCGAAGGTGCCGGGCGTCGTGTCGGACAGCGGGTTCGCCAGCAGGCCGTAGACCGGAACGCGTGCATCGATGTACTGCGCGAGTCGCGAGAAGTAGGTGTCGACGCCGCTGCTTTCGTGGACGAGGAACAATGGGCGCTCGGTACCGTGCGGTCGTACCGCGACGACGCCCTCCGGCAATGCACCCGCGGTGAGCGGCTGCAGCGTCGCGGCGAAAGCGGCCAGGGTCGGCTGGGCGAACAGGCGGTGCACTTCCGTATGGTAGCCGCGTTTCCGCGCGCGTTCGACCAGCTTGACGGCGAGGAGCGAGTGGCCGCCGAGGGCGAAGAAGCTGTCGTGGCGGCTGACGCGTTCGATGCCGAGCAGTTCGCTCCAGATAGCGGCGAGGGTTGTTTCCACTTCACCCGATGGTGCTGCGTAATCCTGTCGGACGAAGGCATCCTGATCGGGGGCAGGGAGTGCCTTGCGATCGAGCTTGCCGTTGGGGGTGAGCGGGAAGGCGTCGAGACGCACGAATGCGGCGGGCACCATGTAGTCGGGCAGACGTGCGGCCAGATAGGTTTTCAGTTGGCTGGCGACGGACGGATCTGTGTTTTCGTCGGGCGTATCTTCCCCGCTGAAGGCGGCAGCTTCCGCGACGACGTAAGCGACCAGTCGCAAGTCGCTGTCCTGACCCAGTGCCAGAACGGCGGCTTCGCGGATCTCCGGATGTTCGGCAAGCCGTGATTCGATTTCACCGAGTTCGATGCGGAAGCCACGGATCTTGACCTGATGGTCGTTACGGCCGAGGAATTCGAGGTTGCCGTCGGGCAGATAGCGTGCGAGGTCGCCGGTTTTATAAAGACGAGCGCCGGGCCGATTGCTGAACGGATCGTCGATGAAGCGTTCGCTGGTAAGGTCCGGTCGGTTCAGATAACCGCGTGCGACACCGGCCCCACCGACATACAGTTCACCAGCGACACCGAGCGGGACGGGGCGAAGGTGAGCATCGAGCAGGTACGCGGTGGCGTTGTGAATCGGCCGGCCGATATGCGGGACCTCGGCATCGACGGGTAACACGCCAGAGGTTGCCACGACGGTGGTTTCGGTCGGGCCGTAGTTGTTGACCAGCGTGAGGCCGTCAGGCAATGCGTTAACGCCACCCGGGAAACGTTCACCGCCGATGAGCAGGTAACGCAGATTGGACGGTAACTGCTTGCGGTCGATCGCCATGACGGCGAGCGAGGTGACGAGGAAGGAGACGTCGAGTTGCTGCTGCTGCCACCAGTCGAGCAGGGCAATCGGATCGCGAGCGGCATGCACCGGAGGCAGGACGAGGGTGCCGCCGGAGAGGAGGCTGGGCCAGAGTTCCCAGGTGGTGGCGTCGAACGCCACGCCGGCCGTCATGGCCGAAGTCGATCCGGACCGAAGCGCGAAGGCATCGATATGCCAGTGACAGAGGTTGACCAGATTGTGATGTTCGACCATCACGCCCTTGGGCACACCGGTGGACCCCGAGGTATAGATCACATAGGCCAGATTCCGATCGTTCAACCCATCGACCACCGGGTTATGAACCGGGTAGTCAATCAGTGGGTTGAGATGCGCGCTGGATGCGTCGAGCGAAGACATGATCGGATCGATGACCGTCCGTTTGGCGAGGGCATGAGCGCCGATCGTGTTCCGTCCGGTTTCGTCGGCGAGAACGATGCCAGGGTTGGCGTCATCGAGAATGTGCGCGAGCCGTTCGGCCGGGTAAGCCGGATCGAGCGGGAGATAGGCACCACCGGCCTTGAGAATGGCGAGTACTCCGATAATCATGGCCGGCGTGCGCTCGACACAAACGGCAACCGGCGTATCCAAACCTGCCCCAAGCGCGATCAGATGATGCGCGATTCGGTTGGCACGGGCATTCAACTCGCCATAGCTGAGCGTGGTGTCTCCGAATCGCACGGCGACAGCCGATGGCATCTGTTCGGCGCGCTCCTCCACCAATCGATGCGTACAGATTTGGGTGGGATAGTCGCGTCGCGTCTGGTTCCATGTTTCGAGCAGTTGGGTGCGCTCGCGGTTTCCGAGAATCTCGATCTGGGCGGTCGGCGTTGCCTTCTCAAGAACAAACGCATTGAGCATGGCGATGAAATAGCCGGCATGACGTTCGATCGTGATCTGATCGAAGAGCGCGGTAGCGTAGTTGATGACACCGACGATCTGGCCATCGACCTCGCTCAAATTGAGTTCGAGGTCGAACTTGACGATCTGATGTTCGACCGGAACCGGCGTGGAGGCGATGCCGGGCAACTGCCAGTTGCCGACCTCATTGTTCTGCCAGGAGAACATGACCTGGAAGAGCGGGGTGTGATCGAGGTGCCTTGGCGGTTGGACGATTTCAACGACTTGCTCGAAAGGCAGATCCTGATGTTGCTGGGCATCGAGCGCGACGCGGCGGACGCGCTGGACGAGTTCGGCGGGCGAAGGCAGGCCGTCGAGATCGATGCGCAGCGCGAGGGTGTTGACGAAGAAGCCGACGAGCGGTTCGATCTCGGCGCGCCCGCGATTGGCGGAAGGTGAGCCGATGACGATGTCGGCCTGTCCGGAGAGGCGTGAGAGGACAGCGCTCCACGCGGCAAGGACAGTCATGAAGAGCGTGGCCTGCTGCTGTTGCGAGAACTGCCGCAGCGCACGGGTGAGTTCGGCATTGATATGCAGGGGAACGGTCGCGCCGGCATAGGACTGCTGGGGTGGGCGGGGCCGGTCGGTGGGGAGTTCGACGCGAACAGGCGCGCCGGCGAGGTTGCTGCGCCAGAACTCGCTTTGCTCGGCAAGCCGTTCGCCGGCGAGCCATTGACGCTGCCATGCGGCGTAGTCGGGGTACTGGATGACGAGGGCGGGCAGGTCGGCGGGTCGGTTCTCGACAGCGGCGGCGTAGAGCGCGCTGAGCTCACCAAGCAGAATGCCAAAGGACCAGCCGTCGGAGACGATGTGGTGCTGGGTGAGCAGGAACTGATGATGATGCGCGTTGAAGCGGATCAGGCGGGCGTGGATAAGCGGACCGTGTTCGAGGTCGAACGGGGTTTGAGCTTCCTCGTGTTGCAGGTGGAGGGCCTGTTCTTCGACATTGTCTCCGGACAAGACGTGCTGGCGAAGCGGCACACCTGACCCCGCGGGGAGCAGTTGGACCTGTGGTTGCCCGTCGACGGAGACGAATACGGAACGCAAGGCTTCATGCCGGTCGAAGAGTGCGTTAAGCGCGTCATGCCATGCATGCGTATCGAGTTCGCCATGAAGATCGATGGCGAAGGGGATGTTGTAGGCGTGGCTGCCCGGATCGAGTTGAGCGAGGAACCAGAGACGCTGCTGGGCGAAGGAGAGCGGCAGAGGCTGATCGCGGGACACCGATTCGATGGTGGGCAAATCGAGGGGTGCGGTGTGAAGCTGTTGAGAAACGACGTCGGCGAATGCGGCGAGAGAAGGTGCGGCGAAGAGCGAAGCGAGCGGCAGGTTTGCGCCGATCGCGGCGACGCGGCTCATGAGACGGACGGCGAGGAGCGAGTGGCCGCCGAGGGCGAAGAAGCTGTCGTGGCGGCTGACGCGTTCGATGCCGAGCAGTTCGCTCCAGATGCCGGCGATAGTCGTTTCCACTTCACCCGATGGTGCCTCGTAATCCTGTCGGACGAAGGCATCCTGATCAGGAGCGGGGAGCGCCTTGCGATCGAGCTTGCCATTAGGGGTGAGCGGGAAGGCATCGAGCCGAACGAAGGCAGCCGGCACCATGTAGTCGGGCAGCCGTTCGGCTAGATAGGTGTGCAACTGGTCGATGATGGTCCGATCGGACGCATCTTCCCCATCGGCACGGCCATCGACGGTTTCACCAGACACATCTTTCCCATCGAATGCGGCAGCATTCGCGACAACATAAGCGACCAGTCGCAAGTCGCTGTCCTGACCCAGTGCCAGAACGGCGGCTTCGCGGATCTCCGGATGCTCGGCAAGCCGTGATTCGATTTCGCCGAGTTCGATGCGGAAGCCACGGATCTTGACCTGATGGTCGTTACGGCCGAGGAATTCGAGGTTGCCGTCGGGGAGGTAGCGTGCGAGATCGCCGGTTTTGTAGAGACGAGCGCCGGGCTGGTTGCTGAACGGATCGTCGATGAAGCGTTCGCTGGTAAGGTCCGGTCGGTTCAGATAACCGCGTGCGACACCGGCTCCACCGACATAGAGTTCACCGACAACGCCGAGCGGGACGGGACGCAAATGCGCATCGAGCAGGTACGCGGTGGCGTTGTGAATCGGTCGGCCGATATGCGGGACCTCGGCATCGATGGGCAACACGCCAGAGGTTGCCACGACGGTGGTTTCAGTCGGGCCATAGTTGTTGACCAGCGTGAGGCCGTCGGGCAGTGCATTAACGCCACCCGGGAAACGTTCACCGCCGATGAGCAGATAGCGGAGATTGGGCGGTAACTGCTTGCGGTCGATCGCCATGACGGC
>NZ_JBXAPG010000074.1:0-10759 GCF_058803765.1 Burkholderia sp. GW821-FHT14F03
CCCCCCCCCCCCCCCCCCCCCCCCCCCCCCCCCCCCCCCCCCCCCCCCCCCCCCCCCCCCCCCCCCCCCCCCCCGGCACCATCCGGAGGAGTCCCGTGAGCAATTTCATCATTCGCAAGGTCGCCGTGCTGGGCGCCGGCGTGATGGGCGCGCAGATCGCCGCGCATCTCATCAACGCACGTGTGCCGGTGCTGCTGTTCGATCTGCCCGCCAAGGAAGGCCCGAAGAGCGGCATCGCGCTCAAGGCCATCGAGAACCTCAAGAAGCTGTCGCCCGCGCCCTTCGGCTCGAAGGACGACGCCAAGTACCTGCAGGCCGCCAACTACGAAGACGACATCGCGAAGCTCGCCGAGTGCGACCTCGTGATCGAGGCGATCGCCGAGCGCATGGATTGGAAGCACGACCTGTACAAGAAGGTCGCGCCGCACCTCGCGCCGAACGCGATCTTCGCGTCGAACACCTCGGGCCTGTCGATCAACGCGCTGTCGGACGGCTTCTCCGACGAGCTGAAGGCGCGCTTCTGCGGCGTGCACTTCTTCAATCCGCCGCGCTACATGCATCTCGTCGAGCTGATCCCGACCGCGCACACGCGCCCGGAGATCCTCGATCAGCTGGAAACCTTCCTGACGAGCGTCGTCGGCAAGGGCGTGGTGCGCGCGAAGGACACCCCGAACTTCATCGCGAACCGGGTGGGCATCTACTCGATCCTCGCCGTGATCACCGAGGCCGCGAAGTTCGGCCTGCGCTTCGACGAAGTCGACGACCTGACGGGCAGCCGTCTCGGCCGCGCGAAGTCGGCGACCTTCCGCACCGCGGACGTGGTCGGCCTCGACACGATGGCGCACGTGATCAAGACGATGCAGGACAACCTCGCCGACGATCCGTTCTTCCCGGTCTACCAGACCCCGCCCGTGCTCGCCGAACTGGTGAAGCAGGGCGCGCTCGGCCAGAAGACGGGCGGCGGCTTCTACAAGAAGGAAGGCAAGGCGATCAAGGTGCTCGACGCGAAGACGGGCGCCTACGTCGACGCCGGCGCGAAGGCCGACGAGACCGTCGCGCGCATCCTGAAGCGCCCGCCGGCGGAGCGTCTCAAGCTGCTGCGCGAGACCGACCACCCGCACGCGCAGTTCCTGTGGGCGATCTTCCGCGATGTGTTCCACTACATCGGCGTGCATCTCGAATCGATCGCGGACAACGCGCGCGACGTCGACCTCGCGATCCGCTGGGGCTTCGGCTGGAACGAAGGCCCGTTCGAGGGCTGGCAGGCAGCCGGCTGGAAGCAGGTCGCCGAGTGGGTGCAGGAGGATATCGCGGCGGGCAGGGCCCTCGCGAACGCGCCGCTGCCCGCCTGGGTGCTCGAAGGCGCGGTGGCCGAGAAGGGCGGCGTGCACACGGCGGATGGCTCGTGGTCGCCGGCCGCGAAGGCATTCGTGCCGCGCTCGAACCTCGCCGTCTACGAGAAGCAGGTGTTCCGCGCGCCGCTGTTCGGCGAGACCGGCCGCGACCCGCACAGCTACGGCAAGACGCTGTTCGAGACCGACTCGGTGCGCGCGTGGGTCGATGACCGCGCGGGCGAGGACGACGTCGTGATCGTGTCGTTCAAGTCGAAGATGAACACGATCGGCCCGGGCGTGATCGACGGCCTCGTGCAGGCGATCGAACTGGCCGAGAAGGACTTCAAGGGCGTCGTGGTCTGGCAGCCGACCTCGCTCAAGCTCGGCACGCCGGGCGGCCCGTTCTCGGCCGGCGCGAACCTCGAAGAGGCGATGCCCGCGTTCATGATGGGCGGCGCGAAGGGCATCGAGCCGTTCGTGAAGAAGTTCCAGGAAGGCATGCTGCGCGTCAAATACGCGAACGTGCCGGTGGTGGCGGCGGTGTCGGGCATCGCGCTCGGCGGCGGCTGCGAGCTGATGCTGCACAGCGCGAAGCGCGTGGTGCATGTCGAGAGCTACGTCGGTCTCGTGGAAGTCGGCGTCGGCCTCGTGCCGGCGGGCGGCGGCCTGAAGGAAGCGGCGCTGCGCGCGGCGGACGCGGCGGGCGCCGCGAACGCGACGAGCGAGCTGCTCAAGTTCGTGACCAAGTCGTTCGAGAACGCGGCGATGGCGAAGGTCTCGGCCTCGGCGCACGACGCGCGCGACATGGGCTACGTGAAGCCGTCGGACACGATCGTCTTCAACGTGTTCGAACTGCTCGACGTCGCGAAGAAGGAAGCGCGCGCCCTGTCGGCCGCGGGCTATCGCGCGCCGCTGAAGGCGACGCAGGTTCCGGTCGCGGGCCGTTCGGCGATCGCCACGATCAAGGCGCAGCTCGTCAACATGCGTGACGGCCGCTTCATCAGCGCCCACGATTTCCTGATCGCGAGCCGCATCGCGGAAGCGGTGTGCGGCGGCGACGTCGAGGCGGGCAGCCTGGTCGACGAGGAATGGCTGTTGGCGCTCGAACGCCGCGCGTTCGTCGACCTGCTCGGCACGCAGAAAACCCAGGAACGGATCATGGGCATGCTGCAGACCGGCAAGCCGGTGCGGAACTGAGCAAGCGGACAACTTTGTGCGGGGCCCGGGCACGCGCTGAAGCACGCGCCCGGGTCGACCGCCCAGCATGGAGCCAGAAATGAGCAAACAGTTGCAAGACGCATACATCGTCGCCGCGAGCCGCACGCCGATCGGCAAGGCGCCCCGCGGCGCATTCAAGAACACCCGGCCGGACGAGCTGCTGGTCCACGCGATCAAGGCGGCCGTGGCGCAGGTGCCGGGCTTCGACACCAAGCTGATCGAGGACGCGATCATCGGCTGCGCGATCCCCGAGGCCGAGCAGGGCCTCAACGTCGCGCGCATGAGCGCGCTGCTCGCCGGCCTGCCGACCTCGGTCGGCGGCGTGACGGTCAACCGCTTCTGCGCATCGGGCATCACCGCGCTCGCGATGGCGGCCGACCGGATCCGCGTCGGCGAATCGGACGCGCTGTTCGCGGGCGGCTGCGAATCGATGAGCATGGTGCCGATGATGGGCAACAAGCCGTCGATGTCGCCGCACATCTTCGATCGCAACGAGGACATCGGGATCGCCTACGGGATGGGCCTGACGGCCGAGCGCGTCGCCGAGCAGTGGAAGGTGAGCCGCGAGGACCAGGACGCGTTTTCGCTCCTGTCGCATCAGAAGGCGATCGCCGGCCAGCAGGCGGGCGAGTTCAAGGACGAGATCGCGCCGTACACGATCACCGAGCATTTCCCGAACCTGGCGACGGGCGAGATCAGCGTGAAGACGCGCGAGATCGCGCTCGACGAAGGCCCGCGCGCCGACACCTCGATCGAAGGCCTGGCGAAGCTGCGCACGGTGTTCGCGAACAAGGGGTCGGTCACGGCCGGCAACAGCTCGCAGACCTCGGACGGCGCGGGCGCGCTGCTCGTCGTGTCGGAAAAGGTGCTCAAGCAGTTCAACCTGACGCCGCTCGCGCGCTTCGTGAGCTTCGCGGTGCGCGGCGTGCCGCCGGAAATCATGGGGATCGGCCCGAAGGAGGCGATTCCGGCCGCGCTGAAGGCCGCCGGCCTCAAGCAGGACGACCTCGACTGGATCGAACTCAATGAAGCGTTCGCGGCGCAGTCGCTCGCGGTGATCCGCGACCTCGGCCTCGATCCGGCCAAGGTCAACCCGCTCGGCGGCGCGATCGCGCTCGGCCATCCGCTCGGCGCGACGGGCGCGATCCGTGCAGCCACCGTCGTGCACGGGCTGCGCCGTCGCAACCTGAAGTACGGCATGGTGACGATGTGCGTCGGCACCGGCATGGGCGCGGCGGGTATCATCGAACGCTTGTAAGCGATCCGCTTCGGCCAGGATGACAACGGTGCGCGGGCCTGCAGCTCGCGCACCGTTTTTTCATGCAGCTCGACTGCAGCAACGGAGACGATTCAGATGGATATCCAGCTCGACAACATCGGTGGCGTACTGACGATCACGTTCGCGCGCCCGGCGAAGAAGAACGCGCTCACGGCCGCGATGTACCAGACCGTCGCCGACGCGCTCGGCGCGGCGCAGGAGGACAGCGCGGTGCGCGTGATCCTGTTGCGCGGCGCCGAAGGCAACTTCAGCTCGGGCAACGATCTCGAGGATTTCATGAAGGCGCCGCCGAAGGACGACAACGCGCCGGTGTTCCAGTTCCTGCGCCAGATCAGCACCGCGCAGAAGCCGCTCGTGGCGGCGGTCGCGGGCGTCGCGGTCGGGGTGGGCGTGACCATGCTGCTGCACTGCGATCTCGTCTATGCGGCCGACACAGCGCAGCTGTCGCTGCCGTTCGTGCAGCTCGGGCTGTGCCCGGAGGCGGCGTCGAGCCTGCTGCTGCCGCGCCTCGCGGGGCACCAGGTGGCGGCCGAGAAGCTGCTGCTCGGCGAGCCGTTCGACGCGCTCGAGGCGCACCGGATCGGCCTCGTGAACCGCGTGCTGCCCGCCGCCGAACTCGATGCGTTCGCCGCGAAGCAGGCGGCGAAGCTGGCCGCGCTGCCGGCGTCGTCGCTGCGCCTCACCAAGGCCCTGCTGAAGAACGCGGGCGGCGTCGACATCGCATCGCGCATGAGCGAGGAAGGCCAGCACTTCGGCGCGATGCTGCGTTCGCCCGAGGCGCGCGAGGCGATGAGCGCGTTCTTCGAGAAGCGCAAGCCGGACTTCCGGCAGTTCGACTGAACGAGCGGGCCGCGCGATGCGTGCGGCCCGCGCGCGTCACGCGGTGCCGTAGTCGACGTAGCCCGACTCGCGGCAGAAGCTGACGAGCCGCAGGCCCGCGTCGCGCGCGATCGTGATCGCGAGCGACGACGGCGCGGAGATCGTCGCGACGAGCGGAATGCCGACCCGCGCCGCCTTGCGCACCAGCTCGTAGCTGGCGCGGCTCGACAGGAACACGAAGCCGTCGGTCGGATCGGCGCGGTCGAGCGTGAGCGCGCCGATCAGCTTGTCGAGCGCGTTGTGCCGGCCGACGTCCTCGAAGGCGAGCCGGATCGCGCCGTCGGCGGCGCACCAGGCGGCCGCATGCAGGCCGCCCGTCTGGCGCGTGAGCGCCTGATGCGCGGGCAGCTCGCGCGCGGCGCGCGCGATCGCGTCCGGGGCGAGGCGCGCGAGGAAGCCCGTGTCCGGCACGCGTTCCGGCGCGAGGTCGAGCAGGTCGATGCTCTCGATTCCGCACACGCCGCAACCGGTGCGCCCCGCGAGCGCGCGGCGCTTCTCCTTCAGCGCGACGAACGCCTGCTGCACGACGGTCAGCTGCACCTCGGCGTGCGGCAACGGGCCGTCGGCGCGCAGCGCGACCTCGATGTCCTTGATGTCCGCGCCGCGCGCGACGATGCCTTCCGAGACCGCGAAACCGATCGCGAACGCCTCCAGGTCGCGCGGCGTGCACATCATCACCGCATGCGAGATGCCGTTGACGACGAGCGCGACCGGCCACTCCTGGCCGACCCGGTCGATGGCCGTCTCGATCTCGGCGCCGCGCCGGCGGCGCACCGCGAGCTCGACGACGCCGCTGGGTTCGTCGACGGTTTCGGATGGGTTCACGACAGGCTCCTGCTGGGAAAGGGACGGATGACGCCGATGCGCGGCGAAGGTTCTAAAATACTCCAGGCCGGCCCGCTGCGCCGGCGATCGACCAACCGGGTGCCAACATGGGACTGAGCGACACGCCGCTGCTGTTCAATTTCGAAGTCGAATCGTCCGAGGATTTCACGTATATCCCGATGATCGTCCGTTTCAACCTCGACCGCTTCGGTCTGCGGATCTCGCTCGCGCAGTGGCAGATGCTGCCGCTCGAGGACCGCAAGCTGCTCGCGCGCTTTCCGGCCGACGAGGATGCCGCGATCGAGCCGAATTTCGACCACGCGCTGTTCGAGATGCTGCGCACGCACGCGGACGTCGAGCCCGACTGGTTCCAGCCCGACGCGCATCCGGCCTGGCGCGGCGTCGACGCGGTGCCGGCGGCGCTCGTCGAGCAGAGCGCGCTGGCCGGGCTCGCCGCGCCGTCGTGCGATGCGTGGGCGCGGCTCGCGCCGTTCCAGCGCTACGTGCTCGCGAAGTTGTCGCGCAAGCCCAGGCTCAACCACGACTTCATTCCGGCGATGCGCGAATTCGGGCTCGCCGCGCGCTGAGCGCGGCGGCGCGCGCCGCTCACTCGAGCGGCGGCAGTGCGCGCGGCCGGCGGTCGGTGTCGGTCGCGACGTAGGTGAGGGTGGCTTCGGTGACCTTCACGACCTCGCCCACGAGGCCCATCCGCTGCGCATACACCTCGACGTCGATCGTCACCGAGGTAGTGCCGGTCTTGACGATGCTGGCGTAGAAGCTCAGCAGGTCGCCGACGAACACCGGCTGCTTGAACAGGAACTGGTTGACCGCGACGGTCGCGACCCGGCCGTTGGCGCGGCGGCTCGCGGGAATCGAGCCGGCGATGTCGACCTGCGCCATGATCCAGCCGCCGAACACGTCGCCGTGGACATTCGCGTCGGACGGTTGCGGCACGACGCGCAGCGCGGGGGATTTTTGCGGGAGTTGCGGGGACGAATCGGTCATGGTTGAAGCTTCCATTCTGTAAGGGAGTGCGGTGCGCAGGCGGCGAGCGACCTTCAGCGGGGCGAACCGGCTTCTGCGACAATGCAAAGTTCTGAAATTGTACGAGAAAGCGTGCACCTGAACTGCACGACGCTTGCGCCGCCGCGCGCGGCGGCGCACCGTTACGGGCATCGCGTTCTCCTCTTATACCCCGCATGCGCCGTTTTCCCGCTTCCTCCGAGCCCGCGCCGATCACGCTCGGGCCGCGCAACGACTGGCAGACGATCCGCTCGTTGCTGCCCTACCTGACCACCTACAAGGTGCGCGTGGCGCTCGCGCTCACCTGCCTGATCGGCGCGAAGGTCGCGAATCTCGGCGTGCCGATCGTGATGAAGCGGATCGTCGACGGCCTCGCGCCGGTTCACCAGCTGACCGCGCTCGGGCGCGCCGAGCAGTCGGCGGGGCTGGTGCTCGCGGGCGGCCTCGGCATCCTGGTGGTCGCCTACGCGCTGGTGCGGCTGTCGACCTCGCTGTTCACCGAACTGCGCGAGATCCTGTTCTCGAAGGTCACGGAAAGCGCGGTGCGGCGGCTCGCGCTGCAGGTGTTCCGCCACCTGCACGGGCTGTCGCTGCGCTTTCACCTGGAGCGCCAGACGGGCGGCATGTCGCGCGACATCGAGCGCGGCACGCGCGGCATCCAGCAGCTGATCTCGTATTCGCTGTACAGCATCCTGCCGACGCTCGTCGAGGTCGGCCTGGTGCTCGGCTTCTTCGTGGTGCGCTACGACGCGTACTACGCATACGTGACGCTCGCGGCGCTGGCCGCCTACATCGTGTTCACGGTCAAGGTCACCGAGTGGCGCACGCGTTTCAGGCGCACCATGAACGAACTCGATTCGCGCGCGAATTCGCGCGCGATCGATTCGCTGATCAACTACGAGACGGTCAAGTACTTCGGCAACGAGGAATGGGAGACGCGGCGCTACGACGAGAACCTGCAGCGCTATCGCAAGGCCGCGATCCGCTCGCAGAATTCGCTGTCGTTCCTCAACTTCGGGCAGCAGGCGATCATCGGCACGGGGCTCGTGTTCATCCTGTGGCGTGCGACGCAGGGCGTGCTGGCCGGCAAGCTCACGCTCGGCGATCTCGTGCTGATCAACACCTTCATGCTGCAGCTGTACATCCCGCTGAATTTCCTCGGCGTCGTGTATCGCGAGCTCAAGCAGAGCCTGACCGACATGGATCGCATGTTCACGCTGCTGTCCGCGCCGCGCGAGGTGGCCGACGCGCCCGGCGCGCCCGCGCTGCGGGTGGCGGGCGCGCAGCTGCGCTTCGAGCACGTGAATTTCGGCTACGAGCCGGCGCGGCAGATCCTGCACGACGTGAACTTCACGGTCGAGGCAGGCACCACGACCGCGGTGGTGGGCCACAGCGGCTCCGGCAAGTCGACGCTTGCGCGCCTGCTGTTCCGCTTCTACGACCTCGAGCGCGCGACGGGCGGCGCGATCCGCATCGACGGGCAGGACCTGCGCGAGGTCACGCAGGATTCGCTGCGCGCGTCGATCGGCATCGTGCCGCAGGACACGGTGCTGTTCAACGACACGATCTACTACAACATCGCCTACGGCCGGCCGTCGGCGAGCCGCGAGGACGTGCTGGCCGCCGCGCGCGCCGCGCACATCCACGATTTCATCGAGAGCCTGCCGCACGGCTATGACACGCCGGTCGGCGAGCGCGGGCTCAAGCTGTCGGGCGGCGAGAAGCAGCGCGTCGCGATCGCGCGCACGATCCTCAAGAATCCGCCCATCCTGCTGTTCGACGAGGCGACGTCCGCGCTCGATTCGCGCTCGGAGCGCGCGATCCAGCAGGAGCTGGAGCAGATCGCGCAGCACCGCACCACGCTCGTGATCGCGCACCGCCTCTCGACCGTCGTGCACGCGCAGCAGATCATCGTGATGGACCACGGGCGCATCGTCGAGCGCGGCACGCATGCGGAACTGGTCCGCGCGGACGGCCTGTACGCGCAGATGTGGGCGCTGCAGCAGCGCGCGGCCGCGGACGGCGAGGCGCAGGCCGTGTCGGGCGAGGCCTAGGCCGCGCCCTAGATGGATACCTGCCGGCCGAGTTCCACCACCTGATCCGCGGGCACGCGCGCGTAGTCGGTCACGCGCGCGCAGTTGCGCAGCATCATCGCGAACGGCGCCTCGATCCAGCGGGGCAGCCCCCGGCCGTCGTCGCGCGGCACGATGCGCTCCATGCCGATGAAGTAGGTCAGCGAGGCCGGATCGACCGGGCACGCATGACGGGTGGCCAGCTCGGTCATCAGCGCGGGCAGGTCCGCGTGTTCCATGAAGCCGTAGCGCGCGGTCACGGACCAGAAGCCGGGCAGCGTTTCCGCGAGCGCGACCCGCTCGCCGGCGTCCACCCAGGGCGTCGAGGCGGTTTCCAGCGTCACGGCGAACACGTGCTCATGCAGGGACTGGCCGTGCTTCACGTACCAGAGCAGCACGGGCGGCACGGCATTGCGCGCGCGCGTGAGGAACACCGCGGCGCCGGGAATGCGCGCCACGCCGCGGTCGAGCGTCGTCTTGAAGGCGTCGATGGAGACCGGGCTTTCGCCGAGCCGATTGGCGACCGCCGTGACGCCCCTGTGCCAGATGAACATCACCGAATAGACCAGCAGGGCCAGCAGCAAGGGCACATAGCCGCCGTCGAACAGCTTCATGAGGTTCGAGGCGAAGAACGCCGTGTCGAACACGAAGAACAGCGCCGCGACGGCGCCGCTCGCGACGCGGCTCCAGCCCCAGATTTCGCGCATCGCGATGAACAGCAGCATCGTGGTCATCAGCATGGTGGCCGAGACGGCGATGCCGTAGGCGCCCGCCAGGTTGTCCGATTTCCTGAACGCCAGCACGAGGCCGATGGTGACCAGCATCAGGGTCCAGTTGACCGCGCCGATGTAGATCTGCCCGTATCCCGCCTCGGAGGTCTGCTCGATCTTCAGGCGCGGCATCCATTCGAGCTGGATGGCCTGGCGCGTCATCGAGAACGCGCCCGTGATGATCGACTGGCTCGCGATGATGGTCGCGACGGTCGACAGGATCACGAGCGGCAAGGTCAGCGCCTCGGGGCACAGGCGATAGAAGATGTTGCCGCTCGTGGGCGCGCCCGCTAGCACGAGCGCCCCTTGCCCGGCGTAATTGAGCACCAGGCTCGGAAACACCAGCGCCGCCCAGGCGAACTTGATCGGTTTCGCGCCGAAATGGCCCATGTCGGCATACAGCGCCTCGGCGCCCGTGACGCAGAGGAACACGCCGCCGAGCACGAGGAAGCCGACGCCGCCGCTGTTGAACAGGTAGCTCACGCCATGCGCCGGGTTGAGCGCCCACAGAATCGCCGGGTGACGCGCAATGCCCCACACGCCCAGCACGGCCATCGTGAGGAACCACACGGCCATGATCGGGCCGAACGCGCGGCCGATCCTCGCCGTGCCGAGCGGCTGCAGCGCGAACAGCGCCAGCAGGATCGCGACGGTCAGCGGCAGCACGTAGGGCTCCAGCGTCGGCTCGACGAGCGTCAACCCTTCCAGCGCCGAGAGCACCGAGATCGCCGGCGTGATCGCGCCGTCGCCGTAGATCAGCGCGGCGCCGAACAGGCCCGCCGCGACGATCAGCGGGCGTTTGTGACGCTTGACGCCGAGCAGGGCCATCAGCGCGAGGATGCCGCCTTCGCCGTCGTTGTCGATGCGCATCGCGAAACCCGCGTATTTCACCGTCGTGACGACGATCAGGGTCCACACCAGCAGCGAGACAATGCCGAGAATGGTTTCAGGACGGCTGCCGCCCGTCAGGTCGATGACGGTCTTGAACGTGTAGAGCGGGCTCGTGCCGATATCGCCGAACACCACCCCCAGCGCGCCGATGCTGCCTGCCAGCATCAACGGCGTCCTTGTCTGCTTCGACATGTTTCCTCGCATTCCGAAATAACAGCATGACCGACGGGACAGCGCGGCTCAGCATAGCGTGGTCGAATGCGGATTGCCATTGGCAAGTGTCCGAGCGGACGCTCGGCGAGGGCGAGGGCGCGTTGGCCGTGGAGCCGGGCGCGCGGGAAGCGCGGGATGCGAGGTGCGAGGTGCGAGGTGCGAGGTGCGGGATGCGGGATGCGGGGTGCGGGGTGCGGGGTGGGGGGGGGGGGGGGAAGGGGGGAACACACAACAACAGGGGGAGGCGGGGGCACC
>NZ_JBXAPG010000074.1:10769-25661 GCF_058803765.1 Burkholderia sp. GW821-FHT14F03
CCCCCCCTCCCCCCCCCCCCCCCCCCCCCCCCCGCCCGCAGGGTCAGCCGGCGGCCCTGAGCCGCGCGTCGAGCGCGCCCAGTTGCGCGGGCGTGCCGATGTTTTCCCAGAGGCCGGCGTACAGTTCGCCCGTCGCGCGGCGCGCGGCGATCGCCGCGCGGTAATAAGGCGTCAGCGCGCGCCGCGTGCCGGGCGCGAGGTCGTCGAACATCCGCAGGTCGTACAGGCCGATGTTGCCGAACGTGCGGCGCGGCGCGCCGTCGAGCGCGAGCACGCCGTCGGCCGGCAGCGCGAAATCGCCGTCCGGATGGAACGGCGGATTCGGCACCATCACGAGATGCATCGCCGGCTCGGACCGTTCGGCCATCGCCGCGGCCCGCGCGCGCAGCGTCGTGTAATCGAAGTCGCAGTACACGTCGCCGCTCACCGCCGCGAACACCGGCGAGGCGCTCGCGGCCTCGATCAGCGGCCGCGCCTGCGCGATTCCGCCCGCCGTTTCGAGCGCCTCGGTCTCGGGCGAGTAGCGCAGCCGCACGCCCCAGCGCGCGCCGTCGCCGAGCGCGGCCTCGAGTTGCGCGCCGAGCCATGCGTGGTTGATCACGATGGTCGCGAAGCCGGCCGCCGCGAGCCGCTCGATCTGCCAGACGATCAGTGGCTTGCCGCCCGCTTCGAGAAGCGGCTTCGGATGCCGGTCGGTGAGCGGGCGCATCCGTTCGCCGCGCCCGGCGGCGAAGATCATCGCCGTGTCGAGAAGTGCCGTCATGGATTCAGAACGTGTAGCCGACGTCGGCCGATTTGTCTTCGAGTTCGTCGAGCAGCCGTGCGAACGGCGCGAGCGGCCGGTAGCGCTGCGCGACCTTGCGCGCGTAGCCGACGAAACGCGGCAGGTCGCCGAGATAGACCGGCTTGTGGTCACGGTAGTTGATCCGCGCGAACAGCCCCAGCACCTTGATGTGGCGCTGCAGGCCCATCCATTCGAGCTGGCGGTAGAACTCGCCGAAGTCCGGGTCGACCGGCAGCCCGGCCTTCTTCGCCTGCTCCCAGTAATAGGCGAAGCAGTCGAGCTCGAACTCCTCGTCCCAGCTGACGAAGGCGTCGCGCAGCAGCGATACGACGTCGTAGGTGAGCGGGCCGTACACCGCGTCCTGGAAGTCGAGCACGCCGGGGTTCGGCGGCGCCACCATCAGGTTGCGCGGCATGAAGTCGCGCAGCATGTAGCCCTGCGGCTGGGCGCGCGCGCTCGCGACCAGCAGCGCGAAGGTGCGCTCGAGCACGCCGAGCGCCTGGTCGGACAGCGTGCGGCCGAGGTGGCGGCCGACGTACCACTCGGGCATCAGCGCCATCTCGCGGCGCAGGAACGCCTCGTCGAACGGCGGCAGCACGCCTTCGCGGCTCGCGCCCTGCCAGCGGACCAGCGTGTCGAGCGCCGCGCGCAGCAGCGGCCGGGCCGCCTGCGGGTCGGCCGGGTCGAGCACCGAGATGTACGAGGTGCGGCCGAGATCGGTGACGAGCATGAAGCCGGCCTCGAAATCGTGCTCGAGCACCCGCGGCACGTGCACGCCGGCATCGGCCAGCAGTTGCGCGATCTCGACGAATTCGCGGCACTTCTCGGGCGGCGGCGCGTCGACCGCGATCAGCGAGCCCTGCGGCTCGGCGCCGCTCGCGATGCGGAAATACCGGCGGAAGCTCGCGTCGGTGGAGGCGGGTTCGAGCGTGGCGGGGTCGAGCGCGTAGCGCGCGGCGAACGGCGCCAGCCAGGCGGACAGCAGGGCGAGGCGGGAGTCGGCGGAAGGGGGTGTCATTGAAACTCGGGGGAGGGAGTAACGTCTTGCCATATAATACCCCACGACTTTTTTGACGCGTCCCGTGTCAATCCTCGCCGGCGCAGGTTTTGCAGCCCGCTTCGCCGCCCGCCCGATCGCTTCCCTGCGTGTGCGCATGTCGCAGTCACGGTTCGATTGCGCGGGCAGCGGTGCGCAGTGCCTGGCTTGACAGGGCCGATTCGCCCAACGATAGATGCCGCCCAAACCGTTCTACCCGATTGTCTCCTCTCGCGATGCCGCGCCGCGCAGACGGCGGCTCGCGGCCGCGCTGCTCGCGGTGCCGGGCCTCGTGCCGGCGGTGTCGCAGGCCCAGCTGTCGGGGGCGGCCGCCGCGCCCCAGCCGATTGGCACGCCGTGGGACCTGCGGCTCGCGCCCCAGCTGACCGAGCATCCGTCCGCCGGGTCCGGCAAGCCCGCGACCTTCGTGATCGCCGATCACACGAGCGGCACGACCGACCAGGATCTCGCCGCCAAGGGCTCGGCCGAGCTTCGGCGCGGCAACGCGGTGGTCAAGGCGGACGCGCTCCATTACGACGAGGACACCGACCTGGCCGACGCCTACGGGCAGGTGCGGGTCGCGAACGGCGGGACCCTCTTCACGGGCCCCGAGGCGCACCTGAAGGTCGAGGCGAACCAGGGCTTCATGACCACGCCGAAGTACCATTTCTCGGCGACGGGCGGCTCGGGCAGCGCGGAACACGTGCAGATGCTCGACAGCGAGCGCTCGGTGTTCACCAACGGCACCTATACGGCGTGCCAGTGCGCGACCAACCCCGCGTGGTACATCAAGGGCAGCGAGTTCGACTTCGATACCGGCGCGGACGAGGGCACGGCGCGCAACGGCGTGCTGTTCTTCCAGGGCATGCCGATCTTCGCCACCCCGTGGATGACCTTCCCGCTGAGCGGCGAGCGGCGCAGCGGCCTCCTGCCGCCGACCTTCTCGCTGAATTCGGACAACGGCTTCTCGCTGGCGCTGCCGTACTACTTCAACATCGCGCCGAACCGCGACCTGACGATCACGCCCGAGCTGCTCTCGAAGCGCGGCGTGTTCACGCACGCGACGTTCCGCTACCTGTCGCCCAATTATTCCGGCACGCTGACGGGCGAATTCCTGCCTGACGACCGGCTCGCGCAGCGCAACCGCTACGCGATCTACTGGCAGCACCAGCAGAACTTCGGCAACGGTTTCGGCGGCTACGTTTATTACAACAAGGTTTCGGATTCGGCTTATCCGGGAGAGCTCGGCGCGACCAACCAGTTCGTCAACGGCACGCAGACGCTGTACCAGCAGGAAGCCGGGCTGACCTACAACAACGGCCCGTGGTCGGTGCTCACGCGCATGCAGCACTGGCAGACGCTCGCGCCGTCGGTCGCGCCGTACAGCCGCGCGCCGCAGTTGAACGTCAAGTACACGAAGTACAACGTCGGCGGTTTCGACTTCGGCGCGGAAGCCGACTACACGCGCTTCCGGATCACCACCGCGGACCAGCCGGAAGGCGACCGCGTGATGTTCAATCCGTACATCTCGTACGGCGTCTACGGGCCGGGCTACTTCGTCGTGCCGAAGGTGCAGATGCACATGGTGTCGTACGACCTGACGAGCACGTCGGGCGGCGTGCCGGGGCAGCCGAAGCGCTTCACCACGTCGATCCCGACCTTCAGCTTCGACACCGGGCTGATCTTCGACCGCTCGGTGCGGCTGTTCGGCCAGGACTTCATCCAGACGCTGGAGCCGCGCCTTTACTACGTGTACACGCCGTACCGCGACCAGTCGTTCGCGCCGCTGTTCGACACCGTCGATTCCGACTTCGGTCTCGCGGAGATCTTCACGCCGAACACCTTCGTCGGCAACGACCGGATCGCCGATGCGAACCGGCTGACCGCCGCCGTGACGAGCCGCTTCATCAACCCGGCGACGGGCGACGAGCGCGCGCGCTTCGTGATCGCGCAGCAGTATTACTTCAGCGACCAGCGCGTGACGCTGCAGCCGACCCAGACGAAGTCGCAGGCGCAGCACTCGGACCTGATCGTCGGCGCGTCGATCAAGCTCGGCGCGGGGTTCGCGTCGGAGACCTCGTTCCAGTACAACGCCGACAACAACCAGCTCACGAAGTCGAGCATCGGCTTCGGCTTCAGCCCGGGCGAGCGCCGCGTGATCAACGTCGCGTACCGCTATACGCGCTCGAACACGACGCTCGACAACCAGCCGATCAACCAGATCCTCGTGTCGGGCCAGTGGCCGATCACGCGCCGGCTCTATGCGATCGGCCGCTTCAACTACGACCTCGCCAGCCACCGCATGGTCGACGGGCTCGTCGGCTTACAATACGATGCCGACTGCTGGGCGCTCGGCATCGGTATGCAGCGCTTCGCGAACGGCTCGAATCCGTCGTCCGGCCAGCCGACTGCGTCGAGCCGTATGATGGCGCAACTGACGCTGAAGGGGCTGGCGAGCGTCGACAACGGGCTGGTGTCCTCGTTCAGGGCCGGCGTGCCGGGCTACACCCCGCTGCCGCCCGCGCCGCCGCCGTTGTCCCGTTTCAGCAATTACGAATAACCACCGCCAGGGAGACGCCCGCCGCAAGCGGGTCCGGCACCGGATCAGCCCGATTTCAATGGAGTACCTGTGGCAATGAAGAAAACCCTTCGCTTCGCGGCAATCGTGTCCTGCATGGCCGCGCTCGCGTCGTTCGTCACCGTTCCGCCCGCCGCGGCGCAGGCGCTGAGTTCGTCGGGCGCGACGCTCGCCGATGAAGTGGTCGCCGTGGTCAACAACGACGTCATTACCGGCCGCGAGCTGGACCAGCGCGTCGGCCTGATCTCGCGCCGGCTGCAGCAGCAGAACGCGCCGGTTCCGACGCTCGACCAGCTGCGCGCCCAGGTGCTGAACCAGATGGTGCTCGAACGTATCCAGGTGCAGAAGGCGAAGGACGACGGCATCTCGATCGACAACGCGACCGTGCAGGTCACGCTGCAGCGCCTCGCGCAGGCGAACGGCATGACGATCGACCAGTACAAGTCGCGGCTCGAGGCGCAGGGCGTGCCCTGGGACGTGTTCGTGCGCGACGCGCGCACCGAACTGATGCTGTCGAAGCTGCGCGAGAAGGAAGTCGACAGCCGGATCACCGTGTCCGACGCGGAAGTCGCGAACTACATCGCGAGCCAGCGCGGCCCGACGGCCGGCACGCAGCAGGATCTGCGGCTCGAGCACATCTTCGTGAAGGCGCCGGCCAACGCGCCGCAGGCCGAGATCGACGCCGCGCAGAAGAAGGCGGAGGCGCTGCTGCAGCAGGCGCAGGCGCCGGGCGCCAATTTCGGCAAGCTCGCGAAGAGCGAGTCGCAGGCGGACGACGCGAAGAAGGGCGGCGATCTCGGCTTCAAGTCGCCGTCGACGCTGCCGCCCGACGTCGTGCAGGCCGCATCGCAGCTGCGTCCCGGCCAGGTCAACCCGACCCTGATCCGCGTGCCGGACGGCTTCGAGATCGTGCGTCTCGTCGACCGCCGCCAGAGCCAGAGCGCGTCGGCGGCCTCGCCGAAGATCGTGCAGACGCACGTGCGCCACATCCTGCTGCGCGTCGGCGAAGGCAAGTCCGAGTCGCAGGCGCGCGAGCAGCTGGCCGACATCCGCAAGCAGATCGAAGCCGGCGGCGATTTCGCGAAATTCGCGAGCACCTATTCGCAGGACGGTTCCGCGTCGCAGGGCGGCGATCTGGGCTGGATCAGCCCGGGCGAGACCGTGCCCGAGTTCGAGCGCGCGATGAACAACCTGCAGGACGGCCAGGTCAGCAATCCGGTGCGCTCCGAGTATGGCTACCACCTGATCCAGGTGCTCGGCCGCCGCGACGCGGAAGGCTCGGTCCAGCAGCAGATGGATATCGCGCGTCAGGCGATCGGCCAGCGCAAGGCCGAGCAGGCGTACGCCGACTGGCTGCGCGAGCTGCGCGATTCGTCGTACGTGCAGTTCAAGCTGCCGGCGCTGCCGCCGCAGTGACGTCCTGATCATGAGCGCCCCGTTGCAGATCGCGATCACGACCGGCGAACCCGCCGGCGTGGGCCCCGAGCTGACGGCGCGCGCGCTTGCCGAGGCCGGCGCGCGCTGGCCCGGCGTACGCTTCACGGTGCTCGGCGACGCCGAACTGCTCGCCGCGCGCGCGGCGGCGGTCGGGGTGGACTGGGCGGCGCTCACGGCGGGCGACGCGGTGGCGCTCGCGCATCACCCGCTGGCCGTCCCGGCCCTGGCCGGCCGGCTCGACGCGGCGAACGGCCGCTACGTGCTCGGCCTGCTCGACGCGGCGATCGACGGCGCGCTGGCCGGCCGCCACGACGCGATCGTCACGGCGCCGCTGCAGAAAAGCACGATCAATGATGCCGGCGTGCCGTTCACCGGACATACCGAATACCTGGCCGAGCGCACCCATACGCCGCGCGTCGTGATGATGCTGGCGGGCACGGGCGACGCGCCGCTGCGCGTCGCGCTCGCCACCACGCACCTGCCGCTCAAGGACGTGTCGGCCGCGCTCAGCGTCGACGGCCTGATCGAGACCCTCGCCATCGTCGACCGCGACCTGCGCACGGGCTTCGGGCTGGCCGCGCCGCGGATCCTGGTGACGGGGCTCAACCCGCACGCGGGCGAGAACGGTTACCTGGGCCGCGAGGAGATCGACGTGATCGGGCCGGCGCTCGACGCGGCGCGCGCACGCGGCATCGATGCGCGCGGCCCGTATCCGGCCGACACGCTGTTTCAGCCGCGCTACCTGCGCGATGCCGACTGCGTGCTCGCGATGTTCCACGACCAGGGCCTGCCGGTGCTCAAGTACGCCACCTTCGGCGAAGGCATCAACATCACGCTCGGCCTGCCGATCATCCGCACCTCGGTCGATCACGGCACCGCGCTCGATCTCGCGGGCACGGGCCGTGCCGATCCCGGCAGCCTGATCGCCGCCCTCGACACGGCCGTCACGATGGCGCGCCATCGGCGCGCCGGCTGAATTTTTCCGCTTCTTTCCGCTTCATCCGTTTTCTTATTTTCGATGTCGAACAGCAGACAGCATCAGGGACACATGGCGCGCAAGCGCTTCGGACAGAACTTTCTGGTCGACCACGGGGTGATCGACTCGATCGTGTCCGCCATTCGTCCCGAGCGCGGCGAACGCATGGTCGAGATCGGGCCGGGGCTCGGCGCGCTGACCGGGCCCGTGATCGAGCGGCTGGCGACGCCCGAGTCGCCGCTGCATGCGGTGGAACTCGACCGCGACCTGATCGGGCGCCTGCAGAAACGCTTCGGCGCGCTGCTCGAACTGCATGCGGGCGATGCGCTCGCGTTCGATTTCGGCGCGCTCGCGCGCCCCGGCGATGCGCCGTCGCTGCGCATCATCGGCAACCTGCCGTACAACATTTCGAGCCCGCTGCTGTTCCACCTGATGACGTTCGCGCCGTGCGTCGTCGACCAGCATTTCATGCTGCAGAACGAGGTGGTGGAGCGGATGGTCGCCGAGCCGGGCACCAAGGCGTTCAGCCGCCTGTCGGTGATGCTCCAGTACCGCTACGTGATGGACAAGCTGATCGACGTGCCGCCGGAGTCGTTCCAGCCGCCGCCGAAGGTCGACTCCGCGATCGTGCGGATGATTCCATACGCGCCGCACGAGTTGTCCGAGGTCGATCAGGGCGTGCTCGGCGAGGTGGTGACGGCGGCGTTCTCGCAGCGCCGCAAGATGCTGCGCAACACGCTCGGCGCCTATCGCGACGCGATCGACTTCGAGGCGCTCGGCTTCGATCTCGCGCGCCGCGCGGAGGATGTCGAGGTGGCCGAGTACGTGCGCGTCGCCCAGGCCGTCCAGGCGGCTCGCGCGGCCGGCTGAGCGCCGCGCGGCCGAGCCGTCGCGTGTCCTGCCGTCAGCGCGCGGCGCGCGGCGGCGTGTTGACGAGCGCGATGCCGGCCAGCACGAGCGCGGCCGCCGACAGGAAGCGCACGCCGACCGATTCGCCGAGGAACAGCACGCCGAAGCTCACGCCGAACAGCGGCGACAGGAAGGTGAACACCGACAGCCGCGACGCCATGTAGCGCGTGAGCAGCCAGAACCACGCGAGATAGCTGAAGAACGCGACGATCACCGCCTGGTAGGCGAGGCTCGCGGCCACGCGCGGCGTGACGTGCGCGACGGTGGTCTGCCCGAGCAGCGCGGCGAGCGCGAGCAGCAGCACGGCCGATACCGTGAGCTGATAGAACAGCGCCTTGCTCGCGCTGCCGCGCGACAGCGAGGTCGCGCGCACCACCAGCGTGGTGCCGGCCCACATCACGCCGCCGAGCACGCCGAGCGCGTCGCCGATCAGGCCGGCCAGCGCGTGCGCGCCCGCCGCGGGGCGCGCGAACCCATCCGCGAACGCGACCGCGATGCCGGCGAAGGCGAGCCCGATGCCCGCCCACTGGATGCCGCGCATTCTTTCCCCGGGCACGAACAGATGCAGGCCCAGCGCGATGAAGCAGGGCGCGCTGTAGAGGAAGATCGCCATGCGCGCTGCGCTCGTCAGCGTCAGGCCGATGAACACGCACAGGAATTCGCCGGCGAACAAGGCGCCCGCGGCGAGGCCGGGGCCGAGCGTGCCGTCGGCCGTGAACAGCGGCGTGCCGCGCAAGCGGGCCCAGGCCCATACGAGGAGCGCCGCGACCGCGGAGCGCAGGCCGGCCTGGAGCAGCGGCGGGACCGTCGCATTGGCGCTCTTGATCGCGACCTGCTGGAATCCCCAGATCGCGCACAGCAGGACCATCACGCCGATCGCGCGGGTGTCGAGGGTGCGGCGGGGCATGGCAAAGGCGAGGCTGCTGCTCATCACGGTATCCGGGGACGCGCGCAAGGGAGGTCGGGCGGGTGCCGGGCGATGTTAACCGATCGGCCCGCGCGGCGCTTGGCGTCGGGCGCGGCCGGGCCCGGCGGGATTCGCGCGGCTCTGGTACATTCGCAGGTTCAAGCAAGTCCCCACGGAGTACATGGAATGCGATTGCTACATACGATGCTGCGCGTCGGCGACCTCGACCGCTCGATCCAGTTTTACACCGAGCTGCTCGGCATGCGGCTGCTGCGCCGCGACGACTATCCGGAAGGCCGGTTCACGCTCGCGTTCGTCGGCTACGACGACGAGCGCGACGGCACGGTGCTGGAGCTCACGCACAACTGGGACACGCCCTCGTATGAACTGGGCGCCGGCTTCGGCCACCTCGCTGTCGAGGTCGACGATGCCTACCAGGCCTGCGACCGGATCAAGGCGCAGGGCGGCAAGGTGACCCGCGAGGCGGGCCCGATGAAGCACGGCACCACGGTGATCGCGTTCGTCGAGGATCCGGACGGCTACAAGATCGAGTTCATCCAGCGCAAGGCTCACTGAATGCGCTGAGCGCGACGCGCGGCAGGCTGTGCAACGCAGCCGGGCCGCGTGCTTGCGCGCCGGGCGGTCCGTCTGGGTCCGGCCCGGCGAACGCCGGCCTTACAGCGTCGGCAGCAGCTCGGGCGGGTGATGCTTGAGTGTGTGCCGCGCTTCGCGGAATTCCGGAAAGATCGATTCGACCGTCTGCCAGAACGCGGGGCTGTGGTTCATCTCGCGCAGGTGCGACAGCTCGTGGGCGACCACGTAGTCGATGATCGACATCGGAAAGTGGATCAGCCGCCAGTTCAGGCGGATCTTGCCGTCGCTCGAGCAGCTGCCCCAGCGGGTGGCGGCCGACGACAGCGCATAGGTGGCGTAGGTCACGTCGAGCTTCTCGGCGTACACCGCGAGGCGCTCGCCGAAGATGCGCTTCGCCTCGCCCTGCAGCCAGCCCTGCACCCGATCCTTGATCTGCTGGTCGTCCGCATGCGCGGGCAGGCCGAGCGCGAGCGTCGCGCGTTCGGCGTCGAACGCGAGCGTGCCGCCGGGCGCGGCGAGCGCGATGTCCACGGGCTTGCCGAGATAGGGAATCTGCGCGCCGTCGCGCCAGTCGATCTGCGGCAGCGCGCGCTGCTCGACGCGCGTCTTCCATTCGGCGAGCTTCGCGAAGATCCAGCGGCGCTTCTCGGTGATCGAGGCTTCGATGTCGGCGAGCGTGACCCAGCGCGGCGCGGTGATGGTGAGGCCGGTGCCGTCGATCACGAAGCCGATCGTGCGGCGCGCGGAGCGCTTCAGCCGGTACTCGAGCACGCGCCCGTCGAGCGGCAGCGTGCGGCGCGAACGGTCGTGGGCGGGGGGCGGCGGCGCGCTCGGCGCGGCGGCGGGCGACGGCGCCGCCGCCGGCCCATCGAAGAGCGGCAGGTCCAGCTGTTGGTGATCGAGAGCCACGACGGCAGGCCGCGGCCTGGAACGCTTGGACATCAGTTCGCTTCGTTTGGCGTTGCGCAATGGGTGAAACTCGCTTGACTCAGATACGCACGGCGTCGGCCGACGGGGCGGCGCTGCCGCCTTCATGCGGGTAGGCGGTCGGATCGATGCGGCGCATTTCCGCTTCGATCCAGGATTCGACGCGGTTGTTCAATTCGTCAGGCGTCAGGCCTTGCGAATCGATCGGCTTGCCGATCGATACCGTGACTATACCCGGATACTTCATGAACGAATTGCGCGGCCAGACGCGCCCTGCGTTGTGCGCGATCGGCACGACGGGCGCGCCGGCGGCGATCGCGAAACGCGCGCCGCCGGTCTTGTACTTGCCCTGGCGGCCGGTCGGGGTGCGCGTGCCTTCCGGGAACATGATCATCCATGCGCCTTCGTCGAGCCGCTTGCGCCCCTGGCGGATCACCGAGTCGAACGCGTGCTTGCCTTCGCGGCGATTGATGTTGACCATGTGCAGCAGGCCGAGCGCCCAGCCGAAGAACGGCACGTACAGCAGCTCGCGCTTGAACACGTAGCACATCGGGCGCGGCATCAGCGCCGGGAACGCGAACGTCTCCCAGGCCGACTGATGCTTCGACAGCAGCACGGCCGGGCCGTCAGGGAGGTTCTCGTAGCCCTCGATCCGGTAGCGGATGCCGTTCAGCCAGCGCGCCACGAACAGCGTCGACTTGCACCAGCCGGCCGCCATCCAGTAGCGCGCGTCGGAGCGCATGAACGGGAACGCGATGAAGCACGCGGTCGCATACGGGACCGTGTACAGAACGAAATAAACCAACAGCAGCAGGGAACGGACTAGACGCATCGGCGTGGCCTGGATCGTGTGGAGCGCGCGGCTGGGCGCGTCACTCCTGTTCTTGGGAGAGGAAGTCCAGCGCGAACGCGCGCAGGTCGTCGTGGACCCGCGTGCCGTCGGGCAGGCCGCCGGCCGCGAGCGTCTTGCGCCCTTTGCCGGTCAGCACCAGGTGCGGCTGGAAACCGAGCGCGGCGCCCGCCTGCAGGTCGCGCAGCGAATCGCCGACCATCGGCGTGTCGGCGGGCTCGACCTCGAAGCGTTCGGCGATCATCTGCATCATGCCGGGCTTCGGCTTGCGGCAGTCGCAGTGATCGTCGGCCGTGTGCGGGCAGAAGAACACGGCGTCGATGCGCGCGCCGACCGCCGCCGCCGCGCGATGCATCTTCAGATGCATCGCGTTGAGCGCCGCCATGTCGAACAGGCCGCGCCCGATGCCGGACTGGTTGGTCGCGACGACGACGCGGTAGCCCGCATGGTTGAGCCGCGCGATCGCCTCGAGGGCGCCCGGCAGCGCGATCCATTCGTCGGGCGTCTTGATGAACGCATCCGAATCGACGTTGATCACGCCGTCCCGGTCGAGAACCACGAGCTTCTTGGTGGCGCTGGTCGGCATCGTCGGCTCCTCAGGCGGCCAGCTTCGAGATGTCGGCGACGCTGTTCATCTGCACGTGCAGCGCGCCGAGCAGGGCGAGGCGGTTGTCGCGCACGGCGGGATCGTCGACGTTCACCATCACGTCCTTGAAGAACGTGTCGACCGCGTCGCGCAATTGCGCGAGCGCCGACAGCGCGCCAGCGAACTCGCCGCGGGCCAGCTGTTCCTGCACGCGCGGCGCGACCTGGTCGAGCTGGCGGTTCAGTTCCTTCTCGGCGTCCTCGACAAGCAGTTCGGCGCGCACCGCGTCGGCCGGTGCGCCGGCTCCCGGTGCGCCGTCGCTCTTCGACTTCTTCAGGATGTTCGAGATCCGCTTGTTCGCGGCCGCGAGCGCTTCCGCCTCCGCGAGGCCCGCGAACGCGCGCACCGCGTCGAGACGCGCGACGAGGTCGTCGACGCGGTTCGGTTCGAGGCTCAGCACCGCGTCGATCTCGGCCGCCGTGTAGCCGCGCTCGCGCAGCAGCCCGCGCAGGCGGTCGATGAAGAACGCGTGGATCGCATCGGTCGATTCGGCGACGCCGGCCACGCCCGCGAAGCGCGCGTGGGCCGCGCGCAGCAGCCGCTTCAGGTCGAGCGGCAGCTGCTTCTCGACCAGCAGGCGCAGCACGCCGAGCGCATGGCGGCGCAGCGCGAACGGATCCTTCTCGCCCGTCGGCGCGAGGCCGATGCCCCAGATGCCGACGATCGTCTCGAGCTTGTCGGCGAGCGCGACGGTGGTCGACACCGGCGTGGTCGGCAGCGCATCGCCGGAGAAGCGCGGCTGGTAGTGCTCGGTGCACGCGAGCGCGACGTCGTCCGCTTCGCCGTCGTGGCGCGCGTAGTAGGTGCCCATCGTGCCCTGCAGCTCGGGGAACTCGCCGACCATGTCGGTCAGCAGGTCGGCCTTCGCGAGGTGCGCGGCGCGCTTCGCCTGCCCGGCGTCGGCGCCGATCGCGGGCGCGATCTCGCCCGCCAGCGCTTCGAGGCGCTCGACGCGCGCGAGCGCCGAGCCGAGCTTGTTGTGATAGACGACGTTCGCGAGCAGCGGCACGCGTGCCGCGAGCGGCTTCTTCTTGTCCTGCTCGAAGAAGAACTTCGCGTCGGCGAGGCGCGGGCGCACGACGCGCTCGTTGCCCTCGACGATCTCGTCCGGCGTTTTCGTGTCGATGTTCGACACGATCAGGAAGCGGGAGCGCAGCTTGCCCGACGCATCGGTGAGCGCGAAGTACTTCTGGTTGGTCTGCATGGTGAGGATCAGGCATTCCTGCGGCACCTGCAGGAATTCGTCCTCGAAGCGGCACGGATAGACGACCGGCCATTCGACGAGCGCGGTGACCTCGTCGAGCAGCGCATCGGGCATCACCACGTCGTCGCCGCCGGCCTGCGCGTGCAGGTGGGTGCGGATCGTTTCCTTGCGGTCGGCGAAGTGCGCGATCACGCGGCCCTTGTCGCGCAGCACGTCCGCGTACTGGCCCGCGTGCGGGATCGCGACGAGGCCGTCCGACAGGAAGCGGTGGCCGAGCGTGGTGTCGCCGGCGTCGATGCCGAACGCGCTGACGGGCACGATGCGGGCGTCGTGCAGCACGGTCAGGCGATGCACCGGGCGCACGAACTGCACGTCGGTGCCGTCCGGGCGCTGATAGGTCATGACCTTCGGGATCGGCAGCTTGGCGAGCGTCTCGTCGAGCGCGGCCTGCAGGCCGTCGGCGAGCGTCGCGCCGGGCGCCGCGTAGTTGACGAAGAAGGCCTCGGCCTTGCCGTCCTGCGCGCGTTCGAGATCGGCGATCGACAGGTTCGGGAAGCCGAGCGCCGCGAGCTTCTTCGCGAGCGGCGCGGTGGGGTTGCCGGCGGGGTCGAGCGCGACCGACACCGGCAGCACTTTCTCGCGCACCTGTTTTTCGGGCGCGACGGCGCGCACGTTGCGCACGACCACGGCGAGGCGGCGCGGCGTCGCGTAGCGTTCGAACGCGAGTTCGCCGTCGATCAGGTCGCGCGCGGCGAGGCGTTGCGCGATGCCCTCGGCGAAGGCGTCGCCGAGCCGGGCGAGCGCCTTCGGCGGCAGTTCTTCAGTCAGCAGCTCGACGAGCAGCGGAGCGGGATGGTTTTGCGTCATGGTGGGGGAAATCTCGTCAGTCCTGATCGATCTTGCGTTCGGCCTTGAGGGGCGGCGCCCATGCGGGCTGCGCGGCGTCCTGCGCGTCGGTGGTGAGGCCCGGCACGCCCGGCACCGGATTGCCGACCATCGGGAAGCCGAGCTTTTCGCGCGAGGCGTAGTACGCCTGCGCGACGAGGCGCGACAGCGCGCGGATCCGGCCGATGTAGGCGGCGCGTTCGGTCACCGAGATCGCGCCGCGCGCGTCGAGCAGGTTGAACGTGTGGCCGGCCTTCAGCACCAGCTCGTACGCGGGCAGCGCGAGCTGCGCGTCGATCATGCGCTTCGCCTCGGCCTCGTAGCTGTTGAAGAACGTGAACAGCAGGTCGACGTTCGCGTGCTCGAAGTTGTAGGTCGACTGCTCGACCTCGTTCTGGTGATAGACGTCGCCGTAGGTCAGGCGGCGCAGCTCGGGGCCGTTCGGGCCCTGCTCCGTCCATTCCGTCCAGATCAGGTCGTAGACGTTCTCGACCTTCTGCAGGTACATCGCGAGGCGTTCGAGCCCGTAGGTGATCTCGCCGAGCACGGGCTTGCAGTCGAGGCCGCCGACCTGCTGGAAGTAGGTGAACTGCGTGACCTCCATGCCGTTCAGCCAGACTTCCCAGCCGAGGCCCCAGGCGCCGAGGGTCGGGTTCTCCCAGTCGTCCTCGACGAAGCGCACGTCGTTCTGCTTCAGGTCGAAGCCGAGCGCCTCGAGCGAGCCGAGGTACAGGTCGAGGATGTTTTCCGGGGCCGGCTTGAGCACCACCTGGTACTGGTAGTAGTGCTGCAGGCGGTTCGGGTTCTCGCCGTAGCGGCCGTCCTTCGGACGGCGCGAGGGCTGGACGTACGCGGCGCGCCACGGCTCGGGGCCGATCGCGCGCAGGAACGTGTGCACGTGCGACGTGCCCGCGCCGACTTCCATGTCGATCGGCTGGAGCAGGGCGCAACCCTGCTTGTCCCAGTAGGACTGGAGCGTCAGGATGATTTGCTGAAACGTAAGCATGAGTGGCCTTCGTGGCGCTGGGCTCCGGTGCGGCCGGACGGGGCGAGGCCCGCGCGGCCGCGCGCGGCGCGCGGCTTGGGTGTGCTGAAACGCGTAATTTTACCGGATCGGCGCGCCGCTGCGGCCGCGGGCGCGCGGCGCGGGCTCGCGGGC
>NZ_JBXAPG010000075.1:0-25334 GCF_058803765.1 Burkholderia sp. GW821-FHT14F03
CGACCGTGGGGTTGGCGCAGGTCAGTTCGACTGCGAGGTGGAAGGTCTCGGACAGCGCTTCGTGGCACTCGAACTCGGCGACCTCGAAGACGTCGCGTGTCTCGCTGCCGACAAGGTCGAAGGCGAAGCGCAGATCGGATTGGGTAGGCATGACGTGCTCCCTGCAACGACAGACCTTTTCCGCCCACTTTGGGCGCACAGTCCGCCTGTGAACACGCGTCCGTGGAAAATGATGGATTGCAATGGACGCGCATGGATTCCCCCTCAATCCTGCACATGCGCCCACCTCCTGGATGTGAGACGAGTCCTATTTTGCTGGGGGGCAATCTGATGAATTGAAATACTTCGGCGACAGGCCAGTGCGACGGCCTCTCACGACCAATGCAGGCCTTAACCACAAGCTTGCGCGCCCAAACTTCAGCTAGCGTCTCTTGCTGGATCGTGTCTTCGTTGGGCGGCACGTGCATTCTTTGCGACTGCATCCCCGAAACAGCGAATGACATAACTCAGGCCTTTCGGCCTGAGTCGCAGTGCCACTCTGCATTATGCAATTCTCAAGATGTCGAGGTGCTTTCTGCCTCTTCGAGATAGCCGGCCCATTCTTGAAGCAAGGTCCTCCTCTCGTCCACAGCAGGGCCCTGTTGTAGGTGGCACGTACCTTGTTGTCTTCGACGTGGGCGAGTTGACGCTCGATGGCGTCAGGGCGGTAGCCGTTCTCGTTGGCCCAGGCCGAGAATGTTGTGCGCCAGCAATGTGGTGTCGCCCTGGGCCCCAGGTTCATGTCGCGCATGGCATAGGTCAGGCGATTCGGTATCGTAAAGCCCTTGCCGCTGCGATGTGGGAATAGGTAGCGCCCGGCTCCCGAAATCTGCCTGATCTGGCGCAGCACCTCGATGGCTGAGTCCGAGAGTGGGCAGACATGGTCACGTTTCGCCTTCATCTTGGCGGCAGGGCGACGCCATAGCTTGTCCTCGTAGTCTCGAATTCATCCCATTCGGCATCGGCTGCTTCGCCGGGGCGGCAGGCTGTCAGGGCGATCAGCTTTAGGCACAGGCATGTTTCCGGATAGCCACGATAGCTCTGTAGCTTGTGATAGAAGGACTGGATTTGCTCACGAGTCGTGACGGCCTTGCTCTGGTTGATGGGGGCGGGCAGCAGCCCACACAACCCAGGAATCGGATTGCTTTCTGCCAGGCCACGGACCACTGCAAACTCGAAGAGCGCCGACAGGTCGCCTTTCACATGAATGCCTGCCCATGCGCCATGCGCCTTGCACGCTTCCAGAATGGGGCGAATACGATTCGGGCCGATCTCATCCATGCGCAAACCGTTCAGCTTGGGGGCCAGGTACTTCCGGATGCGGGACTCTTTGGTGCGGTATGAGCTTGCGGCAAAGACAGGCTTGATATCTGCGAGGTAGGCCGCGGTCACCTTGGCGAAGGTGCCATCCTGTTCGCGTTTACGAGCCTCGGCTTCCTCAACATTGCGCCGCTTGACACTCTGGCGCTCATGGGAGGGGTGAATGCCTTGCCTGATTAGCGAGCGCGCTGTGTGGCGTGCTTTCCTCGCCTGGGCAAGGCTGACCTTGGGGAAAGCGCCGATGGCGAAGAGATTTTCCTTCCCATCGAGCCGGTACTTCCAGCGCCAGAGCTTCCCGCCGGATGGCTTGACCAGTAGAAACAGGCCTCCCCCATCTGAAAGCTTATAGGCACGCTCGGCCGGTTTGGCAGATTTGATCTTGAGGTCGGTAAGCCGATACTCGGGCATCTCTCGTCTCCCGAGTGGGGGTAAAAGTACCCCCACTCTTGAACTCAGATACCCCCAGAAGTACCCCCAGCTTTTCTGGACTTCAGCAAACAATAGGAGCTATCAGTGGACCCTATTGTTTGTTTTAACCCCCTGATTTAAAAGGGGTTTGTTGTCCGTGGAGCGCTTTCAAGCTCCGCTGAACTCTAGCCAAAGGCCGTCAGACGTTGAACAAGAAGTTCATCACGTCGCCGTCGTGCACGACATACTCCTTGCCTTCGGCGCGCATCTTGCCGGCTTCCTTCGCACCCTGCTCGCCCTTGAACGCGACGTAGTCGTCGAACGAGATCGTCTGGGCGCGGATGAAGCCGCGCTCGAAGTCGGTGTGGATCACGCCGGCCGCCTGCGGCGCGGTGTCGCCGACGTGGATCGTCCACGCGCGCACTTCCTTCACGCCCGCGGTGAAGTAGGTCTGCAGGCCGAGCAGCTTGAAGCCTGCGCGGATCACGCGGTCGAGGCCCGGCTCGTTCATGCCCATGTCGGCGAGGAACGCTTCCTTGTCCGCGTCGTCGAGGTCGGCGATCTCGGCCTCGATCGCCGCGCACACCGCGACCACGGGCGCGTTCTCGCTTTCCGCGTACTTGCGCACCGCGTCGAGATGGGGATTGTTCTCGAACCCGTCGTCCTTCACGTTCGCGACGTACATCGCCGGCTTCGCGGTGATCAGGCAGAACGGCTTGAGCAGCGCCTGCTCGTCGTCGGACAGCGCGAGGCCGCGGGCCGCCTTGCCCTGGTCGAGTTGCGCGCGGACCTTCTCGAGCACCGCGGCGAGTTTCGCCGCTTCCTTGTCGTTGCCCGACTTCGCGGCCTTCGAGTAACGCGTGAGCGCCTTCTCGACGGTGCCGAGGTCGGCGAGCGCGAGTTCGGTGTTGATCACCTCGATGTCGTCGATCGGGCTCACCTTGCCGGCGACGTGAATGACGTTCTCGTCCTCGAAGCAGCGCACGACGTGCGTGATCGCGTCGGTTTCGCGGATGTTCGCGAGGAACTGGTTGCCGAGGCCTTCACCCTTGCTCGCGCCCGCGACGAGGCCCGCGATGTCGACGAATTCGACCACCGCCGGCACGACGCGCTCGGGCTTGACGATCTCGGAGAGCGCCTTCAGGCGCGTATCCGGCACTTCGACGATGCCGACGTTCGGCTCGATCGTGCAGAACGGGTAGTTCTCGGCGGCGATGCCGGCCTTGGTCAGCGCGTTGAACAGGGTGGACTTGCCGACGTTGGGCAGGCCGACGATGCCGCATTTGAGGCTCATGGGAAACCTTTCTCAATCAGTGGGTGGCCGCGGGCGCATGACGGGTGCCGCCGACGGGGGCGGACCGCGGAGACAAGCCGCAGCGTGGATCCGGACGCGAGGCGGGCGGCGCGCGGCGGGCATCGGCCCGGGGCGCGCGCAGGTCCTGCACTCGAAAACGGCAATTGTAACGCGTTCGAGGGGGCGAATCGGCGGCGGCGCGCCGGCTTGGCCGCGTGGGATGGGCACCCCGGTGCACGGTGAGAGGCGTGCGCCGCGGGGTCGAGCGCCCGAGCGGCGATCCTGACGGCGGAGGGGGCGGGACGTTCCAGGGCAGTTGGCGGGGCGGGGAGCTCCGGGGTATGCGGGGACCGGACTGCCTCAATCCGCGCCGCGCCGGTCGGCGAGCGCCGCCTGGCAGTCGTCGAGCACCAGCGCGACGAGCCGGGCGTCGAGGTTCAGGTCGTCGGTATCGATGATTTCCTCGACCGCGTCGCGCGCCCAGGCGGCGTCGACGAACTCGGCATGCTTGTGGGCGATGTCGAGCGCGACCGCGGCGAGCTTGGCGAGGGTCAGCCAGTCGGCTTCCCGCAGATGGCGGTCGAGCCACTTGTGCGCGGCCTGGACCTGGAAGCCGGCGGCGGGCCAGGTCTCGTTCAGGTAGTAGGCGCCGAGATTGCCGATCGTGAGCCAGCACAGCAGCTCGATGCGATCACGTTGGCTGAGGTTCGGGTGGACATCGCTCATGGCCATGCTCACGACAGAGGTTGGGAAGCGCGCTCCGGCAGCGGCCGCGCGGCTCCGACACTAAAACGATAGCACGCCGTGAACGACCTCATGCACCCGGGACAACTACCATGCCGCCGTGCGGCGTCCGGGCTCAGTACCGGTAGTAGTTGTCGCGATGGTGGTAATAGCCGCCGCCTTCCGGCACCACGATGCACCCGCCCAGCACGCTGCCCAGCACGATCGCCAGCGCAGCGAGGACCGCAATCCGTTTCATGGGGATCTCCCGTCGTTTGATGCGCTCAATGTAGCGACGGCCCCGATGACAAGCGGTGTGCGTTTGTAAGGAAAAGTGTGGCGTGTAATGCGCGTCCGAGCGCCGCCGGGCGGCCGCGTCCGGCGCGGTTACCGTTGCAACCGCCGCGTAGGAGAGGATGCGCCGCGACCCGCGGGTTCCCCTGATTTTCCGCAAACGCGCGGGCCGGAAAGGCCCGGAACGCCCGGCTATAATGCCCGCCATGACTGCCCATCACCAGAATTTCGACGTCGCCGTGGTCGGCGGCGGGCTCGTCGGCAAGACGGCCGCGCTCGCGTTGACCCAGGCCGGCTACAAGACCGCGCTGCTCGCGCAGCACGCGACGCCCCGTCCGGCGGATCTCGCGTTCGATTCCCGCATCTACGCCCTGTCGGCCAGCTCGCAGGCGCTGCTGGAGCGGTTGCGCGTCTGGCAGGCGCTCGATCACGCGCGGCTCGCGCCGGTGCACGACATGCGCGTCTACGGCGATGCGCAGGCCGAACTGCATTTTTCCGCGTTCCAGGCGTCGGTGCCGCAGCTCGCGTGGATCGGCGAGTCGACGCTCGTCGAGACCGCGCTCGACGCCGCGCTGCGCTTCCAGCCGAATCTCACCTGGCTCGATACGCGCGCGCAGGGCTTCGACGTGAAACCGGGCGGCGCCTCGCTCGCACTCGCGAACGGCAACGTGATCGAGGCCGATCTGGTGGTCGGCGCGGACGGCGCGCATTCGTGGGTCCGGGCGCAGATCGGCTCGAAGGTCGAGCGTCGTGATTATCGGCAGACCGGGGTGGTCGCCAATTTCAAGGCGTCGCTGCCGCACCGCGAGACCGCCTACCAGTGGTTCCGCGACGGCGAGATCATCGCGCTGCTGCCGCTGCCCGACGGCCACGTGTCGCTCGTCTGGTCCGCGCAGACCGCGCACGCGGATGCGTTGCTCGCGCTGGAGCCGGCCCAGCTCGCGGCCGAGGTCGAGCGCGTCACGCATCGCCAGCTCGGCGCGCTCGAGTGCGTGACGCCCGCGCAGGGCTTCCCGCTCGCGCTGCAGACGGTCGACCGGCTGATCGCGCCGCGCGTCGCACTGGTCGGCGACGCCGCGCACCTGATCCATCCGCTCGCCGGCCAGGGCATGAACCTCGGGCTGCGCGACGTCGCCGCGCTGGCCGATGCCATCGCCGGCAAGGAAGCGTTCCGCGATCTCGGCGACACTGTGCTCCTGCGTCGCTACGAGCGCGCGCGCCGCGAGGACATCCGTGCGCTGATGCTCGCGACCGACGGCCTGCAGCGGCTGTTCTCGCTGCCCGGCACGCTCGCGCGGGTGGCGCGCAACACCGGCATGGCGCTCGTCGGCGCGCAGCCGCTCGTCAAGCGCTGGCTCGTCGCCTCGGCGCTCGGCTGAGCGCCGGGCGAACCTTCGGCGCCGCCTTCGGTCGGACACTGTCTGGCCGTCGTCGTACACTGTGGCGGTATCCCGATCGATCCGAAGGAAATTTGCATGAAAAAAACGATTCGTATCGCCGCGCTGGTGCTGGCGGTTGCTTCGGCAACCCTCGGCTGCACCGCGCAGGCCGATCAGACGACCGACAAGCTCAAGGCGACACTGCAGGCGCGCCTCGGCAGCGAGGCTCAGATCAAGAGCGTGGCGAAGGCGCCCGTCGCCGGCCTCTACGAAGTGAACCTCGGTTCGCAGATCGTCTATAGCGACGCGACGGGCGACTACATGCTGCTCGGCGACCTCGTCGACACCAAGTCCCGCAAGAACCTGACCGAAGCGCGCCTGTCGGAGATCAACAAGATCGATTTCGCGAGCCTGCCGCTCGCGAACGCGATCAAGGTCGTCAAGGGCAACGGCGCGCGCAAGATCGCGGTGTTCTCCGATCCGAACTGCCCGTACTGCAAGAAGCTCGAAACGACCCTCAAATCGGTCGACAACGTGACGGTCTACACGTTCCTGTACCCGGTGCTGTCGCCCGACTCGACGGTGAAGTCGAAGTCGATCTGGTGCGCGACCGATCGCGTGAAGACCTGGGAAGCGTGGATGCTCGACCATCGCGCGCCGAGCGGCGCGGCCGCCTGCGACACCAGCGCGCTCGAGAAGAACCTCGCGCTCGGCCGCGGCATGAACGTGGTCGGCACGCCGACGATCTTCCTCGCGGACGGCACCCGCCTGCCGGGCGCGGTCTCCGCCGATCAGCTGAACCAGGCGCTGTCCACCGTGAAGTGACGCGGGGCCCCGCGCCCGCGTCGCCGCAGAGGCGCTGGCGATTCGCCAGCGCCTTTTTCGCATCCGATCCGTTTTCCCCGACCGATTTCCAAGATGAAGCCGATTCGCTACACGATCGTTCCGAAAGATCCCGCCGCCCACCTGTTCGAGGTCACGCTCACCGTCGACGCGCCGGATCCGGCCGGCCAGCGGTTCACGTTGCCCGTGTGGATTCCGGGCAGCTACATGGTGCGCGAGTTCGCGCGAAACATCGTGACCCTGCGCGCGTTCAACGACGCCGGCCGCAAGGTCGCGATCGCGAAGACCGACAAGCGGACCTGGCTCGCCGCGCCGGTGCAGGGCGCGCTCACGCTGCGCTATGACGTGTACGCGTGGGATCTGTCGGTGCGCGCCGCGCATCTCGACGACACCGGCGGCTTCTTCAACGGCACCAGCGTGTTCCTCGCGGTCGCCGGGCGCGAGGACGCGCCGTGCAGCGTCGAGATCGTGCGTCCGGCCGGCGATGCCGGCCGCCGCTGGCGCGTCGCGACGGCGTTGACGGAGGCGCGCGGCACGAAGCGCCACGGCTTCGGCGTCTACCGCGCGGACAACTACGACGAGCTGATCGATCATCCGGTGACGCTCGGCGAATTCGCGCTCGCGAGCTTCGAGGCTCACGGTGTGCCGCACGACGTGGTGATCGCGGGACGCGTGGCGGCGCTCGATATCGAGCGCCTCGCGGTCGACCTGAAGCGGGTGTGCGAGGCGCAGATCGCGCTGTTCGAGCCGAAGTCGCGGCGCGCGCCGATGGCGCGCTACGTGTTCATGACGCAGGCCGTCAGCGACGGCTACGGCGGCCTCGAGCACCGCGCGTCGACCGCGCTGATCTGCAACCGCGCCGACCTGCCGGTGAAGGGGCGGCCCGAGACGAGCGAGGGCTACCGCACCTATCTCGGCCTGTGCAGCCACGAGTATTTCCACACGTGGAACGTGAAGCGGATCAAGCCGGCGGCGTTCGCCCCGTATGACCTGTCGACCGAGAACTACACCTCGCTGCTGTGGCTGTTCGAGGGCTTCACGTCGTACTACGACGACCTGATGCTGATGCGCGCGGGGCTGATCACGCAGGCCGAGTATTTCTCGCTGCTGGGCCGCACGATCGGCGGCGTGCGGCGCGGCGCGGGGCGGCTCAAGCAGAGCGTCGCGGAAAGCTCGTTCGATACGTGGATCAAGTACTACCGGCAGGACGAGAACGCGACCAACGCGATCGTCAGCTATTACACGAAGGGCTCGCTCGTCGCGCTCGCGTTCGATCTCGCGATTCGCGCGCAGACCCGCAACCGCAAGTCGCTCGACGACGTGATGCGGCTCCTGTGGCAGCGCTACGGCCGCGACTTCTATCACGGCAAGCCGCGCGGCGTGGGTGAGGACGAGGTCGAGGCGCTGATCGCGGAAGCGACCGGCGTGACGCTCGGCCGGCTCTACGCCGACGCGGTCGAGGGCACGCGCGACTTGCCGCTCGATACGCTGTTCGCGCCGTTCGGCGTGACGCTCGCGGCCGACACCGGCGGAGGCGGCGACGCCGGGCCCAAGCCGACCCTGGGCGCGCGCATGCGCGGCGGCGCGGACTGTACGCTGGCGGCCGTCTACGAGGGCGGTGCGGCGCACCGCGCGGGCTTGTCGGCCGGCGACGTGCTGGTTGCGCTCGAGGGCCTGAGGATAACGGGGTCGAATCTCGATGCGCTGCTCGCGCGCTTCCGGCCGGGCGACAAGGTGGAACTGCACGCCTTCCGCCGCGACGAACTGCGCACGGTGCGGCTCAAGCTGGACGGGCCGGAAATCCTGCGCTGCCGGCTCAGCACGCAGGACAAGCCCGCGGCGCAGCGGACGGCCCGGGAGGCCTGGCTGGGCGCATGACCGGCCGCCCGGCAGCGGTGGATTGTTCTGCTGGTGCAACAATCCGTCGTTGCCGGGATGCTTTTTCCGGAAGGGGGGCGTGCGCACAATGGCGTCACTCGCGCTGATACGGCGCAACCCCAACGGAGCCCGACATGACGACCATCCTGCAAATCAATTCCGCCGCCCGCTCGCAAGGCGCGCAATCCACGCTGCTTGCCGACGAATTGACGGCCAAGCTGCAACAATCGAATCCCGGCGCCACGGTGACGGTGCGCAACCTGCTGGCCGATGCGCTGCCGCATCTCGACGACGCGGTGCTCGGCGCGTTCTTCACACCGGTGGACCAGCGCAGCCCGGAACAGAGCGCGATCGTCGCGAAGAGCGACGCACTGATCGACGAACTGCGCGCGGCCGACGTGATCGTGATCGGCGCGCCGCTGTACAACTTCGGCGTGTCGTCGCAGCTGAAGACCTATTTCGACTGGATCGCGCGCGCCGGCGTGACGTTCCGCTACACGGCGAACGGTCCGGAAGGGCTGATCACGGGCAAGAAGGTGCACGTGGTGTCGGCGCGCGGCGGCAAGTACGCGGGCACGCCGAACGATACCCAGACGCCGTTCCTGAAGACCTTCCTCGGCTTCGTCGGCATGACCGACGTGAGCTTCATCTACGCGGAAGGCCTGAATCTCGGACCGGAATCGGCAAGCGCCTCGTTGGCCGGCGCGCGCGAGGCGATCGCCGCGCTCTGAGGCGTGGCTTGCGGATAGCACCGCGCCAATGACGACAAACGCGGCGTACCGGAAGGTGCGCGGCGTTTGTCGTTTTGGCCGCGCCGGCTGGACAGTCCGGCGCTTGCACGGCGAACCCGCGCGCTTCAGGCGAGCGTCGCGGCTCGGTCTGACGGTCTCCGGTCGCTCGATTTGCAGCCCGGCGTGGCTTGCGGATCGCCTCGCGCCTATGAAAAACGCCGCGCACCTTCCGGTGCGCGGCGTTTTTGTTTCATGCGCGCAACCGGACGCGGGCGCTTGCGCGGCGAACCGCGCCGCTTCAGGCGGGCGTCGCGGCTCGGTCCGGCGGTCGCTGGTCGCTCGGTTTGTGACCCGGCGTGGCTTGCGGATCGTCTCGCGCCAACGAAAAAACGCCGCGTACCAAAAGGTGCGCGGCGTTTTAGTTTCGAGCGCGCAACCGGATGCGGGCGCTTGCGCGGCGAACCGCGCTGCTTCAGGCGGGCGTCGCGGTTCGGTCCGGCGGTTGCTGGTCGCTCGGTTTGTGACCGGGCGTGCCTTGCGGATCGTCTCGCGCCAACGAAAAAACGCCGCGTACCAAAAGGTGCGCGGCGTTTTAGTTTCATGCGCGCAACCGGACGCGGGCGCTTGCGCGGCGAACCGCGCTGCTTCAGGCGAGCGTCGCCGCCTGATCCGGCAGCCGCCAGTCGATCAGCGCGCGGCCCTGCGCGCCCAGATAGTCGTTCGCGAGCGCGAAGTGGCGGCAGCCCAGGAAGCCGCGATGCGCGGACAGCGGCGACGGATGCGGCGCCTCGAGCACGCAATGCGCGTGCGGATCGAACAGCGCGCGCTTGGCCTGGGCATGCGCGCCCCACAGCATGAACACGAGCCCGCGATGACGCCGCGCGAGTTCGCGGATCAGCGTGTCGGTGCACGGCTCCCAGCCGCGCTTCGCGTGGCTCGCCGCGGCGGCCTTCTCGACCGTCAGCACGGTGTTGAGCAGCAGCACGCCCTGGCGCGCCCAGGTGTCGAGGCAACCGTGGTGCGGCGCTTCATGGCCGCAGTTCGCGGCGATTTCCTTGAAGATGTTGCGCAGCGACGGCGGCGGCCGCACCCCGGGCGGTACCGAGAACGCCAGCCCGTGCGCCTGCGGCGTGCCGCGGTCGTCGCCGTGGTACGGATCCTGGCCGAGGATCACGACCTTCACGTCGTCGGGGCTCGTGAGCCGCAGCGCGCGGAACACGTCGTCCGGATAGATCGTCTTGCCGGCGGCGCGTTCGTGGTCCACGAAGCGGCACAGCGGCGCGTAGGCTTCGCTGTCGATGAAGGGCGCGAGCAGCGCGTGCCATGCGGGCGGCAGCGCGTCGAACTGGGCGGCGAGCGACGCGGCCGTCGGCGTGGCGGCGGCGGGCGAATCGAAGAGCGACGGTTGTTGCATCGGATCGGGAACGGAACTGTGAGTCATGCGGAGCGCGCCGCGTCAGGCGCGCAGCTGGTAGCCGCGCTGCGCCTTGCTCTGGTTGTCGGGCGCGAGACCGGGCAGGGCGGCGGCGAGTTCGGCGGCGAGCGCGCGCAGCGCCGCCGTGTCGCCGTCGAGGAGTTCCAGCTCGATTTCGCAGATCGGCGCGCGGCGGGTGTCGTCGTCGACCTGCGCGGTGATCTCGCCGAGGTCGAGCGCGGCCTCGATGCGCGCGAGCGGCGTGTCGAGCTGCCACAAGGTGCGCGAGAAATCGGTGCGGAACAGCGCGATCAGCGTGGGCGCGGCGGTGCGCAGCGCGGTCGCGGCGGCCGGCACGTCGCACGCGGCGAGCAGCGTGTCGATCTCCAACTGGTCGCGCGCGACCGGCATTTCCCATTCATGCCGCCGGTGCAGCCCGTGCTCGGCTTCGCCGACCGTCTTGTAGGTCTGCAGCCAGCCTTGCGGCGCGAGCCGCAGGCGCACCCCGCTCTTGGCGCGGGCGAGCGCGAGATCGGGCGTGTCGAAGTACAGATTGGACAGCGTGATGTCGCGGCCCGGCGTTCCCGCGCGCGCGTCGAGCCAGCGTCGCGCCGCGTCGATCAGCCCCGACGGGAGCGCGAGCTTGATTTCCTGTTCGATGGCCATCGCGCGCCGCTCAGAAGAACATCCGCGCGAGTTCCTCGCCCGGCTGCTCGGCGCGCATGAACGCCTCGCCGACGAGGAAGGTGCGGACCCGGGCCGCCAGCATCCGCTCGACGTCCGCGCGCGACAGGATGCCGGACTCGGTCACGACGATGCGGTCGGCGGGAATCATGTCGAGCATGTCGAGCGTCGTGTCGATCGTGGTCTCGAAGGTGCGCAGGTTGCGGTTGTTGATGCCGAGGAGCGGCGTCTTCAGCGTGAGCGCCTCGGCCAGCTCGGCGCGGTCGTGCACTTCCACCAGCACCGCGAGCCCGAGCGAGTGCGCGTAGGCTTCGAGATCCTGCATGGTCGGCGTGTCGAGCGCGGCGGCGATCAGCAGGATCGCGTCGGCGCCCATCGCGCGCGCTTCGAGGATCTGGTACGGATCGACGATGAAGTCCTTGCGCAGCACCGGCAGGTCGCAGGCGGCGCGCGCTTCTTCGAGATAGCGCGCGCTGCCCTGGAAGAACTGCTCGTCGGTCAGCACCGACAGGCAGGCCGCACCGTGCGTCGCGTAGGAGCGGGCGATGTCGGCCGGCGCGAAGTGCTCGCGCAGCACGCCTTTCGACGGGCTGGCCTTCTTCACTTCGGCGATCACGGCGGGGTGTCCCGCCGCGTGCTTGGCGCGCAGCGCGCCGACGAAATCGCGGTGCGTGCGCGCCGACGCTTCGAGCTTCAGCGCTTCGAGCGGCGTGCTGCGCAGCGCGGCGGCGATTTCTTCGCGCTTGACGGCGATGATTCGGTCGAGGATGTCGCTCATGGGAGTCTCGTGCGTAAATCCGGTTCGAAGAAGGGCGCGCGTTCAGCGCGCGAGCTGCTGCGTGAAGCGCACCAGCTCGTCGACTTTCGCGCGGGCCCGGCCGCTCGCGATCGCTTCGCGCGCGAGCTGGATGCCGTCCGCGATCGACGCCGCGACGTTGGCCGCATAGAGCGCGGTGCCGGCGTTGAGCGTGACGATCTCGCGCGCGACGCCGGGCTTGTTGCCGAGCGCTTCGAGCAGCATGGTACGCGATTCGTCCGCGTTCTCGACCTTGAGGGTCCGGTTCGACACCATTTGCAGGCCGAAGTCCTCGGGATGGATCTCGTATTCGTGCACCAGGCCGTCGCGCAGCTCGCCCACGAGCGTGGCTGCGCCGAGCGACACCTCGTCCATCCCGTCCTTGCCGTAGACGACCAGCACGTGCTGCGCGCCGAGCCGCTGCATCACGCGCACCTGGATCCCGACCAGGTCCGGGTGGAACACGCCCATCAGCTGATTGGGCGCGCCGGCGGGGTTGGTCAGCGGGCCGAGGATGTTGAAGATCGTGCGCACGCCGAGCTCGCGGCGCACCGCGGCGATGTTCTTCATCGCGGGGTGGTGGTTCGGCGCGAACATGAAGCCCATGCCGGTCTCGGCGATCGAGGCCGCCACCTGGTCCGGCTGCAGGTCGATGTTCACGCCGAGCGCTTCCAGCACATCGGCGCTGCCGGACTTGCTCGATACGCCGCGGTTGCCGTGCTTCGCCACTTTCGCGCCGGCGGCGGCCGATACGAACATCGTCGCCGTCGAGATGTTGAAGGTATGCGAGCCGTCGCCGCCCGTGCCGACGATGTCGACGAAGTGGGAGTTGTCGGGCACCTGCACGTGATTCGCGAATTCACGCATGACGGTGGCCGCGGCGGCGATCTCGCCGATGGTCTCTTTTTTGACGCGCAGCCCCGTGATGATCGCGGCCGCCATCACGGGCGAGAGGTCGCCGCGCATGATGAGCCGCATCAGGTGCAGCATCTCGTCGTGGAAGATCTCGCGATGCTCGATCGTGCGCTGCAGCGCTTCCTGCGGAGTGATGGACATGGGCGGGCTCCGGTTACGCGGGCAGGGTCGCGGCGCGCGCCTGCTTCAGGAAGTTCTCGAGCAGCGTGTGGCCGTGCTCGGACAGGATCGATTCCGGGTGGAACTGCACGCCCTCGATGGGCAGGGTCCGGTGGCGCACGCCCATGATCTCGCCGTCGTCGGTCCACGCGGAGATCTCGAGGCAGTCGGGCAGCGATTCGCGCTCGATCGCGAGCGAGTGATAGCGGGTGACGTCGAAGTGCGCCGGCAGGTCGGCGAACACGCCGCGGCCGTCGGTCTCGATCCGGCTCACTTTGCCGTGCATGATGGTCTTCGCTCGCACGACGCGCCCGCCGAACGCCTCGCCGATCGCCTGATGGCCGAGGCAGACGCCGAGGATCGGCTTCGTGCCGGCGAACGTGCGCAGCACGTCGAGCGTGTTGCCCGCATGCTGCGGATTGCCCGGGCCCGGCGACAGGCAGATCGCGGCGGGATCGAGGCGCGCGATCTCGTCGAGCGTGATCTCGTCATTGCGGTAGGTGCGCACGTCCTCGCCCAATTCGCCGAAGTACTGGACCAGGTTGTAGGTGAATGAATCGTAGTTGTCGATCATGAGCAGCATGGTCTGTCTCCGGTTAGAAGTCGCTGTCGAGGCCGTCCTGGACCTGCTCGGCCGCGCGCAGCACCGCACGCGCCTTGTTCTCGGTCTCCTGCCATTCGGATTCGGGCACCGAATCGGCGACGATGCCCGCCGCGGCCTGCACATACAGGTTGCCGTTGTGGATGAGACCGGTGCGGATCGCGATCGCGAGATCCATCTCGCCCGAGAACGACAGGTAGCCGACCGCGCCGCCGTACAGCCCGCGCTTGACGGGCTCGAGCGTGTCGATCAGCTCCATCGCGCGCACCTTCGGCGCGCCGGACAGCGTGCCGGCCGGGAATGTCGCGCGCAGGACGTCGTAGTTGGTCATGCCGGGCTTCAGCTTGCCCTCGACCGAGCTGACGATGTGCTGCACGTGCGAGTACTTCTCGATCACCATCTTGTCGGTGACGGACACCGAGCCGATTTCCGCGATGCGGCCGACGTCGTTGCGCGCGAGATCGATCAGCATCACGTGCTCGGCGATTTCCTTCGGGTCGTTGAGCAGCTCGGTCGCGAGTTCCGCGTCGCGCTCGGGCGTGTTGCCGCGCGGCCGGGTGCCGGCGAGCGGGCGGATCGTGACGATCTGGTCGTCGCCGCGCTGTTCCTGGCGCACCAGGATCTCGGGCGACGCGCCGACCACGTGGAAGTCGCCGAAGTTGTAGTAATACATATAGGGCGACGGATTCAGCGAGCGCAGCGCGCGGTACAGCGACAGCGGATTGTCGCGATACGGCTTGGTCAGGCGCTGGCCGACCTGGATCTGCATCAGCTCGCCCGCCGCGATGAATTCCTTCGCCTGGCGCACGGCGGCGAGGTAGTCGTCCTTCTTGAATTCGCGGTAAATCTCGGTGCGCACGCTGGCCGACGTGACGGGCGGCTGGACCGTCGTGCGCAGCCGCTGCTTGAGTTCGCGCAGGCGCTGCTTCGCCTTCGTGTAGGCCTCCGGCTGGCCCGGGTCCGCATAGATGATCAGGTAGAGCTTGCCGGCGAGATTGTCGATCACCGCGACCTCTTCCGTCAGCAGCAGCTGGATGTCCGGCAGGCCGAGATCGTCGCGCGGCGCGGTGTCGGCGAGCTTCTTCTCGATGTAGCGCACCGCGTCGTAGCCGAAGTAGCCGGCGAGGCCGCCGCAGAAGCGCGGCAGGCCGGGCCGCTGGGCGACCTTGAAGCGGGCCTGGAACGAGGCGATGAAGTCGAACGGGTCGCCGTCGTGGGTTTCGACCACCTTGCCGTCCTGCACCACTTCGGAGCGCCCGGCGCGGGTGCGCAGCAGCGTGCGGGCCGGCATGCCGATGAACGAGTAGCGCCCGAAGCGCTCACCGCCCACCACCGATTCGAGCAGGAAGGAGTTGGCGCCGCCGCGTTCCGACTGGGCGAGCTTCAGGTAGAGCGAGAGCGGCGTTTCGAGATCGGCGAGCGCCTCGGCGATCAGCGGAATGCGGTTGTAGCCCTCGTTGGCGAGCGATTGGAATTCGAGTTCAGTCATGTTCCGGTCCTGTTGGGACGAGCGGCGGGGCACGCCGGGGGATCACGTGGGACTGCGCGAGCGGCTGGAGCAGGGGGCCGAACCGGCGGTGCAGGCGACCCCCGCATCCGGACGGCGCGGCGCATCCGCGACCCGATCCGATACGGAGCGGGACGCGACTAGCCGGCAGACTGGATGGTGAGTGGGAGCGCGAACGCGCAGCGAAACAAAAAACAGGGCTGAAGACGAGCTTCAGCGTACCTCATCGAGGTTAGCGCGACCAGCGACGCCAGGGCCATGCTCCCCGGTCGATGCTGCTCAGACTCCGTTTTTTGTTCAGAAACATGCGGTGGTAGAAAAAATCAGAGGGATTGCCGGGCGGCGTTGTGCGCGGTGATTGCCCGCGCGGCGACCAGCAGTGAGTCGACTATACCATCCGAATTTATCGTTTGTATAGCGTTGCCATGGTTGTAGCCGTAGGGCACCGTGAGCGTCGCGGTGCCCGCCGCGCGGCCGGCGAGTGCATCGTTCTCCGAATCGCCGATCGCCACGGCGGCGTGCGGCGCGACGCCGAGCGCATCGCACGCGGCGAGCATCGGCAGCGGGTCGGGCTTCTTGCGGGCCACGCTGTCGCCGCCGAGCACGACGGCGAAATAGCCGTCGAGCCGGTATTGCGCGAGCAGCTCGACCGCGAAGCGGTGCGGCTTGTTGGTCACGCACGCGAGCTTCACGCCCGCGTCGCGCAGCGCGCTCAGGCCGGCCTCGACGTCCGGATAGAGGCGGGTGTGACGGCCGTTGATGCCCGCGTACGCGTCCTGGTACAGCGCGAGCGCTTCGCCGAAGCGGGCCTGCGCGTCGGCGGCCGGCAGGCGCGGCGCGAGCACCTGCCGGATCAGGCTCTCGGAGCCTTTGCCGATGTAGCGGATCACTTCGTCGCGGGTGGTCGGCCGCGCGTCGATCTGCGCGAGCATGCCGTTCAGGCCGGCCGTGAAGTCGTCGACGGTGTCGACCATCGTGCCGTCGAGATCGATCAGCGCCGCGTCGATGCGCGGCGCTGCGAACGCGGGCGCCGCGCTCATTGCGCGACGGTCGCGAGTTGCGCGCGCATCGCGTCGATCACCGCGCGGTAATCGGGCTTGCCGAAGATCGCCGAGCCCGCGACGAAGGTGTCCGCGCCCGCCGCGGCGATCTCCGCGATGTTGTCGGTCTTCACGCCGCCGTCGACCTCGAGATGGATCTCGCGGCCGGTGCGCTCGGTGTAGGCGTCGATGCGCCGGCGTGCCTCGCGCAGCTTGTTGAGCGCCTCGGGGATGAACGACTGGCCGCCGAAGCCCGGGTTCACCGACATGATCAGCACGAGGTCCACGCGGTCCATCACGTGATCGAGATGGTTGAGCGGCGTGGCCGGGTTGAACACGAGGCCCGCCTTGCAGCCGTGGTCGCGGATCAGCGCGAGCGTGCGGTCGACGTGGTCCGAGCCTTCCGGGTGGAAGCTGATCAGGTTCGCCCCGGCTTTCGCGAAGTCCGGCACGATCCGGTCGACCGGGCGCACCATCAGGTGCACGTCGATCGGCACCTGGACGTGCGGGCGGATCGCCTCGCACACGAGCGGGCCGATCGTGAGATTCGGCACGTAATGGTTGTCCATCACGTCGAAGTGGATCCAGTCGGCGCCGGCGTCGACCACGTTGCGGACTTCTTCACCGAGCCGGGCGAAGTCGGCCGACAGGATGCTGGGAGCGATACGGAATTGCGTCATGACCTTGGGGCGGGGAACATTGCGGGGCAAAACCCGCATTCTACCGCCGGGGCGCGCCGGGCGCGGTTGCGGGCGGGGGCGGCATCAAGCAGAATGCCGAACCAAAGCCGCCGCGCGCCGCGCGGCGAGGCGCGATCATCGATACGGACCCAACATGAGCCAGTACCAGTTCACCGTCTCGGTGAAAACGAGTTATTTGCCGGAACAATCCGACCCCGAACGCCGTCAATATGCATTCGCGTACACGCTGACGATCCGCAACACGGGGCAGGTCGGCGCGCAATTGATCGCCCGGCACTGGATCATCACCGATAGCGAAGGCGAGGTGCAGGAGGTGAAAGGGCTCGGCGTGGTCGGCCATCAGCCGTTGCTGCAGCCGGGCGAGCATTTCGAGTACACGAGCTGGGCGGTGATCGCGACGCCGGTCGGCACGATGCGCGGCGCGTACTTCTGCGTGGCGGAGGATGGCGAGCGCTTCGAGGCGCCGGTCGAAGAGTTTGCGCTGCACATGCCGCGCACGCTGCATTGAACGGGCGCGGGGCGCCCGGCGTCAGGACGGGTCGCGGCGGCCGGAAGGCTTTTTCTTTTTGCCGGATGCGGTCCACACGACGATGAAAGTGAGCAGGGCGAGCGCCAGCAGCGATTCCAGCGCGAAGATGAGCATCGGGTATTCGTCGAACAGATCAGACATGGCGGTTTCCATCAAGAACGAACATTGTAGGTGGTTTGGGCCGCGGCTGGCCGGTTGGGCAGCCGCGATCGTCACGGCGGCGCTGCTGGCCGCGTGCGGCGGCGCACCGGTCCGGCAGGGCGCACGGCCGCCCGGCGGCGCGGCGATCGTGCCCGGGCAGATCGCGGCGGAGCGGCTCACGCCGGTCGCGTGGCAGCAGGTGCCGGGCTGGCAGGACGATACCCTGATCGGCGCGACGATCGCCCTGCGACAAAATTGCACACGCCTCGCGCGCCAGGCGAACTGGCGGCGCGCGTGCGCGGCGGCCGAGCAGATCGACGACCTCGATCCCGGCGGCGCACGCACGTTTTTCGAAACCTACTTCACGCCGTTCCAGTTCGCGAACAACGACGGCACGCTCGACGGGCTCGTCACCGGCTATTACGAGCCGCTGCTGCGCGGCTCGCGGGTGCGGCGCGGCCCGTACCAGTACGCGCTGTACCGCTGGCCGGCGGGCTATCGCGCCGGCGCGGCGCTGCCCGCGCGGTCGCAGCTCATGCGCTCGGGGCTGCTGAACGGCAACGAGCTGGTGTGGGTCGACGATCCGATCGAGGCGTTCTTCCTGCAGGTGCAGGGCTCGGGGCGCGTGGTGCTCGACGACGGCTCGGTGATGCGGGTCGGCTACGGCGGCACCAACAACCAGCCTTACCGGTCGATCGGCAAGTGGCTGCTCGATCGCGGCGAGCTGGGCGCGGGCCAGGCGACGATGCAGGGGATCAAGGCCTGGGCGCGTGCGAACCCGGCGCGGGTCGACGCGCTGCTCGACACGAATCCGCGATTCGTGTTCTTCCGCGAGATGCCGTCGTCGGAGAGCGTGCCGCAGGGCGGCGCGGACGGTCCGGTCGGCGCGCTGGGCGTGCCGCTCACGCCGGAGCGCTCGATCGCGGTGGATCCGTCGGCGATTCCGCTCGGCACGCCGGTGTTCCTGCAGACCACGCGGCCGCTGACCAACACGCCGATGAGCCGCCTGGTGTTCGCGCAGGACACCGGCAGCGCGATCAAGGGCGGCGTGCGCGCCGATTACTTCTGGGGGCTCGGCGACGATGCGGGAGACCAGGCTGGCCGGATGAAGCAGGTGGGCCGGATGTGGCTGCTGTTGCCCAAGTCCTGATGCCCTGAGCGATCGCGAGGCGGTGCGCGTGGCGCACCGGAGATTCAGCGGCGCCCCGCGCCGGCCGGTTGGCTGGCGCGGGGCGTTTTGCCGAGGCGCGGCGGCGGCGCGTGCTTCAGGCGCGGCGCTTGTCGATGATGCGCCGGGCTTTGCCGACCGAGCGCTCGATGCCGTTGACGGGCAGCACGTTGATGACCGCGGTCACGCCGATCAGCCCCTTGATGTCGTGCGCGAGCGCGCGCTTCGCGTGGTCGAGCGCGGTCGAGTCGGGCGCGGTGTCCGGACACGGCTCCACGTTGAGTGTCAGGACGTCGAGCGCGCCTTCGCGGGTCAGGATGATCTGGTAGTGCGGCGCGAGCGCGCGCTGCTTGAGCAGTTGTTCTTCGATCTGGGTCGGGAAGACGTTGACGCCGCGCACGATCATCATGTCGTCCGAGCGGCCCGTGATCTTTTCCATCCGGCGCATCGGGCGGGCGGTGCCGGGCAGCAGGCGCGTGAGGTCGCGGGTGCGGTAGCGGACGATCGGCAGCGCTTCCTTGGTCAGCGACGTGAAGACCAGTTCGCCCAGCTCGCCGTCGGGCAGCACCTCGCCCGTTTCGGGGTCGATGACTTCGGGGTAGAAATGATCTTCCCAGATGGTCGGGCCGTCCTTGGTCTCGACGCACTCGGAGGCGACGCCCGGGCCGATCACTTCGGACAGGCCGTAGATGTCGACCGCATCGATGCCCATCCGCTGCTCGATCGCGGCGCGCATGTCGTTGGTCCACGGCTCGGCGCCGAAGATGCCGATGCGCAGCGAGCATTCGCGCGGATCGACGCCCTGCCGCTCGAGTTCGTCGGCGATCGACAGCATGTAGCTCGGCGTGACCATGATGATGTCGGGGCGGAAGTCGCGGATCAGCTGCACCTGCTTTTCCGTCTGGCCGCCGCCGAACGGGATCACGGTGAGCCCGGCCCGCTCCGCGCCGTAGTGCGCGCCGAGGCCGCCCGTGAAGAGCCCGTAGCCGTAGCTGATGTGCACCTTGTCGCCGCGCCGGGCGCCCGCCGCGCGGATCGAGCGGGCGACGACGTTGGCCCAGGTATCGATGTCGCGCGCCGTGTAGCCGACCACGGTGGGCTTGCCGGTCGTGCCCGACGACGCGTGGATCCGCGAGATCCGCTCCTGCGGCACCGCGAACATGCCGAACGGATAGTTCTCGCGCAGGTCGTCCTTGGTCGTGAACGGAAAGCGCGCGAGATCGGCGAGCGATTGCAGGTCGCCGGGGTGGACGCCGGCCGCGTCGAATTTGGCGCGGTAGACGGGCGAATTGCGATAGGCGTGGTCGAGCGACCACTTGAGGCGTTCGAGCTGCAGCGCGAGCAGTTCGTCGCGGCTGGCGGTCTCGATCGGGTCGAGCGGGAGCGGGGTCGGGGTCGTCATGGTGTCTCCTGTCTTTATAGATATGGCGGGAACGGGCGCGCGCTAGGGCTGCGCGCCGAGCACCGTTCCCCTGATCTGTGCCGATTTCCCCCGGAACATCGCCACCAGGTCGCCCGCCTGGTTCGTGACGCGGATGTCGTAGATGCCGTGCCGGCCGCTCAGCGCCTGCTCCTCGGCTTCGGCGGTCAGTACATCGCCGCCCGCCGCCGGCCGCAGGAACTCGATCGCGCAGCCGGCGGCGACGGTATTGATGTTGTAGGTATTGCACGCGAACGCGAAGGTCGAGTCCGCAAGCGTGAAGATCAGCCCGCCGTGACAGATCTGGTGTCCGTTCAGGAAGTCGGGCCGCACCGGCATGCGCATGCGCGCGTAGCCGGGGCGGACCTCGACCAGCTCGATGCCGAGCGCGCGGCTGCAGGCGTCCGCCTCATACATGGCCTGCGCGACCGCGCAAGCGAGGGCGTCGGCGGACGGGGCGTCGGGTGCGGAAGCGGCCATCTCAACGCCCCTCGAAGCGCGGCGCGCGCTTCTCGATGAAGGCCTGCACGCCTTCGGCGTAGTCGTGGGACTGGCCGAGCTCGCGCTGCAGGTCGCGTTCGAGATCGAGTTGCGCGTCGAGTGTGTTCGTGACGCCTGCGCGCATCGCCTGCTTGATGGCCGCGATTGCGCGGGTGGGCTGCTGCGCGAGTTGCGCGGCGAGTTGTGCGGCGGTGGCCATGAGCGCGGCGTCGTCGACGCTGCGCCAGATGAGTCCCCATTGTTCGGCCTGTTCCGCGCCGAGCTTGTCGCCCGTCAGCGCGAGGCCGAGCGCCCGCGCGAGGCCAGCGCGCTGCGGCAGGAACCAGGTGCCGCCGGAATCCGGCACGAGGCCGATCTTCACGAACGACTGGATGAAGCTGCTCGAACGCGCGGCGAGGACGAGGTCGCAGGCGAACGCGAGGTTCGCGCCGGCGCCGGCGGCCGTGCCGTTGACGGCGGCGATCACCGGGAACGGCAGGGCCTGCAGACGGCGGACGAGCGGATTGAAGTGCGCGTCGATCAAGGCGCCGAGGTCGCTCATCGCGCCCGGCGTGAAGTCGAGGTCCGCGAGATCCTGGCCTGCGCAGAAGGCGCGTCCCGCGCCCGTCAGCACGAGGGCGCGCACCTTCGCGGCCTGCGCGTCGCCGAGCGCGGAGAGCAACTCCGCGTGCATCGCGCGCGTGAAGCTGTTGAGCTTGTCGGGGCGGTTCAGCGTGATCGTCGCGACCCGTGCGGCGGGGTCGATTTCAATGCGAATCGTTTCATAGGACATCGGTTGTCTCCTCAGTGATGCCTGAACGAACGGGCGCTAGGCGCCGGATCGGTTACACGCGCTCGATCGCGAGGGCGATGCCCTGGCCTACGCCGATGCACATCGTGCACAGCGCGTAGCGGCCGCCGGTGCGTTCGAGATGGTGCAGCGCCGTCGTGACGAGGCGTGCGCCGGACGCGCCGAGCGGGTGCCCGAGCGCGATCGCGCCGCCGTTCGGGTTGACGCGCGGATCGTCGTCGGCGATGCCGAGCAGGCGCAGCACGGCGAGCCCTTGAGACGCGAACGCTTCGTTCAGCTCGATCACGTCGAATTGGGCCAGGCTCATGCCGAGCTGCCGCAGCAGGCGCTGCGTGGCCGGCGCGGGACCGATGCCCATCACGCGCGGCGCGACGCCCGCCGTCGCCATGCCCAGCACGCGCGCGCGGCGCCGCAGGCCGTACTGTTCAAGGGCGGCCTGGTTGGCGAGCAGCAGTGCGCAGGCGCCGTCGTTGACGCCCGAGGCGTTGCCGGCCGTCACCGAGCCGTCGGGGCGGACGACGCCCTTCAGTTTCGCGAGGGCGTCGAGCGAGGTCTCGCGCGGGTGTTCGTCGTGCGCGACGACGAGCGGGTCGCCTTTCTTCTGGGCGATCGTCACGGGGACGATCTCCTGGGCGAGCGTGCCGTCCCGCTGCGCGCGCGCGGCCTTCTGCTGGCTGCGCAGCGCGAACGCGTCCTGGTCGGCGCGGCTCACCCCGTAGTCGAGCGCGACGTTCTCGGCCGTCTCGGGCATCGAGTCGATGCCGTGCAGCTTCTTCATCAACGGGTTGACGAAGCGCCAGCCGATCGTCGTATCGTGGATGTCGGCCTGCCGGGAGAACGCGCTGGCGGCCTTGCCCATCACGAACGGAGCGCGCGTCATGCTTTCGACGCCGCCGGCGATCATGAGGTGCGCCTCACCGGACTTGATGGCGCGCGCAGCGGACCCGACCGCGTCCATGCCCGAGCCGCACAGGCGGTTGAGGGTCGAGCCGGGCACGTCGGTGGGCAGGCCCGCGAGCAGCGCCGACATGCGCGCGACATTGCGGTTGTCCTCGCCCGCCTGGTTGGCGCAGCCGTACAGCACGTCGTCGACCGCGCGCCAGTCGACGTGCGGGTTGCGTTCGAGGAGCGCGCGGATCGGCACGGCGCCGAGGTCGTCGGCGCGCACGTCTTTCAGCGCGCCGCCGTAGCGTCCGATCGGAGTGCGGATGGCGTCGCAGATAAAGGCATCGTTCATGGGCGTGTCCTGCTGGAGCGAACCCGCTGAGGGGCGAGTTCGCTCAGGATAGTCGGGGAAAGTGGCGGATGTCGTGTCGGCCGAATGGCTTAGGCCGTCTGGCCGGCTTCCTGAGGCACGGCCTTCGGCGCAACATGGGCCCGGCTCTGCACTACGCGGAAGCGGTTCGCGACGAAGGCGGCGTCCGCGAGCGCGGCGTTGGCGGCGGGGTTGGCGCCCGTGCCGTGGAAGTCCGAGAACGCGGCCGATTGATTGACGAACACGCCGCCCGTCAGGTTGATCGACAGCGCCACGCCGCCGCGCACGGCCGCGTCGTGTGCGGCGTCGATCACGGCATCGTCGGTGCTGTAGACCGACAGCGTGAGCGCGCCGTGCTCCGCCGCGATGTCGCCGGCGAAGTCGAGCGACTGGCGGGTCGAGTCGGTGCCGATCACGAACGAGATCGGTCCGAACCATTCCTGTGTGAACTTGGTGCGCTCGGCGGCGTCGAGTTGTAGGACGAGCGGAGTGTGCACGCGGGCGCCAGGGAAGGCCGGGTGGTCGAGCTTCTGGCTGTCGGCGAGCACGCGGCCGAGCTGGCGCGCCTGCGCGATGCGCGTGACGACGCCGTCGTTCTGGATCGCGCCGATCAGGTCGACCGAGCGCGCCGGATCGCCGGTCAGCTTTTGCACCGCGCCTGCGATCGCCTGTGCGACGTCGTCGAAGCTCGCGTGGCCGTCCGCGGTGCGGATGCCGTCGCGCGGCACGTAGATGTTCTGCGGGGCGGTACACATCTGGCCGGAGTAGAGCGCGAGTGAGAACGCGATGTTCTTGGCGGCGGCCTTCAGGTCGTCGACGGAGTCGATCACGATCTGGTTGACGCCGGCCTTCTCGGCATACACCTGGGCCTGGTGCGCATTGCGTTCGAGCCAGGTGCCGTTCGGCGTGCTGCCGGTGAAGTCGATCAGCTTGATTTCCGGGCGCAGCGCGAGGTCCTGCACGAGGGCGCCGTCGTTCGGCTCGGTGGCGAGCAGGGTCACGACGTTCGGATCGAAGCCGGCTTCGCGAAGCACGTCGCGGGCGATGCGCACGGTGATCGCGAGCGGCAGGATGGCGCCGGGATGCGGCTTGACGATGACGGTATTGCCGGTCGCGAGATCGGCGAACAGGCCGGGGTAGCCGTTCCAGGTCGGGAACGTGCAGCAGCCGAGCACGAGGCCCGTGCCGCGCGGCACGATCGTGTAGCGCTTTTGCATCGCGAACGGCGGGTTCTTGCCCTGCGGTTTTTCCCAGTGCGCGCCGGCCGGAATCCGGCGCAGCTCGTCCCAGGCGTAGGCGACCGCCTCGAGTGCGCGATCCTGCGCGTGCGGGCCGCCGGCCTGGAACGCCATCATGAATGCCTGGCCTGTGGTGTGCATCACGCTGTAGGCGATTTCGAAGCTTGCGCGGTTCAGGCGGGCGAGGATCTCGAGCGAGACGCCGATCCAGACCGTCGGGCCGGCTTGGCGCCAGGCCGGCTGGGCCGCCGCCGCCGCGGCGATCAGTGCGTCCGGCGTCGATTTCGGGTAGCGCACGCCGAGCGCGAAGCCATACGGGGACAGCTCGGCGGCGGCCGTTTCGCCGCTTGCGGGCTGATCGAGCCGGAATGCCTGGTCGAGGTGCGACTTGAAGGCGGCCTCACCCTCCGCGTTCGCGCTTTCCCCGTACACTTTGGGGCTCGGCATCTCGGCGAACGGGCTCCAGTAGCCGCGCGTTTCGATGGCGGCAAGGGCGTGCTGCAACGTGTCTTCGTGTTTCGCGAACAGAGGATGGGTCATGACGGCGGGCCTGGTGAGCGTTGAGGGGATCGGCGACCTATTAATTAACCGACCGGTTGGTCGGAGAATGTTAGCATTAAATCATTGGCATGTGCGCGGCGTTTTGCGCTTCATTGATCGAGGAGGAGTAGATGGCATACGAGAACATCCTGGTGGAGACCCGGGGCCGGGTCGGGCTGATCACGCTGAATCGTCCGAAGGCGCTCAATGCGCTGAACGACGCGTTGATGGATGAGCTGGGCGCGGCGCTGAAGGCGTTCGACGCGGACGATGCGATCGGGGCGATCGTGCTGACCGGCAGCGAGAAGGCGTTCGCGGCGGGGGCGGACATCGGCATGATGGCGACGTACACCTATATGGATGTGTACAAGGGCGACTACATCACGCGCAACTGGGAGGCGGTGCGGCAGATCCGCAAGCCGGTCATTGCGGCGGTGGCGGGTTTTGCGCTGGGCGGCGGCTGCGAGCTGGCGATGATGTGCGACATCATTTTCGCGGCGGATACCGCGAAGTTCGGTCAGCCGGAGATCAAGCTTGGCGTGATGCCGGGTGCGGGCGGCACGCAGCGTCTGCCGCGCGCGGTGTCGAAGGCGAAGGCGATGGACATGTGCCTGACCGCGCGCCTCATGGACGCGGACGAGGCGGAGCGGGCGGGGCTGGTGTCGCGGGTGCTGCCTGCCGACAAGCTGCTTGACGAGGCGATCGCGGCGGCGGCCACGATCAGCGAGTTCTCGCTGCCGGCCGTGATGATGGTGAAGGAGTCGGTCAATCGCGCGTATGAGACGACGCTGGCCGAGGGCGTGCAGTTCGAGCGGCGCCTGTTCCACTCGTTGTTCGCGACCGAGGACCAGAAGGAAGGGATGGCCGCTTTCGTCGAGAAGCGCAAGGCGGTGTTCAAGCATCGCTGATCGCGTGACCGTATCGGTGTGCTCGAGCGTGCCGATACGGTCGTTTAAAAATCTTTCACGAAAGGGCTTGCGCGGCGGGAAAAGCGTGCCTACAATCACGCCTCTTTCGCGCTAACGG
>NZ_JBXAPG010000076.1:0-24777 GCF_058803765.1 Burkholderia sp. GW821-FHT14F03
AGGCTTTGCTTCTCTTCCTTCGCGCTGCGTTTCCGTTAGCGCGAAAGAGGCGTGATTGTAGGCACGCTTTTCCCGCCACGCAAGCCCTTTTTAAGGGTTTCATTAAAATTTTATGAAAAAGGCGCCCGATCGGGCGCCTCCCCCGCTCAGCGGCCCTTCGTCAACGCCTCCAGCCAGGCTTGAGGCACCGCATCCGCCATCGCCGCGTACCCCGCGTCACTCGGATGGATGCCGTCACCGCTGTCATAGCGTCGTTGCAGCACGCCAGGCCGCGCCGGATCCCGCAGCGCCGCATCGAAATCCACCACGCCATCGAACGCCCGCGACGTCCGGATCCATTCGTTGACCGCCACCCGGATCGCCTCGCGCGCCGGCGGCAGCCCCGCCGGCGTCAGCGTCGCGCCATACAACGCCACGCCACGCTCGTGCGCAGCCGCGATCAGCCGTCGATACCCGGCAATCAGCGCGGCCGCGCTCACCTGCGTATGCGGCGCGTCGCAATCGAGCCCCGCGCGCGGCGGCATCGCGGCAAAATTGATGTCGTTGATGCCGATCAGCAGCACCGCCGCCCGCGCCCCCGTGCGCGACAGCGCATCCCGCGCGAAGCGCTTCTCCAGCGCCTCGCCGTAGCACGGCGAATCGCTGAGCAGACGATTGCCGCTGATCCCCAGATTCACAACGCCCACCGGCCGCCCACCCAATGCCGACACCCGGCGCGCCAGCGCGTCGGGCCACCGGCGATTCTGGTTCATGCTCGAGCGCAGGCCGTCGGTAATCGAATCGCCGATCGCGACCAGCACGCCCGCCGACGGCTCCGGACTCTCCACGGCCAACTCGCTCACCCACGCGGATTGCGTGAAGCGCGCCCGGAACGCCTGCGCGGCGGAATCAGCCACATGGTTGCCCGGCACCGACACATAGTTGAATTGGTTCGCCACCCGATGCCACACCGACATCCGCTGGCGCGCGCCTATATATAGGCTGAGCGCGTAGGGCTCGCCCGCCGCGACCTCGAATGCAACCGGATCGCTGTCCCGTTCCTGCCCAGGCAGCACTTCCACCCCCGCGCGCCCGCCGAACGTCACGGGCGCCGACGCCCCGTCCCGCACCGCCGCGCCCCCCGCCGAACGTCCGATCCGCAACGCCTCGATCACAAGCGGCGTGCCGCCGTACGCGTTGCTCACCCGGACGCGCACCGCCCGCCCGGCCACCGTTGGGTAGATGATCTGGCGCACCGTGCGCCCGGCCACGTCCGGCGCCTTGTACAGCGGCGGTGGCACAGCCAGTTCCGGAATCGGCTGCAGCGCGCTCGCCCAGGCCGCCACCCAATGCGACGCCGCGCCCGGCGCGCCGCCCCCGGCAGCCGACGCCCACTGCGACAGCACCAGCGCGGCGCAACCTGCGAGAACGGGGAAACAGCGGCGGAATGTCATGCGCATCACCTCACGAGAAAGGAAGTGCATTCTGCCCCAGATCCCTCGCACACTCCGCCTCGACCAGCACCGACTCCCGCATCTTGTGGTTTACCCTCGTCTCACATGCACAGGCTCAAATAATTTATTAACCGTCCGGTCGGTTAATTTATACTGCAGACACATTCCCCTGGACGAGTCCATCGACATGTACACGCAATCCCTCGACATCTCCGGCAACGTCGCGCCGCTCGATGGCGCCGCCGATTCGCCCGAACTGGCCCGATTCGACGCCGTCATGGCCGCCGACGGCAAGATCGAGCCGCAGGACTGGATGCCCGACGCGTATCGCAAGACCCTCGTGCGCCAGATTTCGCAGCACGCGCACTCGGAAATCGTCGGGATGCTGCCCGAAGGCAACTGGATCACCCGCGCCCCGAGCCTCAAGCGCAAGGCGATTCTGCTCGCGAAGGTCCAGGACGAGGCGGGCCACGGCCTCTATCTATATAGCGCGGCCGAAACGCTCGGCGTGTCGCGCGACACGCTTATCGACGCGCTGCACGCCGGCAAGGCCAAATATTCAAGCATCTTCAACTATCCGACGCCCAGTTGGGCGGACGTCGGCGTGATCGGCTGGCTCGTCGACGGCGCCGCGATCATGAACCAGATCCCGCTGTGCCGCTGCACCTACGGCCCCTACGCGCGCGCGATGATCCGCGTGTGCAAGGAGGAGTCGTTCCATCAGCGCCAGGGCTTCGACGCGCTGCTCGCGATGATGAAGGGCACTGACGCCCAGCGCGAGATGGTGCAGCAGGCCGTGAACCGCTGGTGGTGGCCGGTCCTGATGATGTTCGGCCCCAGCGACGCCGACTCGATCCACAGCAACCAGTCGAGCAAGTGGGGCATCAAGCGCATCTCGAACGACGACCTGCGCCAGAAGTTCGTCGACGCGACCGTCGAGCAGGCGAAGGTGCTCGGCGTCACGCTGCCCGACCCGGACCTCACGTGGAACGAGGCGCGCGGCCATTTCGACTACGGCGCGATCGATTGGGATGAATTCTGGCGCGTGGTCAACGGCGACGGCCCGTGCAACAAGGAGCGCCTCGCCACCCGCGTGAAGGCGCACGACGACGGCGCCTGGGTCCGCGCCGCCGCGCTCGCGCACGAGCAGAAGCGCCGCGCCCGCGAACACCCGCAGGCTGCGTGAAGCACGCCGCCGCCCCGCATTCAGGAATCAGGAGACAGTGATGAACAAGGAATGGCCAATCTGGGAAGTGTTCGTGCGCAGCAAGCAGGGACTCGACCACAAGCATTGCGGCAGCCTGCACGCAGCCGACGCGTCGATGGCGCTGCGCATGGCGCGCGACGTCTACACGCGCCGCCAGGAAGGCGTGAGCATCTGGGTGGTGCCGTCGGCGGCGATCACCGCGTCCGATCCGAACGAGAAGGCGGAGCTGTTCGAACCGGCGGGCGACAAGATCTATCGCCATCCGACGTTCTATACGCTGCCCGACGAAGTCAACCACATGTAAGCGGCGCGCCATGACGATCACCCCACAGCATCTCGCCTACGTGCTGCGCCTCGCCGACAACGCGCTGATCCTCGGCCAGCGCAATGCCGAATGGTGCGGCCACGGCCCGATCCTCGAAGAGGACATCGCGCTCACCAACATGAGCCTCGACCTGATCGGCCAAGCCCGCCTGCTCTACACGCATGCGGCCGACCTCGATCGCCGGCTCGGCGGCCCCGCGCGCACCGAGGACGACTACGCATACTTCCGCACCGAGCGCGAGTTCGCCAACTACACGCTGGTCGAGCTGCCGCACTACGGGCCGCTGTCCGGCACCGCGCAGGCGGACAAGGACTACGCGGTCACGATCGTGCGCAATTTCTTCTACGCGACGCTGATGCTGCACGCGTGGACCGCGCTCGAGACCTCCCGCGATCCGCAGCTCGCGGCCATCGCCGCCAAGTCGATCAAGGAAACCCGCTATCACGAGCACCACGCGCGCGAATGGCTGGTCCGCTTCGGCGACGGCACCGACGAGTCGCACCGCCGCGCGCAGGCCGCGCTCGACTACCTGATCCCGTACACCCGCGAATTCTTCTCGATCGACGCGGTCGAGGACGCCGTCGCTGCCACCGGCATCGGCCCGACGATGGCCTCGCTCGAAGCCGCGTGGCGCGCCGATATCGACGCCGCCCTCGCCGAGGCAACGCTCGCGCTGCCCGAGCCGGTCCGACACGTGCCGACCGGCAAGCTCGGCGAACACTCGGAACACATGGGCTTCCTGCTCGCCGAGATGCAGAGCCTCGCACGCCAGCATCCGGACGCGTCCTGGTAAGCGCCGAGCCGTCACGGAGCCCGATGATGCCCGCCCTCCACGATCCCGCCCCCACCGCACCGCGCCACGCCGACCCGCTCGTCGCCGAGGCCTGGCGCGTGCTCGAAGCGGTGCCCGACCCGGAAATCCCGGTCGTGTCGATCCGCGAGCTGGGCATCCTGCGCGAGGTCCGGCGCGCGGCCGACGGCACGCTCGACGTGGTCATCACGCCGACCTACTCGGGCTGCCCGGCGATGTCGCAGATCGCCGAGGACATCGGGCTCGCGCTCGCCCGGGCCGGCCTGCCCGCGCACCGCATCGAGACCGTGCTCGCGCCCGCCTGGACCACCGACTGGATCACCGCGGAAGCCCGCGACAAGCTGCGCGCGTACGGCATCGCGCCGCCGACCGGCCAATGCGGGAGCGCCGCCGCGCCCGCCGAACGGGTCGTGCGTTTCCGCCCGAAGCCGCTCGCGGCGCCCGCGTGCCCGCGCTGCGGGTCGGCCGACACGGAACGTCTCGCCCAGTTCGCGTCGACGGCCTGCAAGGCGCTCTACCGCTGCGTCGACTGCCGCGAACCCTTCGACTACTTCAAACCCTACTGATATGGCGACTCCGCAATTCCACCCGCTGCGCATCCGCGACGTGCGACCCGAGACCGCCGACGCGGTCACGGTCTCCTTCGAGGTCCCGCCCGAACTGCGCGAACACTACCGTTTCACGCAGGGCCAGTTCGTCACGCTGAAAACCCACATCGATGGCGAGGAAACGCGGCGCTCGTACTCGATCTGCGTCGGCACCACCGACTACGACCGCGACGGCGAGCTGCGCATCGGCATCAAGCGGGTGCGCGGCGGCCGCTTCTCGAACTTCGCGTTCGACACGCTCAAGGCCGGCCACACGATCGACGTGATGACGCCCGACGGCCGCTTCTTCACCCATCTGAACGCCGGGCACGGCAAGCAGTACGTCGCGTTCTCGGGCGGCTCGGGGATCACGCCGGTGCTCGCGATCATCAAGACCACGCTCGAACTGGAGCCGCGCAGCCGCTTCACGCTGATCTACGGCAACCGCAGCGTCGACGCGATCATGTTCGCCGAGGAGCTGGAGGACCTGAAGAACCGCTTCATGGAACGGTTCGCGCTGTACCACGTGCTGTCCGACGACCTGCAGGACGTCGAACTCTTCAACGGCGTGCTGAACCAGGAGAAATGCGCGGCCTTCCTCGACACGCTGACGCCCGCCGCCTCGATCGACGAGGCCTTCATCTGCGGCCCGGCGCCGATGATGGACGCCGCCGAGGCCGCTCTGGCCGCGGCCGGCGTACCAGCCGGCCGGATCCACGTCGAGCGCTTCGGCTCGCCGCTGCCGCAGGCGGGCGCGCCGAGCGTCGACATCACCGATGCGACGCCCGCCGCCGACCTCGAGATCGTGCTCGACGGCAATCGCCGCAAGCTGCGCCTGCCGTATGAAGGCGTCAGCCTGCTCGACATCGGCCTGCGCGCCGGTCTCGCGCTGCCGTACGCGTGCAAGGGCGGCGTCTGCTGCACCTGTCGCGCGAAGGTGCTCGAGGGCGAGGTCCGCATGGACAAGAACTACACGCTCGAGGACCACGAGGTGAAGGACGGCTTCGTCCTGACCTGCCAGTGTCATCCGATCAGCGACCGGGTCGTGGTCAGCTACGACGAGCGCTGAGCCGAGCCGGCGGTTTCGCGCCGCCGGCCATCTCGCTTACACTAGGGGCCGCCCGTCGGCCGGCCGCTTCGCCGCGCCGGTCGCCGGGCGGCTTTCCTTTGTCGACGACAGGCCCATGAGTACTCTCCACGTCACCCTGGGCGGCTCCGCCGCCGCTTCCCTGCGCGTCGCGCTTGCCGACGCGGGTCGCGACGAGCGCGTCATCGAATTGCGCGACGACCTGGCCATCGGCCCGCTGCGCGGCATCGACGAGCTTCCCGACACGCGCGCCGCCTTCTGGGAGCGCGTGATGGGCGACATCCTGCCGGACTGGCAGACCGAGGTGCGCGACGAGCTCGCGACGCTCGAACAGCTCGCCGCCGGCGATGGGCAGGTGGTGGTCTGGCATGCGCAGAGCGTCGCCGACCAGCTGATGCTGCGGCGGGTCGCCTACCATCTGCGCAATGTCCCGCAGCGCCTGAACGAAGTGCGCCTGTCGAGCGCCGATGTCGACGATCCGCAGTCGTGGGTCCACCTGCGCACCGACACCGCCACCGCCACCGGCATCTTTCCGCCCGCGACGCTGCGCGCGAAGCTGCCGGAGGCCGCGCCGATCTCGGTGCTGCGCATCAGCCGGCTCGCGCTCGAATGGCAGGAGGCCAAGCAGGCCAATGCGGAACTGCGCTACTGGATCGGCAATACCTTCAAGAGCGGCCACTATGCCGACCTCGATGTGCTCGTGCTCGAACACGTGCCCGGCGAATGGGCGCCGGCGGCCCGCACGATCGGCTCGGTGATGGGCTGCGCCGACCGCGGCCACCTGTTCGTCAGCGACTCGATCGCGTTCTGGCGCTGCCGCGAGCTGGCGGCGGCCGGCCGCGTCGAGCTGCGCGGCGGCGAACCGAGCATCGACAACCTGCGTGCGCTCACGCTGCGCGCCGTCCCCGCCTCCCCCCGCTAACCCGAGCAGACGACTCTCCCATGGCCCGCACCCGAGCGCCCGACCACGAATCCCAGCGCGAGCAGATCCTCGACCTCGCCGCCGCCAAGTTCGCCCAGACCAGCTACCCGAGCACGTCGATGACGGACCTCGCCACCGCGAGCGGCACCTCGAAGGCGCGCCTCTATCACTATTACGAGAGCAAGGAAGCGATCCTGTTCGACCTGCTCGACCGCTACACGAAGCGGCTGATGCTGATCATCGCCGAGGTCGAGGGCGTGAGCCAGCGGCGCGGCCTCAGCGAGCGCGACGCGTTCGCCGAGCTGGTGCGGACCTTCCTCGCGGAGTACGAGACCTCGCACAGCCGCCACGTCGCGCTGCTCAACGACGTCAAGTACCTCGAAGACACGCAGCGCCAGGTGATCCTCGACCGGCAGCGCGATATCGTCGCCGCGTTCGCGCGGCAGCTGGCGCGCGCGTATCCGGAACGCATCGCGAAGGAAAACCAGACCTCGGTGACGATGATGGTGTTCGGGATGATCAACTGGACCTTCACCTGGCTCAAGCCGGGCGGCCGCCTCGGCTACCGCGACTTCGCCGAGCAGGTGATCGACATGATCGAGAACGGCCTGTCCGGCACGGCTTGATTTTCCGCAAAGCAGCATGCGTTGCGTGGGAATGACAGTGCGCTTGCCTGTCGCCCCTCCCGACATTTATGCAAATTTCCTGCAAAAACAGACGTTTACAGGAAATTTAAAACATATCTAGAATTCATACTCGAAACAATACTCGGGTTTTCCCCAGGTTCCGAACCGTCGATCGGCTAAACTGTTGTTGCATTGCACCAAATCGATTGCACGGTCTTTTGAGGAACCCACGATGAACACGCCTGACAGCCGTCCTGCCGCGTGGTCCGGCAACGTCGGCCCCGCGCCGGTTCTCGTCCGGGAACTGGCTTCCACCGACCGCGAGCAACTGCTCACGCACTTTCTCACGCTCGACGACGACGATCGCCTGCTCCGCTTCGGCCAGATCGTCCCCGATCACGTGCTCGACAACTACGTCCGCACGATCGATTTCTCGCGCGACACGGTGTTCGGCGTCTTCGACCACCAGCTCAAGCTGATCGGCGTCGGCCATCTGGCCTACCTGCCGGCCGAGGGCGACAAGCGCACCGCCGAGTTCGGCGTGTCGGTGCTCGAATGCGCGCGCGGCAACGGCGTCGGCTCGAAGCTGTTCGAGCGCGCCGCGATCCGCAGCCGCAACACCCAGGTGACGATGCTCTATATGCACTGCCTGTCGCGCAACGCCACGATGATGCACATCGCGAAGAAGTCGGGCATGCGGATCGAATACGCGTACGGCGAAGCCGATGCCTACCTGTCGCTGCCGCCCGCCGATCATTCGACGATCCTCGCCGAAATGATGCAGGAGCAGGCCGCGGTGTTCGACTACGCGCTCAAGCGTCAGGCGCAGCGCGCCACGCAGATCTTCGAATCGCTGCTGCCCGCGGGGCTGACGGCCTGAGCGGCCTCATCCTCGCCAGCATGCACGGGCGGCCTCCAGGGCCGCCCGTTTCATTTGGCGCGCGCTCAGCGGATCGGCAGCGCGGTCGTCTCCTTGAAGCGTTCGAGCGAGAAGCTCGTCTTCACGTCGATCACCGACGGATGGTGCAGCAACTGCTCCTGCACGAAGCGCGAAAAATGCGCCATGTCCTCGACCTGCACGCGCAGCAGGTAATCCATGTCGCCCGTCATCGCGTGGCACGCGACCACCTCCGGCCAGGCCTGCACCGCCGCGCGGAACAACTGCGCGTGCGTCGCGCCGGCGCGGGCCGACGCTTCGTCGCCGCGCGCCGGCGCGAGGCCGCCGCGCTTCTCGAGCCGCACGCTCACGTAGGCGAGCAGGTCGAGCCCGAGCTTCTGCGGATCGAGCAAGGCCACGTATCCCGTGATCACGCCAGCCTCCTCGAGCCGCCGAATCCGCCGCAGGCACGGGCTCGGCGACAGGTTCACCCGCTCGGCGATCTCCTGGTTCGAGAGCCGCCCGTTCTCCTGCAGGATGGCCAGGATCCGCCGATCGATCGCGTCCAATTCCACGCGCGCCATTTTCTGCCTCTCCGGTCGTTTATTTGATTGGGAAATTGCGCAAGCGTAGCGAGCCGCGATTAAGTTCGCAAGTATCCGCCCGCCCCGCCCCGCTACACTTTGCCGCACGCAGACCTTCCCGCGATACAGCCCGCCAAGGGCATCAGGAGACACCATGCAGATCCCAACCTGGGACAATCCCGTCGGCACCGACGGCTTCGAATTCATCGAATACACGGCGCCGGACCCGAAGGCGCTCGGCCAGCTGTTCGAACGGATGGGCTTCACCGCCGTCGCGCGCCACCGCCACAAGGACGTGACGCTGTATCGCCAGGGCGACATCAACTTCATCGTCAACGCGGAGCCCGATTCGTTCGCGCAGCGCTTCGCGCGTCTGCACGGGCCGTCGATCTGCGCGATCGCGTTCCGCGTGCAGGATGCGGCGAAGGCCTACCGCCACGCGCGCGATCTCGGCGCATGGGGCTTCGACAACAAGACCGGCCCGATGGAACTGAACATCCCGGCGATCAAGGGCATCGGCGATTCGCTGATCTACTTCGTCGACCGCTGGAAGGGCAAGAACGGCGCGGCGCCCGGCAGCATCGGCGACATCAGCATCTATGACGTCGACTTCGAGCCGATCGCCGGCGCGGAGCCGAACCCGGCGGGCCACGGCCTCACCTATATCGATCACCTGACGCACAACGTCCACCGCGGCCGCATGCAGGAATGGGCGGAGTTCTACGAGCGCCTGTTCAACTTCCGCGAAGTCCGCTACTTCGACATCGAAGGCAAGGTGACCGGCGTGAAGTCGAAGGCGATGACCTCGCCGTGCGGCAAGATCCGCATCCCGATCAACGAGGAAGGCTCGGACACGGCCGGCCAGATCCAGGAATACCTCGACGCCTATCGCGGCGAAGGGATCCAGCACATCGCGCTCGGCGCGGCCGACATCTACGGCGCGGTCGACGGCCTGCGCGCCAAGGGCGTCACGCTGCTCGACACGATCGACACCTACTACGAGCTGGTCGACCGCCGCGTGCCGAACCACGGCGAGTCGCTCGACGAACTGAAGAAACGCAAGATCCTGATCGACGGCGCGCACGACGACCTGCTGCTGCAGATCTTCACGGAGAACCAGATCGGGCCGATCTTCTTCGAGATCATCCAGCGCAAGGGCAACCAGGGTTTCGGCGAAGGCAACTTCAAGGCGCTGTTCGAATCGATCGAACTCGACCAGATCCGCCGCGGCGTGGTGCAGGACAAGGCATAAGCGGCCCGCGCGGCCGATGCCAATGAAAAGGGCGGGAATCCTCCGATTCCCGCCCTTTCTTCATTCCGGCCCGGCGTTTCAGGCCGCCGCGGGGCGCACTGCGCGCGGCGCCGCCCAGCCGGTCACCGCGATGTCGCCCACGGCGGGCACGACCTGCAGCTGCGGCATCGCCGCGACCGCCAACGCGCTCGCGCCCGCCGAACGGGCCGGCCCGCTCATCGCGAAAAAGGCCGTGGACACCATCAGGAAATTCTGGATATGTCGTGTATGCATAGCACCTCCTTTTCAGCGCCTGGCCGCGCCGCCATCGCATCAACGCGCGGATAAACCGGGGGCGCCTCCAGGCAGGCCGTCAGGCTAATGGCATTCGGCGCGCAATGCGCCCCGATTTACATGCTTTTACATGCTGTAACGCCTTGATTCCGTGCTGATTCATCGGCCTCCCGCGCTGTTCCCGAGCGGCAAGCGGCGGGTTTCCCCCAGTGCTACCATCGCTTAAAACCCGCCAATATGGCGGCCCCGGGCCGACGCGTTCACAAGACGCCGACGCGCGAGTTTTGGCGATCCCAAACTGGGTGGAGGAGATAAGACAATGAATGCCCCGCTAGACGCAGGTCAGCGCGCGTCACTGGAAGCCGCGCTGAAATCCGTCACGCTCGATGACAAATACACGCTCGAACGCGGTCGCGCGTACATGAGCGGCATCCAGGCGCTGGTCCGCCTGCCGATGCTCCAGCAGGAACGCGATCGCGCCGCCGGCCTCAACACCGCCGGCTTCATTTCCGGATATCGGGGCTCCCCGCTCGGCGGGCTCGACCTGTCGCTGTGGAAAGCGCAGAAGCACCTGGCCGCGCACCAGATCGTCTTCCAGCCCGGCCTGAACGAAGACCTCGCCGCCACCGCCGTGTGGGGCTCTCAGCAGGTCAACCTGTACCCCGGCGCGAAGCACGACGGCGTGTTCTCGATGTGGTACGGCAAGGGCCCGGGCGTCGACCGCACGGGCGACGTATTCAAGCACGCGAACTCCGCGGGCTCGTCCCGCCACGGCGGCGTGCTCGTGCTCGCGGGCGACGACCACGCGGCCAAGTCCTCGACGCTGGCCCATCAGTCCGAGCACATCTTCAAGGCCTGCGGGCTTCCGGTGCTGTTCCCGTCCAACGTCCAGGAATATCTCGACTTCGGCCTGCACGGCTGGGCGATGAGCCGCTATTCCGGCCTGTGGGTCGCGCTCAAGTGCGTGACCGACGTGGTGGAATCGTCGGCCTCCGTCGACATCGATCCGCACCGCACCCAGATCGTGCTGCCGACCGACTTCATGATGCCCGAGGGCGGCCTCAACATCCGGTGGCCGGATCCGCCGCTCGTGCAGGAAGCCCGCCTGCTCGACTACAAGTGGTACGCGGCCCTCGCCTACGTGCGCGCGAACAAGCTCGACCGCATCGAGATCGAATCGCCGCACGCGCGCTTCGGCATCATCACGGGCGGCAAGGCCTACCTCGACGTGCGCCAGGCGCTCAGCGACCTCGGCCTCGACGACGATACCTGCGCGCGCATCGGCATCCGCCTCTACAAGGTCGGCTGCGTGTGGCCGCTCGAAGCGCAGGGCGCGCAGTCGTTTGCGCGCGGCCTCGAGGAAATCCTGGTGGTCGAGGAGAAGCGCCAGATCCTCGAATACGCGATCAAGGAAGAGCTGTACAACTGGCCGGACGGCCAGCGTCCCCGCGTGTTCGGCAAGTTCGACGAGAAGGACGGCGCGGGCGGCGAATGGTCGGTGCCGATGGGCAACTGGCTGCTGCCCGCACACTACGAGCTGTCGCCCGCGATCATCGCGAAGGCGATCGCGACGCGGCTCGACAAGTTCGACCTGCCGTCCGACGTGCGCGCACGGATCGCCGCGCGCATCGCGGTGATCAACGCGAAGGAGATGGCGCTCGCGAAGCCCCACGTGACGACCGAGCGCAAGCCGTGGTTCTGCTCCGGCTGCCCGCACAACACCTCGACCAACGTGCCCGAGGGCTCGCGCGCGATCGCCGGCATCGGCTGCCACTACATGACGGTCTGGATGGACCGCAGCACCAGCACCTTCAGCCAGATGGGCGGCGAAGGGGTGCCGTGGATCGGCCAGGCGCCGTTCACCGACGAGAAGCACGTGTTCGCGAACCTCGGCGACGGCACCTATTTCCACTCGGGGCTGCTCGCCGTGCGCGCGGCGATCTCCTCGAAGGCGAACATCACCTACAAGATCCTCTACAACGATGCGGTCGCGATGACGGGCGGCCAGCCCGTCGACGGCGTCCTCACGGTGCCGCAGATCACGCACCAGCTCGCGGCCGAAGGCGCGAAGAAAATCGTGATCGTCACCGACGAGCCCGAGAAGTACCAGGGCACGACGCTGCTCGCGCCGGGCGTGACGATCCATCACCGCGACGCGCTCGACGACGTGCAGCGCATGCTGCGCGAGATCGAGGGCACCACGATCCTGATCTACGACCAGACCTGCGCGACCGAGAAGCGCCGCCGCCGCAAACGCGGCGCGTATCCGGACCCGGCCAAGCGCGCCGTGATCAACGAGGCGGTCTGCGAAGGCTGCGGCGATTGCTCGGTGAAGTCGAACTGCCTGTCGGTCGAACCGCTTGAGACGGAGTTCGGCACCAAGCGCCAGATCAACCAGTCCAGCTGCAACAAGGACTTCTCGTGCGTGAAGGGCTTCTGCCCGAGCTTCGTGACCGTCGAAGGCGGCGAGCTGAAGAAGCCGAAGGCGGTGTCGGTCGACGGCAGCGCGCTGCCCGCGATCCCCGAGCCCGTCCCGCCCGCTCTCGACCATACCTTCGGCGTGCTGGTCACGGGCGTCGGCGGCACCGGCGTCGTGACGATCGGCGCGCTGCTCGGGATGGCCGCGCACCTCGAGAACAAGGGCGTCACGGTGCTCGACGTCACCGGCCTCGCGCAAAAGGGCGGCGCCGTGATGAGCCACGTGCAGATCTCGAACGCGCCGTCCGACATCCACGCGACCCGCATCGCGATGGGCGACGCCAACCTCGTGATCGGCTGCGACTCGATCGTGACGGCGGGCGACGAATGCACGTCGCGGATGCGCCATGACGTCACGCGCGTCGTCGTCAACAGCGCACAGACGCCGACCGCCGAGTTCATCAAGAACCCGAAGTGGTCCTTCCCGGGCCTGAGCGCCGAACAGGACATCCGCGCCGCCGCCGGCAACGACGTCGACCTGATCGACGCGAACCACTTCGCGGTCGCGCTGCTCGGCGACGCGATCTACACCAACCCGTTCATGCTCGGCTACGCATGGCAGCGCGGCTGGCTGCCGCTGTCGCTCGCCTCGCTCGTGCGCGCGATCGAACTGAACGGCGTGCAGATCGACAAGAACCGCGCGGCGTTCGACTGGGGCCGGCGCGCCGCGCACGACCTGGCGAGCGTGCGGAAGGCCGCCTCGGGCGGCGTACAGGCGTCCGCCGGCGCGACGGTGATCTCGCTGCACACGAAGAAGGCCGTCGACGCCCTGATCGCCACGCGCGTCCAGCATCTGAGCGCCTATCAGGACGCCGCCTACGCGGCGCGCTTCACCGCCGTCCTCGGCAAGGTGCGGGCTGCCGAGCGCGCGCTCAGCAGCTCCGATCTCGCGCAGGAAGCGCTGACCGAGGCGGTCGCGCGCAACCTGTACAAGCTGATGGCGTACAAGGATGAGTACGAGGTCGCGCGCCTGCAGTCGGATCCGGCGTTCCTGGCCCGGCTCAAGGCGCAGTTCGACGGCGACTGGAAGCTCAAGTTCCACCTTGCGCCGCCGCTGTTCGCGAAGAAGGATGCGCACGGCCATCTGATCAAGAAGCAGTATGGTTCGTGGATGCTGCCGGCGTTCCGCCTGCTCGCGAAGCTGAAATTCCTGCGCGGCACGGCGTTCGATCCGTTCGGCCGTACCGAGGAACGGCGCACCGAGCGCGCGCTGATCGGCGAGTACGAAGCGCTGATCGGGCAGCTGATCGGCGGGCTGACGGCGAGCAAGATGCCGCTCGCGCTGGAGCTGGCGAACCTGCCCGACGAGATCCGCGGTTACGGCCACGTGAAGGAGAACAACCTGCGCGCGGTGCGGATCAAGTGGAAGACGCTGACCGGGCGCTGGAACGGCTCGGGTGACACGGCGCGGCACGTCGCCTGAACACGCGGCGTCCGGCATTGAAGGAAGGCGGCTCAGGCCGCCTTCTTTTTTGCCTGCCCGGCCGGCGTAGCGCCGCCTCGCCGATCGATCGGCCGATCACCGCCAGACAGTCGGCGCAGCGACGATCGCCGGGCGCACCCATGCGATGCGACGGCGCATCCGCCATACGCGGCGCGCCGGCGTCTCGTCGCAGGCTTCGTTCATCCGGTTCATCGGCGATTCCTCGCGCCGGTTCGGGCGCGCGGGAATCCACGGAAAACCGTCCGCGACAGGTCACGGCGGCCGCGGCCTGCCAAACCGGCTGAGACTGAACCGGGATGGTCGGTTCGGACCTGAACGTGCGCCCGCCGGGCCGCGGGCAACGATCCGGCCGGCTTGCCCCATGCGCCCAATCATCCATGGCCGCCGCAGCCTGCCACGCCGCCCCATCCGGAACGGTCGGACCGAACCCAGGCGCATGCCCCACACCGCTGAGCGCCGGGCCGCACGCGAAAAAAAACGCCACGAAACGCGCGTTTCGTGGCGTGGATGACGCAGGCGGCGCAGCCGCGCCGCCTCGGGTCAGCGCGCGACGTTGTTGACGTTCGCCGCGGCCACCGCCGTCATGTTGATGATCCGGCGCACCGTCGCGGCCGGCGTCAGGATGTGCACCGGCTTCGCCGCGCCGAGCAGGAACGGCCCGACCGTCACGCCTTCACCGCCGACCATCTTGAGCAGGTTGTACGCGATGTTCGCCGCCTCGACGTTCGGCATGATCAGCAGGTTCGCCTCGCCGTGCAGCGCGGTGCCCGGGAAGGCGGCCTTGCGCACGGCCTCGGACAGCGCCGCGTCGCCGTGCATTTCGCCGTCGACCTCGAGCTGCGGCGCACGCTCGGCGATCAGCCGGCGCGCTTCCGCCATGCGTCGCGACGACGCCGACGGCGCGCTGCCGAAGTTCGAGTTCGACAGCAGCGCGGCCTTCGGCGTGATGCCGAAGCGCTCGATCTCGGCAGCCGCCTGGATCGTCATGTCGGCCAGCTGTTCCGCGCTCGGCAGCTCGTTCACGTAGGTGTCGCACATGAACAGGTTGCGGCCCGGCAGCATCAGCAGGTTCATCGCCGCGAAATGCTCGGCGCCCGACGCGCGGCCCAGCACCTGCTCGATGAACTTCAGGTGGCTGTGGTACGTGTCGATCATGCCGCAGATCATGCCGTCGGCATCGCCCAGCTTCACCAGCATCGCGCCGATCAGCGTGTTGAACTTGCGCAGCGCCGCCTTCGCGACCTCGGGCGTCACGCCGTCGCGCGCGCCGACCTCGTGATAGGCCTGCCAGCATTGCTGGTAGCGCGGATCGTCTTCCGGATTCACGATCTCGAAATCGACGCCGCACTTGAGCTTCGAGCCGATCTTCTGCAGGCGCATCTCGACGACCGACGGACGGCCGACGATGATCGGCTTCGCGATCTTCTCCTGCAGCACGAACTGCGCGGCGCGCAGCACGCGCTCGTCCTCGCCTTCCGCGAACACGATCCGCGCGGCCTTCGACTTCGCCGTCGCGAACACCGGACGCATCACCATGCCGGTGCGGTACACGGTCGCGCCGAGCTGCTCGCGGTACGCATCCATGTCCTGGATCGGGCGCGTCGCGACGCCGGAATCCATCGCGGCCTGCGCGACGGCCGGCGCGATCTTGATGATCAGGCGCGGATCGAACGGCTTCGGGATCAGGTAGTCCGGGCCGAATTCGAGCGAATGGCCTTCGTAGGCCTTCGCCACTTCCTCGCTCTGGTCGGTTTCCTGCGCCAGCTCGGCGATCGCGCGCACGCACGCGAGCTTCATCTCCTCGGTGATCGTCGTCGCGCCCACGTCGAGCGCGCCGCGGAAGATGAACGGGAAGCACAGCACGTTGTTGACCTGGTTCGGGTAGTCCGAACGGCCGGTCGCGACGATCGCGTCCGGGCGGACCGCCTTCGCGTCTTCCGGGCGGATCTCCGGCTCCGGGTTCGCGAGCGCGAGGATCAGCGGCCGGTCGCCCATGGTCTTGACCATCTCCTGCTTCAGCACGCCCGCGCTCGAACAGCCGAGGAACACGTCGGCGCCCTGGATCGCGTCGCCGAGCGTACGCGCGTCGGTGTGCGCCGCATAGCGCTGCTTGGACGGATCGAGATTGCCGCGCCCTTCGTAGATCACGCCCTTCGAATCGGCCACGAGCACGTTCGCCTGGTTCAGGCCGAGCTTGACCAGCAGGTCGAGGCAGGCGATCGCCGCCGCGCCTGCGCCCGAGCACACGAGCTTCACTTCGCCGAGCGACTTGCCGACCACCTTCAGGCCGTTCAGGATCGCCGCGGACGCGATGATCGCCGTGCCGTGCTGGTCGTCGTGGAAGACGGGAATCTTCATCCGCTCGCGCAGCTTCTGCTCGATGTAGAAGCACTCGGGCGCCTTGATGTCCTCGAGGTTGATGCCGCCGAGCGTCGGCTCGAGCATCGCGATCGCGTCGACCAGCTTGTCCGGGTCGGATTCGGCCAGCTCGATGTCGAACACGTCGATGCCCGCGAACTTCTTGAACAGGCAGCCCTTGCCCTCCATCACCGGTTTCGCGGCGAGCGGGCCGATGTTGCCGAGGCCGAGCACCGCCGTGCCGTTGGTCACGACGCCGACGAGGTTGCCGCGCGACGTGTATTTCTGCGCATCGAGCGGATCGGCGTGGATCGCTTCGCACGCAGCGGCGACGCCCGGCGAGTACGCCAGCGACAGATCCAGCTGGTTCGACAGCGGCTTGGTGGGGGTGACCGAAATCTTGCCGGGTTTCGGATTCAAATGGTAGGCAAGGGCTGCCTGCTTCAGTTGTTCGTCCATGATTGACCTGCGAGAGACTGCGTAATTAAGGACTCGGCACCAGATACCGTGAGCCGCGTTCCGGGAAATCGAGGGGATAGTCGACTGCGGCGGCCGTCGCGCGCCGGGTTGGCGCGCCATCGAACCTTGGCGGATGGCAAGAGGGAGGTACCGGATGCCGAGCAATTTCTAAGGGTCGCCTAGTGTACACCTCGTGCCCGGCAAATCGTTGCTGCGGCGCGGTACCCGGCGCGCCTCGCGCAAGCATTCGCACGGACTTCGAATCATCGGACGATTCCGGGTGCGCGGCGGCCGGCGTCGCGGGTCGCCGCGCGCTCGGCGGCGCTAAATGACGGCCGAATCGGGTAAAATAGCGGGCTACGCGCGCAGCGAAATGGTTCACCGGCCCCTCGCCGGTCCCGCCACCCCGCCGGGGCCTCACTTGCTGCGCCATCGGGCCCGCGCCCGCCCCTCGCACATCACCCAAGGAATGCCCATGACAGGCTTCGATCGCCAGACGATCTCCGACACGACCGCCAAAATGCTGCTCGAAGTGCAGGCGGTGCACTTCAACGCCGAAAAGCCGTTCATCTTCACGTCGGGCTGGGCCAGCCCGGTCTATATCGACTGCCGCAAGCTGATCTCGTATCCGCGCGTGCGCCGCGGCCTGATGGAGATGGCGGAAGCGACGATCCTGCGCGACGTCGGCTATGAGCAGATCGACGCGGTCGCGGGCGGCGAAACCGCCGGCATCCCGTTCGCGGCGTGGCTCGCCGATCGCCTGATGGTGCCGATGCAGTACGTGCGCAAGAAGCCGAAGGGCTTCGGCCGCAACGCCCAGATCGAAGGCAAGCTCGACGAAGGTTCGCGCGTGTTGCTGGTCGAGGACCTGACCACCGACAGCCGCAGCAAGATCAACTTCATCAACGCGCTGCGCACCGCGGGCGCGCAGGTGAATCACTGCTTCGTGCTGTTCCACTACAACATCTTCAAGGAAAGCGTGTCGGTCCTGAAGGACATCGACGTCGACCTTCACGCGCTCGCGACCTGGTGGGACGTGCTGCGCGTCGCGAAAGCCTCCGGCTACTTCGAGACCAAGACGCTCGACGAAGTCGAGAAATTCCTGCACGCGCCGGCCGAGTGGTCGGCTGCGCACGGCGGCGCCACCGGCACGCCCTCGGCGTAACGCTCCTGGCGTTGCGCCGAGGGCGTCACGCCCCCGGCAACGCCCGCGCGGCCGCCCGCCGTCGCCCCCGCTCCGCAAGCCGCCTGTCGTCGCGACAGGCGGCTTTTTCATGGCCCGCGCCATGCGTCCCTTTGACCTCCCGACGCGCTCGTCATGCGTCCCTAATGTTAGACTGGCCTCTGACGTGCCAAGGGTCGCCACAACAATCCGCGCCGGCTCATGCCGGCCTATGTGACGGGAGAAGCGCCATATGCGTATGGGTCGCCGAGTCGTTCCGCCTGGTTCGCCCCGTCGCCTGCCCCCGTTCCTTTTCGCCGGCCTTTGCCTCTGCGCGGCCGCGCTCGCCACGCCTCGCGCGCATGCGCAGGATGCCTTCACGCTGAGCAGCGACGATCTGCGCGCCGGCAGCCGCGTCGGCGCGGCCCAGGTCTTCAACCAGGGCGACTGCAAAGGCGGCAACCGCTCACCCCAGCTCAGCTGGCGCAATCCCCCACCCGGCACCCGCGGCTTCGCCATCACGATGCTCGATCCCGACGCGCCCGGCCACGGCTGGTGGCACTGGGCCGCAGCCGGCATTCCTCCCGACGTCGCGAGCCTGCCCACCGACGCCAGCGCATCCGGCTACCTCAAGAAGCTTGGCGCGACCGAGGCCCGCAACGACTTCGGCTCGGACGGCTACGGCGGACCTTGCCCGCCGCCCGGCAAGCCGCATCGCTACGTGATCACGGTCTACGCGCTGAAGTCCAACGACCTGCGCGTCGCGAGCGGACGGCCGGCGCAGATGTTCGACCATGAGATCGGCACGGAAGCGATCGGCTCGGCGCAGATCGTCGTCACTTACGGCCAGTAAGCCTCACGATTGCCGTCATCGGCGAAACACTGTAGTGCGCGCGGGCATGCTTTCCGGCCGGCGCGCGTTGCTAGACTCATCCCCGTTGCACGCATCGCGGCCCGGCCGCGCCTCCTGAACCGCCCGGCCCGTCCGGGCGTCGTGTTGCTCTCTTTTCCGAGGATTTCCGCATGTCCAACATCGTCATCGTCTATCACAGCGGCTACGGCCATACGAAGAAGCTGGCCGAGGCCGTGCATGCCGGCACGCAGAACGCAGGCGCCAACGCCCGGCTCATCGCCGTCGGCGACCTCGACGACGCAGCCTGGGCCGCGCTCGACGCGGCCGACGCGATCGTCTTCGGCGCGCCGACCTACATGGGCGGCGCCTCCGCCGAGTTCAAGCAGTTCGCGGACGCCAGTTCCAAGGCCTGGTTCACGCAGAAGTGGAAGGACAAGCTCGCGGCGGGCTTCACCAATTCGGCGTCGATGAACGGCGACAAGTTCTCGACGCTCCAGTACTTCGTCACGCTTGCGATGCAGCACGGCATGGTGTGGGTCGGCACCGGCATGATGCCCGCCAACACGAAAGCCGCGACCCGCAACGACGTCAACTTCCTCGGCAGCTTCAGCGGCCTGCTCGGGCAATCGCCGGCCGACTCGTCGCCGGACGAAGGCCCCCTGCCGGGCGACCTCGAGACCGCGAAGCTGTTCGGCGCGCGCGTCGCGACGGCCGCCGCGCGCTGGATCGCCGGCGCGCGCTGAACGCCCCGCCCGCGCCGGTATGCCCGCGCTGGTATGCCCGCGCCGGCGCGGGCAATCAGGGACACAAGACGACCCGCGGGCCGTCTTTTTTTGGCCGCATCCGGTTACGATGCAATGCAACACGTCTTAAAATGTCGGTTTCTCCGGCGCAATCCGCGTCAACCGCCCCCGATTCTGTGAGAGCGAGATGAGCACGAAAGTTTTTGTCGACGGCCAGGAAGGTACGACCGGCCTGAAGATCTTCGAATACCTGTCCGCGCGCGACGATATCGAAATCCTGCGGATCGACGAAGCGCAGCGCAAGGATGTCGACGCACGCCGGCGCCTCATCAACGCCTCGGACGTGACCTTCCTGTGCCTGCCCGACGTCGCGTCGCGCGAGTCGGCGTCGCTCGTCGACAACGATCGCACCACGCTGATCGACGCGAGCACCGCGTTCCGCACCAGCGCCGACTGGGCCTACGGCCTGCCGGAGCTGAACCGCGCGCAGCGCGCGCGGATCCGCGGCGCGAAGCGCATCGCGGTGCCGGGCTGCCATGCGTCGGCGTTCGTGCTGGCGATGCGCCCGCTCGTCGACGCGGGGATCGTCGCGCTGGACTTCGCCGCGCACAGCTACTCGATCACCGGCTACAGCGGCGGCGGCAAGAAGATGATCGCCGACTACGAGGCCGACACGGGCGGCCGGCTCGCCAGCCCGCGCGCGTATGCGCTCGCGCTCGCGCACAAGCACCTGCCGGAAATGGCCGCGCACACCGGCCTCGCGAACGCGCCGCTGTTCACGCCGATCGTCGGGCCGTTCTACAAGGGCCTCGCGGTCACCACCTACTTCACGCCGAGCCAGCTCGCGAAGCGCGTGACCCCGCAGGACGTGCAGCGCGTATTCGCCGAGCACTACGCGGGCGAGGCGTTCGTGCGCGTCGCACCGTACGACGCCGCCGACAACCTCGACGACGGCTTCTTCGACGTGCAGGCCAGCAACGACACCAACCGGGTCGACCTGTTCGTGTTCGGCACCGCCGAGCGCTTCGTCACGGTCGCGCGGCTCGACAACCTGGGCAAGGGTGCGTCGGGCGCGGCGATCCAGTGCATGAACCTGAACATCGGCGCGGAGGAGGACAGCGGCCTGCGCCGCTGAACGTTCCCCGCCTCCCGCAAAGCCGGCCCTGGGCCGGCTTTTTCATTTTAAAAGCTTCCGAAATGAAAGCCTTTAAAATAAATCCCCGCCATTAACATAGATTTACAAAAATTATAATTTCATTCATCCGACAATATAAAATCACTCGAAATCCCCAATAGGGAATCACCTTATATTTTCGCCCTTCAAACGTTCCGCGAAGATGCATGATATTCGCCCGGAACCGCATCTCCATGACCAATCAGCGCCATTGCAACGCTCATTTCAAACGCTCATTTCGTTTGAATGCTGCGCGCCATCCCAAACGCCAATTAGGCTTTTACATTCTTAATTGTTTAAATCGTCTTTTTTAGACGATTCCATCAATTGACATCAAAAAAATGCGCCGCCAAATTAGTCCGGACAATTAAACAGATTGGAGACAGCGGCATGTCGCGCGCCTATTTGAAAGGGGTGGCTATGGCCATTGCGCTCGCCCCTTTGCTCGCCGCCTGCGGCGGTGACGGCGGCCCCCCCGGCCCCGTCAATGTTTCGCAATGCTCAGGTTCCAGTTGCGGCACCCAGGGCCCCCCCACGTCGATCCCGATAAACGGCTCGCTCTGCCCGGCCGACGCGAGCATCGGCGCCGGCACCTACCTCGGCGGGGCCGGCAGCGGCGAGATCGTCAGCGTGAACATCAACGCGACGACGATGACCTACACGCTCAAGTGGCTCGAATCGCCGATTCCGCTCGCGACGGGCACGGTCACGCCGAGCCGCGCCGGCACGACCATCACCGGCAACGTGATGCATCCGCCCACCGGCACGCTGCCGACCGCCGAGCAGACCCGCTGCGCCTTCATCCTGCTGCCGGGCAGCGGCCCCGCGGGCGCGACCGGCGCGACCTATTCGACCGCCGCCGATTTCAACCAGGCCAACCCGCCGATGATCCTGATCGGCTTCGGCGTGGCGGGCGGCGGCATCCCGGGCGCGACGATCCAGTACGCCGGGCTGGACATCGCGGTCGCCGGCATCACCGTCGCCCAGAACGTCGGCCAGGTGCCGCAGCGGCATTTCGACTTCTATCCGTTCCTCGGCTTCGCCAGCACGACGACCAATCTCGCCCAGCTGCCCGGCACCTACAACGCGCTGCTCTATCACCTCGTGCCGTCCGGCAACTATGCGACGGCGGGCACCCAGTCCACCGAAACCTTCGACGCCAACGGCGCGTGCACGTCGAGCGCGTCGTCCGGCTGCCTGACGACGGGCGGGGCGTGGACGGCGAGCGGCAACGGCTATTTCAACAGCGCGAAGGCGCCGCAGATCCTGCCGCAGACCCAGTTGCCGATCGTCGGCGCGACCGGCAAGTCGGCGACCGCCCACCTCGTGATCGGCCAGTTGAACGGCGCGACCGTGCCGGTGATCGTCCGCACCGGCAACGTGAACCTCGGCACCGCGCCGCTGCACCTCGACGCGCAGGTCGACGACGAATCCGGCATCGCCGTGCTCGGCAGCGCGACCGCGCTGGCGTCGGGCGCGGTCGACGGCGGCTACGCAGGCGCCGATTCGAACTTCAAGTACACCGCGACCGTGATCAAGGGGACGGCCGGCACCTTCGTCAACCCGAGCACCGAGGCCGCCGAAACCGGCTTCACGCTCGACTACGGGCAGACGACGCCCGGCCTGCTCGGCATCGCCACGACCGCGGCCGCGAACCAGCCGGCGGCGTCGGGCTACGTGATCGCGACGGGCGGGCTGTTCGCGTCGCTGGTGCAGGGCCAGGTCAACGGCGGCATCACGTCGACGTCGGCCGTCTCCGGCACCGCATCGGCGCCGTACTTCGGCGTGGGCGCGCAGATCAGCAAATAAGCGGCGCGCGCGCCGCACGCAGGGCAGAGGGCAGCAGCAAGATGCGGCCGACAGGGAGCCGGCCGCCGATAAAGACAATCTGGAGGAGCAACATGAAGCGCAACCTGGTTCTGGCGCTGGCTTTCGCCGTGCCCCTTCTCGCCGCCTGCGGCGGGGGCGACAGCAACAACAACCCCGCGCCGCTCGTGGAAACCGCGCTGTGCCCGGCCTCGGTCGACTACAGCACGCCCTACACCGGCGGCGGCGGCGACGGCGAACTGGTCCAGCTGCAGCTCGACACCACCAAGCTCACCTGGCAGGTCACCTACGTCGAGTCGCCGATCCCGCAGACCACCGGGACCGTCACGCCGACGCGCGCCGGCACCACCCAGAGCGGGACGCTGACCCAGGAAACCCAGCTGCCGACGCAAAAGCTCAACAACTGCGCCTACCGGCTGAACGGCGCGAGCCTCGACCCGACGCGCCCCGCCCGGGTCTTCATCGGGATGGGCGTCGCGGGCGGCACGATCCCCGGCAAGGAGATTTCGTACGGCGGCCTGCTCGGCCAGGGCGCGGTGCCCGACACGACGTTCCCGTACTACCCGTTCATCGGCTTCACGACACTCGAGACCAATATCGCGAACCTCGCGGGCAACTATCACCAGCTCGGCTACGGCCAGGTGCCCTCGCAGAGCTTCGCGCCGACGACCATCGACGCGCAGGTGACGATCAACGCCGACGGCACCTGGAGCCGCTGCGACACGACCGGCATCTACGCGGGCCCCTGCCGGCAGCCCGGCGCCAACCTCGTGCAATCGGCGGACGGCAGCGGCGCCTTCGAGACCGATCACTACCAGGGGCAGGTCAAGCCGACCCTCGCGACCGTGCCCGAGGCGAAGGGCTTCATCATCGTCGGCAAGCTGCGCAACCAGCTCGTGCCGATCATGATCCGCACCGGCGTCGCGAATCCGAATCCGCAGCCCGACGCGAACGGCGTGCCGGGCCTCACCGCGGACGACGAATCCGGCATCTCGATCCTCGCGCCGCTGACCACGCTCGCGGTCGGTTCGCAGAACGGCGAGTACATCGGCGTCGACAGCCAGTTCGACTACCGGACCACCGCGCTGAGCAACGCCCAGGCGACCCTGCTCGATCCGTTCAATGCATCGCAGGCCTCGCTCGCGACCGCGCTGAACCTCGACTACACGCAGGCAGTGCCCGGCGTCGTCACCTCCACGCACACGAACGCGAGCAGCACGACGCCGACCGGCAAGTTCATCTTCACGGGCGGGGTATTCGGGTTCCTCGACATGTCGAACGCGTCGTCGCCGTACTTCACGATCGGCGCCTTCGTGCAGTGACCGCGACCGGGAGCCCGTGATGAAAAGAATCCTGTGCGCGGCGGCGAGCGCCGCCGCGCTGGCCCCGCTCGCGGCGCATGCGCAAAGCGCCGGCAGCAACGTGGTGACGCTCGGCTGGTTCCACATCATGCCGCAGCAGAGCACCTCGCCGCTCACGACCAATGTCGCGCCGACGCCGATCAACACGCCGCTGCGCCTGCCGGCGTCCTTCACCTCGCCCGGCACCGGCCTGCACACCAGCGGCTCGGACACGGTGGGGCTGACGGTCAGCCATTTCCTCACCGATCACATCGCGGTCACGTCGGTGGCCGGCGTGCCGCCGACCTTCAAGATCACCGGACAGGGCACCATCCAGCCGCCCGGCCCGGCCGGCGCGCTCGGCTCGCAGAACATCGGCATCGGTCCCGTCAATCCGATCGTGAAGAGCGTCCGGCAGTGGAGCCCGGCGATGATCTTCCAGTACTACTTCGGCGCGGCCACCGCGAAGCTGCGGCCGTTCCTCGGCGTCGGGGTGTCATACAACTGGTTCAGCGACCTGCAGCTGCAGCCGAACTTCATCAAGCAGACCCAGGACAACCTCGGCGCGATCCTCGCGGCCGGCGCCGGCAAGCCGGGCACGACCCAGGTGTCCGCCAAGGCGTCGTCGTCGTGGCAGCCGGTGTTCAACGCGGGGCTCACGTACAACATCACCGATCACTGGGGGCTCGTCGCGTCGGTCACGTATATCCCGTTGAAGACCACCTCGACCGTCACGATCAAGGCCGCGGACGGCACCGAACTGGCGGAGTCGAAATCGGAGCTGAAGGCGGACCCGATCATCAGCTTCGTCGGGGTGTCGTACAAGTTCTGAGTCCGGCCGCGCCCGGCGAACGGGCAAAAAGCGGGCAAAAAAAAGGTTCATCGCGGGAAACCGTGGAAGCTTTGGGTGCAGTTGGTAATCTGACGCCAGTGGAAACGGGCGTTGGAGGCCAAA
>NZ_JBXAPG010000077.1:0-22500 GCF_058803765.1 Burkholderia sp. GW821-FHT14F03
GGTGGAGCAGTCTGGCAGCTCGTCGGGCTCATAACCCGAAGGTCACAGGTTCAAATCCTGTCCCCGCAACCAAGCTTCGAAGCCCTGATTTCTTCTGGAAATCAGGGCTTTTTGCTTTTCTCGATGTCCGGACCGCTGTCGGCGGAGGCTCGGATCGCCTCAACGGCTGGATCGAATTCCGCATGAAGCGCATCCGGCCGCTCGGGCCGCGTTCTCGCCCTCGGGCCGGCCCAACGTGCGCGGCCCAAGCCGATCGGCGCTCATGAAGCCAACGCTATCGCGCCTCGACGTAATCCAGGGGGAGTGCGGTGGTTTGCTTGATGACCTCCATCGAGAACGCGGAACTCACATCCCTCAGCTCGACGCTCTTGATCATCCGCTTGTAGACACTGTCATACCCGGCGATGTCGGGCACGACGACCTTGAGCAGGTAGTCGATCTCGCCGCTCATCCGATGGATCTCGACGATTTCGGGAATCTCGCGCACCGCCGCGATGAACTGGTTCGTCCAGGCGTCGCCGTGCTGGTTCGAGCGCACGGTGACGAAGGCCGTCAGCCCGAGATTCAGCCTGGTCGGTTCGCACAGCACGACCTGCCGGCAAATGACCCCATCCTCCCGCAATTTCTGCAGCCGACGCCAGCAGGGTGTCGGCGACAGGTTGACGGCTTTCGCCAGATCATTGAGCCCGATCGTCGCGTCGTCCTGAAGCAGCGCGAGCAGTTGAACATCACGTTTGTCCATGACACCCAAAAACTAGAAAATATTTCTAATAATACCTGTCAGGTCGATAATTTTTGGAAACAAATGCTGCGCGCGGAACAGTAACCTTGCAGGCACAGACGATTACTTTGATCGAGTTCATGAGCGCACCCAACACCCTGCATTACTTCGACTACGCCGCCACCACCCCGGCCGATCCTCGGGTCATCGCGGCGATGTTCGAATGTCTCGGCGCCGATGGCGTGTTCGGCAATCCGGCTTCGAGTTCGCATGCCGCAGGCATCGCGGCGCGCGAGAAGGTCGAGCATGCGCGGCAGCAAGTCGCGGATCTGATCGGCGCCGACGCGCGGGAAATCGTCTGGACGTCCGGTGCGACCGAATCGAACAATCTCGCGCTGAAGGGTTACGCCGAGATGGCCACGGCGCGCCGGCATCTGGTCACGAGCCGGATCGAGCACAAGGCGATTCTCGATACGATGGCCAGCCTCGAGAAACGCGGCATGACGGTCACGTATCTGAGCCCGTCGAGCCGCGGCGAACTGACCGTCGACGAGGTCGCCCGGGCGGTCGGTCCTCAAACCGGCCTGGTTTCCCTGATGCTCGTCAACAACGAGATCGGCACGCTGACCGACATCGCCGCGATCGCTGCCGTCGTCCATGCGGCGGGCGCGCTCCTGCACGTCGACGCGGCCCAGGCGCTCGGCAAGACCCCGATCGATGTCAAGGCGCTCGGGATCGATCTCATGTCCCTGTCCGCGCACAAGGTCTACGGACCGAAAGGCATCGGTGCGTTGTACGCCGGCAGCGGGGTCGGCGAGCGCATCGCATCGCAGATGCATGGCGGCGGTCATGAGTTCGGCCTGCGCTCGGGCACGCTTGCCACGCACCAGATCGTCGGGATGGGCGTGGCGTGCGAGCTGGCCGCGGAAAGGATGGCCGGCGACAGCGAACGGATTGCCGGATTGAGCGCGTACCTGCTCGATGCCGTGCTGGCGCTCGGCGACATCACGCAGAATGCACGCGATGCCCGCCGCATCCCCCACACGCTGAGCCTGACCATCGGCCTGCCCGGTTTCCAGGCGGCCATGCTCGGCGAGAACCTGGCCGTGTCGTCGACGTCGGCGTGCAACTCGGCGGCGGGCAAGCCTTCGCATGTGCTGACCGCGATCGGTCTCGATGCGAACGCGGCCGGCCGCACCGTGCGTCTCAGCTTCGGCCGCTATACCTCCTGGGAGGACGTCGACCATGCCATCGCGTGCTTTCAACGCGCGCTGGCCGTCTGCCGCTCGAAGGTCGTGGCAACGCGAATCTCTCCGGAATTCTCGATCTCGCCTCAATTGATGCCCGGCGACCTCGAAGCCGTTCGCAACCAGGGTTTCAAGAGCATCATCTGCAACCGGCCGGACGGCGAGGCGCCGGAGCAGCCGAGCTTTGCCGAGATCGCCGCGACCGCCGGCCGGCTTGGCATCGAGGTGCGCTATCTCCCGGTCGTGGGGGACAAGATCGGCGCAGATGAGCTTGCGTCGTTTGCCGCGTGCATCGAGAGCCTGCCCGCGCCCGTGCTGGCTTATTGCCGCACGGGCAATCGATCCGGCATGCTCTGGAACATGTCGGAGCCGCGTCGGAAATGAGGGCCGAGCGAGCAAATCCCGATCATGGGCGTTCGATGGGCGCTGCGCCGGCCATCCTGGTCGAAGGCTTCTTCGACCCGGCAACCAGCACCGTCAGCTACCTCGTGCTCGATACGTCGACCCGCGATTGTGCGCTGATCGACAGCGTGCTCGACTATGACCCGAAGTCCGGACGGACGCGCACCGAAAGCGCGGACCGACTGATCACGCGCGTGGCCGAACTGGGCGGGACAGTCCGTTGGCTGCTGGAAACGCATGTGCATGCGGATCATCTTTCGGCGGCGCAGTACTTGAAGTCGCGCGTGGGCGGCTCGATTGCGATCGGCGTCCACGTGCAGCGCGTGCAGGATGTGTTCGGCCGCTTGTTCAACACCCGGCACGATCGCTTGGCGGACGGCTGCCCGTTCGACCGGCTGCTCGACGACGGCGATACCCTGCCGCTCGGCACCTTGTCGATTCGCGCCATCCATACGCCGGGCCATACCCCTGCCTGCCTGACTTACTTCTGTGACGCGGGCGGCGAACGCGTGGCGTTTGTCGGCGACACGCTGTTCATGCCCGACTACGGCACGGCGCGCTGTGATTTTCCAGGCGGCAATGCGCGCACGCTGTACAGCTCGATCGAGCGGGTACTGGACCTCCCGCCCGACACGCGCCTCTACACCTGCCACGACTACCAGCCCGGCGGGCGCGCGGTCGCATACATGAGCACGGTCGCGGAGCAGAAGCGTGCGAACGTCCATGTGCGCGACGGCGTGACCGAAGAAGGGTTCATTGCGATGCGCAACGCGCGCGACGCGACCCTCGACATGCCGGTGCTGATGCTGCCGTCGGTGCAGGTCAACATGTACGCGGGACGATTGCCCGACCCCGAAGGCAATGGCGTGCGCTATCTGAAGATTCCGCTCGACGCGATCTGAAACGCCGCGAAACCTGGATAAACGATGTTGATCGCTTTGATACTCGGCGGCGTGGTCGGCGCCGTGCTCGGCTTGACCGGCGCAGGAGGGGGCATTCTCGCCGTTCCGGTCCTCGTGGTCGGCATGGGCCTGCACATGCAGCAAGCGGCGCCGGTGGCGCTCGTCGCGGTGGCGGGCAGCGCGGCGATTGGAGCCCTGGAGGGATTTCGCCGCGGCCTGGTGCGCTATCGGGCGGCGTTCTTGATGACGGCGACCGGCATACCGCTCACGTCGCTTGGCGTCAAGCTGGCGCATAGCCTGCCGCAACGGGTGCTGCTCACGCTGTTCGCGCTGACGATGGGGGTCGTCGCGGTTCGCTTGCTGCGGCAGGCGCTCGGGGAAAGACGCGGCGTGACGCGCGCGTCATCTCTGTGCGTGGGGCGTGTGAATCAGGAGACCGGGCGCTTGATATGGTCCTGGCAGACTGCACTGGCGCTGGCCTCGACGGGGGCGATGACGGGTTTGATGACCGGGCTGCTCGGCGTCGGCGGCGGCTTCGTGATCGTTCCCATGCTTCGCAAATTCACCCATGTGCCGATGCACGGCATCGTCGCGACCTCGCTCACGGTGATCGCGTTCGTGGGCACCGGGGCGATGCTGGTGGCGCTGTTCGCGGGCGTGCGCGCGCCGCTCGAGCTGACCCTGTGGTTCAGCGCGACGACGGCGCTCGGCATGGCGGGCGGACGCTGGGCGTCCCGCTTTCTGTCGGCGCTCCATGTGCAGATCGCATTTGGTTCGGTGCTCGTGTGCGTTGCGCTCGGTTTGCTCGTGAAGGCGGGACTCGGCGTCTGACCGCCGGGAGCCGGTGTGACGCGCATCGCGCGAGACACGGCCGCATCGCGCTCGCGCGATGTTCATGCAGGCGGGAGGACGGCGTCGAGCACCGTGGGTTTCGCCGTACCGGCGCGCGTCCCCGCCACTCAGCCCCGAAGACGTGACCGTCGGCCCGTGGACACGATCCGGTCGGCGTCGGGGCTGAGACCTTTCCTTATGTTGTTTCGCTCCTTTCAATAATCCTGCTTGCCATTCCATTGGAACGTCCCATAGAATTAATGATAATCATTATCATTACGGGGTGGCGCCTGCACGTCGATGCAGCGCCGGGGAGTGCATGGGCGTTATCGAAAGTCATCTGCAGCGGGATGTCCGGCTGCTCTACAGCGATCATCACGGCTGGTTGCGCGGCTGGCTGAGGAAGCGGCTCGGCAATGCGAGCGACGCGGCCGATCTCGCGCACGACACCTATCTGCGCGTGCTGGCGTCCGGCCGCGCGCCGCAGCCCGAGGATTCGCGGCGCTTCCTCACCCAGATCGCCAACGGCCTCGTCGTCGACATGTACCGGCGTCGGCGCATCGAGACGGCCTACCTCGACGCGATCCGCCTGTTGCCTGAACCCGAGGCGCCGTCGCCCGAAACCCGGGCCCTCGTTCTGGAAACCCTGTGCGAGATCGACGCGATGCTCGATCGCCTGTCCGCCAACACGCGCGACGCTTTGCTCATGTGCAAGCTCGAAGGGCTGACCTATGCCGAGATCGCGACCCGGCTGTGCGTCTCGACCTCGTCGGTCGAGAAGTACGTGGCGTGCGCGCTGCGCGCCTGCTATGCCGCGTTGTACGGCGAGGCCGCATGAGCCTGCGCGACGAACCCGCGCAGCCGGGCGCGATCGCGGACGCGATCGTCGAACAGGCCAGCAACTGGCTCGCGCGGCTCTGGTCGGGCGAGGCGAGCGACGACGAACTGGCGCGCTGCGCCGCGTGGCGCGCCGCCCATCCCGATCATGAGCGCGCGTGGCGCCGGCTCGGCGGCATCGAGGCGAAGCTGCTGAGCGTGCCCGCCGTCGCGCGGGCCGCGCTGCAGCCGGGCGGCGAGCGCCGGTCCGCGCCGCGTCGCCGCCGCGTGCTGCGCGCGCTCGGTCTGGCGGTCACCGCCGGCGGCGCGTTCCAGGCGATGCGCGGCACCCGCGCGTGGCAGGTCGCGGCCGCCGACCAGGCGACCGGCGTCGGCGAAATCAAGGCCGTGACGCTCGCGGACGGCACGCGTTTCTGGCTCGACACCGCGAGCGCCGTCGATGTGCGCTTCGACGCGCGCGAACGGCGCGTGGTGCTGCTGCGCGGCGCGGTCTGCATCACGACCGCGCACGACGCGGCGGGACGGCCGTTTCGCATCGAGACCCGGCAGGGCGTGGTGCGTGCGCTCGGCACGCGCTTCGTCGTGTGCGACGACGGCGACGCGGCGCGGGTCGACGTCTTCGAAGGCGCGGTGGAGATCCGGACGGCCGCCGCGCCGATGCGCGCGGTGCGCCTGGCCGCCGGCCAGTCGTCGTCATTCTCGGTCACCGCGGTCGGCGCGCCGCTGCCCGCCGACGAGCAGGCGGCCGCCTGGACCCGACGGCTGTTGATCGCCGAACACATGCCGGTCGACGCCTTCGTCGCGGCGCTCGCCCGCTATCGGCCGGGCATCGTGCGATGCGATCCGGCGCTGGCGGCCGCGCGCGTATCCGGCGTGTTCTCGCTCGTCGATACCGACCGCGCGCTCGCCAGCCTGCAGGCGGCATTGCCGGTCGCGGTCGTCTACCGCACCCGCTACTGGGTCAGCGTCGTGCCGCGCTGAGGCCGTCACGCTCGCGCGCGCAAACAATTTTCGTCATCGATTGAGGGTTTCGTCGGCTCGTTCGGAATACATGACGAACCTCGTCATTCTTCGAACCTGAAAGGACTCGCCATGGCGTTCCGCCGATCCACTTCCCGTTCCGTTCCCACCGCCGCGCGCGCGCTGCGGCCCGCGCTCGTCGCGGCGCTCGCGCTGAGCGCGCCGCTCGGTGCGCAAGCGAGCCCCGACGATCCGCCCGCGCGGGTCGAGACCGACGAGCGCCGCGCGTACGCGCTCGCGGCCGGCCCGCTCGACGTCGTGCTGAACCGCTTCGCCGCGCAGGCCGGCGTCGAGCTGGCGGCCGACGCATCGCTCATGCGCGGGCTGACGAGCAGCGGCCTCAAGGGTCGCGTGAGCGTGACCCAGGGCTTCGCGCAGCTGCTGGCGCCGCACGGCCTCGAAGCCGAGCGCGGCGCGGGCGGCGCGTACGTGGTGAAGCGTCGCGCGCACACGGCGGGCGATGCGGCGGCCGGCACGCTGCCGACCATCGTCGTGAGCGGCCAGGTCGACCACCTGCCGGAGGTCTACGATGGCGGACAGGTCGCGCGCGGCGGCCGGCTCGGGATGCTCGGCAACGCGGACTTCATGGAGACGCCGTTCAGCACCGCGAGCTATACGTCGAAGCTGATCGAGGACCAGCAGGCGGGCACGGTGGCCGCCGTGCTGGAAAACGATCCGTCGGTGCGCTTCACGACCTCGACCGGACATATCTACGAGAACTACAGCATTCGCGGCTTCAACGTGAATTCCGACGATCTCTCGTTCAACGGCATGTTCGGGCTGGCGCCCAACGGCCACGCTCCGACCGAATTCCTCGAGCGCGTCGAGGTGCTGAAGGGGCCGAACGCGTTGCTGAACGGCATGTCGCCGAATGGCAGCGTGGGCGGCGCGATCAACCTCGTGCCGAAGCGGGCGGGCGACAAGCCGCTCGCGCGGCTCACCACCGACTATCAATCCGACAGCCAGTTCGGCGTGCACGCGGATGTCGGCCGGCGTTTCGGCGACCGCAACCAGGTCGGCTTGCGCGTGAACGGCGTGTTCCGCGACGGGCACACCACGATGGACGACCAGAGCAAGAAGCGCGAGCTTGGCTCGCTCGCATTCGACTTCCGCGGCGAACGCTTCCGCTTCTCGCTCGATGCCTATACCGACACCGAGCGATTCGACGGCGGCAGCCCGTGGATGGCGTCGTTTGCGACGCAGGTCGTGTCGCCGCCCGGCGCGGGTGTCAACCTGCTGCGCGGCGCGTGGGGCAAGACGTTCAACCAGGCCGTCGTCGGCCGCGCCGAGGTCGACATCACCGATCGCCTGACCGCGTTCGCGGGCGTGGGCGGGCGGAGCTACAGCTACTCGGGCTTTCTCAACGGGACGCGGGCGGGCGGGGTGAAGCCGGATGGCAGCTATCGCGGCATGACCTACAACCAGAACGGCTACAACGACACGGTATCGGCCGAGGTCGGCGTGCGCGGCCGCTTCCGCACGGGGCCGGTCAAGCACGAGGTGACGGTGAGCGGGTCGTCGCTGCAGATCGACTCGGGCACCGTCAACAAGGCGAGCGCGCCATATGCGTCGAACATCTACGCGCCGGTCGATCCCGTGCTCGCCCCTTCTCCGGGCGACGCGCCGCGCACCGCCGAGACGACGCTGACGGGCGTCGCGCTCGCCGACACGCTGTCGTTCCTCGGCGATCGCGTGCGGCTGACGGCCGGCGTTCGCCACCAGCGCGTGAAGGCGAAGACCTACGACGGCGCGACCGGCAAGCAGACCGCCAACTACAACGAGACCGCGCTGACGCCGGCCTTCGGCCTGCTCGTGAAGCCGTTCGGCCCGGACATCTCGCTGTACGCGAACTACATCGAGGGCCTGTCGCAGGGCGATACGGTCGGCGATCCCGCCGCGAAGAACTTCGGGCAGATGTTCGCGCCGTACAAGAGCCGCCAGGTCGAGGTGGGCGCGAAATGGGACACGGGCGAGTTCGCGAACACGCTGAGCTTTTTCCAGATCACCAAGCCCGGCATGTTGCGCGATGCCGCGACCAACACCTACAACGCGGACGGCGAGCAGCGCAACCGGGGCATCGAGTGGAACGTGTTCGGTCAGATCGTGCCGCGCGTGCGGGTGCTGGGCGGCGTCGCCTACACGCAGGCGATCCTCACGCACACGGCGGGGCGCACGTATGACGGCAACACCGCGTTCGGCGTGCCGAAGTGGACGGCCAATCTCGGCCTCGAATGGGACGCGCCGTGGGTCGCGGGGCTGACCCTGAGCGGCCGGGCGGTCGCGACGAGCGCGCAGTTCGTCAACTCGGCGAACACCCAGCGGATTCCGGGCTGGACCCGCTTCGATCTCGGCGCGCGCTATGCGACGCGCATCGCCGGCAAGGACGTGGTGCTGCGCGGCGGCGTCGAGAACGTCGCGAACCGGGTGTTCTGGGCCGGCTCGTTCAACGACGGCTTCGTCACGCAGAACGCGCCGCGCACCTTCAAGGTGTCGGCGAGCCTCGACTTCTGAGGACGCGGCCGATGAATCAACGCAACCCGATCCGCGCGCGGGCGCTTGCCTGCGCGTGGCTGTGCGGCGCGTGGCTGACGGGGGCGGGGGCGGGGGCGGCCTGCGCCGCGCCCACGTCCGCGCCGGTCGCGGCAACGAACCTCGGTCCGGCCGGCGAGCTGAGCGGCGAGGGGGAGCACGTGCTGCAACTCGACGAAGGCGCCTTCGTCCAGGGCCGCCTCGACGGCGCGATGGCGAACCTAGACCTGCTCGACAGCGAGGGGCGCGCGTTGCGCCGGCTGCTGACCGATGATGCGCAAGGGCGCACCTTCATGTTCGTCGCGCCCGCGACCGGCCGTTACAGGCTGCGCGCGACGCCGGCGGCCGCCGCGTCGGCGTCGGCCGCCGCGCCGCGCTGCCGGATCACGCTCGACGCCGTCGTGCCGCGCGCGCACCAGCGTCGTCCGACGCCGGCGCTCGCGAGCCCGCGGCTCGCGGCGCTCGCGCGCAGCGTGCAGGCGGGCGGCGGCACCGACGCGTTCTGGCGCGAGATGGCCGAGCGCGGCACGCCGCTCGTCGAGGCCGCGCCCGCCGAGCCGACGCGCACCGATGCGAGCCTCGCACGCGGCGCGACGCCGGCGGACGAACCCGTGCGGCTCGTCACGTTCCTGTGGCGCGGCGCGCGCGACAACGTGCGCGTGCTCGGCAGCCCGTCCGGCGAGCACGACGCGCTTGCGCGGCTGGCCGGCAGCGATGTCTGGTACCGCAGCTACGTGGTGCCCGCGAGCACGCGGCTCAGCTATCTGCTCGCGCCCGACGTGCCCGAGCTTGATCAGCCGGAGGGCGAGCGGCGGCGCGCGATTCTCGCGACCGCGCAACGCGACCCGCTGAATCCACGGACCTTCATGCGCACGGGCACCGACCCGTACCAGGGCAAGTCGGTGCTGGAATTGCCCGATGCGCCGCCGCAGCCGTGGCTCGCGCCGCGTCCGGGCGTGCCGGCCGGCACGCTCGTGCGCACGCGTTTCACGAGCTGGGTTCTCGGCAATACGCGCGATGTCTACCTGTACCGGCCCGCCGGCTATCGCGCCGACGATCCGGCGCGCGCGCTCGCGCTGATCTTCGACGCGCACGCCTATGCCGATCCCGACACGGTGCCCATGCCGACGATCCTCGACAACCTGATCGCGGAAGGTCGCCTGCCGCGCACGGCGGCGCTGATCATCGGCAATCCCGACGGCGCGGCGCGCGGTCGCGAGCTGCCGCCGAATCCGGCGTTCGCGCGCTTCCTCGCCGAGGAACTGATGCCGTGGGCGCGCGGGCAGGGCGTGAGCGCCGCGCCCGCGCGCACGGTGGTCGCGGGGTCGAGCTATGGCGGGCTCGCGTCCGCGTACGTGGCGCTGCGTCATCCGGAGTTGTTCGGCAACGTGCTGAGCCAGTCGGGTTCGTTCTGGTGGGCGCCCGCGCAAGGCGACGCGCGCACCCGCGCGGCCGAGTGGCTGACGCGCGAATACGCGGCCGCGGAGCGGCTGCCGGTGCGTTTCTACCTGGAAAGCGGGCGCTTCGAGGACGGCAAGGGGCCGGCGGGCATCGGCGCCACCAGCCGGCATCTGCGCGACGTGCTGGTCGCCAGGGCTTACCCGGTGACCTATGCGGAGACGGCGAGCGGCCACGACTATCTGCACTGGCGCGGCTCGCTCGCGTGCGGGCTGATCGCGCTGCTCGGCGCGCCGGCCGGGCAGGGGCGGCCGCCGCCGGGCGGCGTCGACGCGGCGACCGCGCGGCGCGCCTGTCCGACCCGGTGACGCGCGGGCGCGCCGTTCAGCGCGCGGCGAGTTCGACCGCCGCGCGCGCGTGCAGCGCCGTGGTGTCGAACACCGGCAGCGCGACGTCGTCCGGGCCGATCAGCAAGGTGATCTCGGTGCAGCCGAGGATCACCGCCTGCGCGCCGCGTTGCGCGAGCCGCGCGACGATCGCGGCATAGGCCGCGCGCGATCCGGGCGCGACGACGCCGTGGCACAGCTCGTCGTAGATGATGCGGTGCACGTCGTCGCGGTCGGCCGCATCGGGCGTCAGCACGTCGAGCCCGTGGCGCGTGCGCAGCCGCTCGGCGTAGAACGGCAGCTCCATCGTGTAGCGGGTGCCGAGCAGGCCGACCCGCTCGATGCCGGCGGCCGTCAGCGCCGCGCCGGTCGGGTCGGCGATATGCACGCAGGGCAGCGCGACCGCCTGTTCGAGCGCGTCGAACACCCGGTGCATCGTATTGGTGGTCAACACCACGAAATCCGCGCCGGCGCGTTCGAGCTGGCGTCCGGCCTCGGCCATCCGCGCGCCGAGCGCCTCCCAGTCCTGCGCGCGCTGCAACGCCTCGATCTCGGCGAAGTCGACCGTCACCATCACGCTCTTCGCGTTATGGTGGCCGCCGTGGCGCGCCTTCGAATCCTGGTTGATCATCCGGTAATACTCGGCCGACGATTCCCAGCTCATTCCGCCGATCAATCCGATGGTACGCATCCGTGTTCTCCTGCTCATGCCGTAATCGATCGAGTATAGGGAGCGATCGGGCGCGGCGGCGGTACGGTTGGGCGGGAATCCGGCCGGTACGGCGCCCGGCCGCGCGCCGGGCCGGCGCAGTTGAAACTTGCACTGTGTTTTTGTACAGTGTCGACACCTTGAACACCACCGCCGATTCCCTCCCCGCCACGCCGCCGCCTTCGGGCGACGCGGCGCCGCGCGCGCGCAAGATCATTCACTGCGATTGCGACTGCTTCTACGCGTCGGTGGAGATGCGCGACGACCCGTCGCTGCGCGGCCGGCCGCTCGCGGTCGGCGGGCGGCCCGACCAGCGCGGCGTGATCGCAACCTGCAACTACGAAGCGCGGCGCTTCGGCGTGCATTCGGCGATGTCGTCGGCGCTCGCGATGCGCAAGTGTCCGGACCTGCTGATCCTGCCGAGCGCGATGGACAAGTATCGCGCGGCGTCGCGGCTCATCATGGCGATCTACCGCGACTACACGCCCGACGTCGAGCCGCTGTCGCTCGACGAGGCCTACCTCGACGTGAGCCGCACGGAACGGTGCCAGGGCAGCGCGACGCTGATCGCGCGCGAGATTCGCGCGCGGGTGTTCGAGACGGTCGGCGTGACGGTGTCGGCGGGCGTCGCGCCGAACAAGTTCGTCGCGAAGATCGCCTCCGACTGGAACAAGCCGGACGGGCTGTTCGTCGTGCGGCCGCATGAGGTCGATGCGTTCGTGGCGGCGCTGCCGGTGCGCAAGCTGTTCGGCGTGGGCAAGGTGACCGCCGCGCGGCTCGAGCGGCTCGGCATCCAGACCTGCGCGCAGCTGCGCGCCTGGTCGCTGTTCGACCTGCACCGCGAGTTCGGCGCGTTCGGCCGGCGGCTTCACGACCTCTCGCGCGGGATCGACGAGCGGCCGGTGCGCGCGGACCAGGAGCGCAAGTCGGTCAGCGTCGAGACGACCTACGTGCAGGACCTGACGACGCCCGCGCAATGCGCGGACGAGATCCGCCGGCTGACCGTGCTGCTCGACGCGCGCATCGAACGGGCCGGCGCGGCGCGCGCGATCCGCAAGCTGTACGTGAAGATCCGCTTCGCCGATTTCCAGCGCACGACGGTCGAGTGCGTGGCCGACGCGACCGACGCCGACACGGCCGTCGCGCTGCTCGAACGGGGTCTGGTGCGGCGACGCCAGCCGGTGCGGCTGCTCGGCGTGGGCGTGCGGATCGACGAGGACAGCGCCGAGCGGCACGGCCAGATCGCGCTGTTCGACGATCCGCCTGGCGGCGCGCCATGAAAAAACGGCAGTCCGCGCGTGCGGACTGCCGTTGCGGAACAACGCGGCGGCGCGCCGCTCAGTGCGCGGCGTCCGTCATGCCGTTGTGGCGCAGCAGCGCGTCGATGCTCGGCTCGCGGCCGCGGAACGCCTTGAACGATTCCATCGCCGGGCGGCTGCCGCCGACCTCGAGGATCTCGCGGCGATAGCGCGTGCCGGTCGCGGTGTCGAGCACGCTGCCGCCCGCCGCCTGCGCGGCTTCCTCGAACGCGGCGTACGCGTCCGCCGACAGCACCTCGGCCCACTTGTAGCTGTAGTAGCCGGCCGCGTAGCCGCCCGCGAAGATGTGGCTGAAGGTGTTCGGCCAGCGCGAGAACGGCGCTTGCGGGATCACGTGGTAGCGCTCGTTGATGTCGCGCGCGAACGCGTTCACGCCGGTCGCGCCGGCCGGGTCGAAGTCGACGTGCAGCAGGATGTCGAACATCGAGAACACGATCTGGCGCAGCATGCCGAGGCCGCTCTGGAAATTCTTCGCGGCGAGCATCTTGTCGAACAGCGCGCGCGGCAGCGATGCGCCGGTCTCGACGTGCGACGACATCGACGCGAGCACATCCCATTCCCAGCAGAAGTTCTCCATGAACTGCGAGGGCAGCTCGACCGCGTCCCATTCGACGCCGTTGATGCCCGACACACCGATCTCGTCGACCCGCGTCAGCATGTGATGCAGCCCGTGGCCGAACTCGTGGAACAGCGTGATCACTTCGTCGTGCGTGAAGCAGGCGGGCTTGCCGCCGATCGGCGCGGAGAAGTTGCAGGTCAGGTAGGCGACCGGCGTCTGCACGCCGCTCGCGCGCTTCGCGCGGGCGCGCGCGTCGTCCATCCAGGCGCCGCCGCGCTTGCCTTCGCGCGCGTACAGGTCGAGGTAGAACTGCGCGACGAGCGAGCCGTCGCGGTTCTCGACGCGGAAGAAGCGCACGTCGTCGTGCCAGACGGGCGTGCTGTCGGGCCGGATGCGCACCCCGAACAGCGTTTCGGCGACGGTGAACAGCCCCTTGAGCACGGCGGGTTCCGGGAAGTACTGCTTCACCTCGTTCTCGGAGAACGCGTAGCGCTGCTGGCGCAGCTTCTCGGCCGCGTAGGCGACGTCCCACGGCGCAAGCTCCGTCGTGTCGAGCGTCTGCGCGGCGAAACTGCGCAGTTCGTCCCAGTCTTGTTCGGCGTGCGGCCGCGCGCGCGTGGCGAGATCCTCGAGGAACGCGGTGACCTGCTGCGGCGACTCGGCCATCTTCGGCGCGAGCGACACTTCCGCGAAGTCGTGGTAGCCGAGCATGCGGGCTTCCTCGCGGCGCAGCCCGAGCTGTTCGGAGACGATCGCCGTGTTGTCCCAGTCCGCCTGGCCGCCGCCGTACTGCGGGCCCAGCTCGGACGCGCGCGTCACGTAGGCGCGGTACAGCGCCTCGCGCATCGCGCGGTTGTCCGCGTACTGCAGGACCGGGAAGTAGGACGGGAAGTGCAGCGTGAATTTCCAGCCGGCCTTGTCCTCCTTCTGCGCGGCCTCGCGCGCGGCGGCGATCGCGTCGTCGGGCAGGCCGGCCAATTCCGCTTCGGTCTGCGCGTAGAACGCGTAGCCGTTGGTGGCGTCGAGCACGTGGTCGGAGAAGGTCTTCGAGAGCGCCGCCTGCCGCTCCTGCAGTTCCGCGAAGCGCGGCTTCTGGTCCTCGGGCAGTTCCGCGCCGGACAGGCGGAAGTCGCGCAGCGCGTTGTCGAGGATCTTCTTGCGCTCGACGGACAGCGCCGGGTACGCCGCGCTCGCGGCGATCACCTTGTACTTCTCGTAGAGCGCGAGGTTCTGGCCGACGCTCGACCAGAATTCGGTCACGCGCGGCAGGTTCTCGCCGTAGGCGGCGCGCAGCGCCGGCGTGTCGGCGACGGCATTCAGGTGACCGATCACGCCCCAGGCGCGGCCGAGCGGCTCGGTCGCGCGTTCGACGGCTTCGACGATCTCTTCCCAGGTCGCGGGCGTGGCCGGGTCGGCCGCGCGTTCGACGGCGGCGTCGGCGGTCTCGAGCAGCGCGTCGAGCGCCGGCGTGACGTGTTCAGGGAGGATTTCGCCGAAACGGGGCAGGCCGGTGAAATCGAGAAGGGGATTGGCGGTTGCGCTGGCGGACATGGTGCTCCCGGGTGATTTCGGATGGAAACGGAGAGTGGCGCGCGGCGTGCGCGCGGCATCTCTTTATTATTGGGGCGTGGTGCGCGCTTTCCAATCGAAAGTTTCTACCGGCTCGATTGGGGCGGTAACGGCGGCGGCGGGGTGCGCCGCCGCTCGCGTCAGGCCGCGTTCGCCGCGCGTTCGGCCGCCTCGACGGTGTTGATCAGCAGCATCGTGATGGTCATCGGGCCGACGCCGCCCGGCACCGGCGTCAGGTGGCCGGCCACCTGGCTCACGCCGGCGAATTCGACGTCGCCGCACAGCTTGCCTTCGTCGTTGCGGTTCATGCCGACGTCGATCACGGTCGCGCCCGGCTTCACCATGTCGGCCGTCAGCACGTCGCGCTTGCCGACCGCCGCGACGACCACGTCGGCCGCGCGGGTGTGCGCGGCGAGGTCGCGGGTCTTGCTGTGGCAGATCGTGACGGTCGCGCCCGCTTCGAGCAGCATCAGCGCCATCGGCTTGCCGACGATGTTCGAGCGGCCGATCACGACCGCGTTCGCGCCCTGCAGCGGGATCCGGTAGGCCTCGAACATCTTCATCACGCCGTACGGCGTGCACGGGCGGAACAGCGGCTTGCCCGTCATCAACGCGCCGGCGTTCGCGACGTGGAAGCCGTCGACGTCCTTCTCCGGGGCGATCGCCTCGATCACCTTGTGGCTGTCGATATGCGCGGGCAGGGGCAGCTGCACCAGGATGCCGTGGATCTTCGGGTCGCGATTCAGCTCGTCGATGCGCTTGAGCAGGTCGGCCTCGGACAGCGTGGCCGGGTAGTTGTCCTTCAGCGAGTGGAAGCCGTGGTCCTGGCAGGCCTTGATCTTGTTGCGCACATACACTTCGCTGGCGGGATTGTTGCCGACGAGGATCACGGCGAGTCCGGGCTGGTGGCCGCGCGCGGTCAGCGCCGCGGCGCGCTGCGCGGCTTCGCCGCGCAAGGTCTTCGAGAGGGCGTTGCCGTCGATGAGAGTGGCTGTCATGGTGATTCGCGTGCGAGTTGGAAAGCGGGGGCGCGCGACGCGGGGAGTGCGTCGCGGCGAAGGAGGGAATTATACCGGTCGGCCGGCGCCGCGGTCGGCCGGTGCCGCGTTCAGCCGTCGCCGCGCCCGCCCGCCGTCGCGCGGCTTCGCCGGCGAGCCGGCATGAGACGAGACGAACGAGAGGGGCGCGACAGACGGGGACGCGCGACGGGAGCGGTCGCGCGCGCGGCGCGTCCGGCGGGCGGGCCCGGACGCGCGCGGGTGAGACGGGTCAGGCCTGCTTCTTCGACAGCGCGAGGCGCAGCAGGTCGGCCACCGTGTTGACGTTGAGCTTTTCCATGATGTTCGCGCGGTGCGCCTCGACCGTCTTGATGCTGATGCCGAGATCGTCGGCGATCTGCTTGTTGAGGCGGCCCGCGATGATCCGCTCGAGCACCTGCTGCTCGCGCGCGGTCAGCTTCGACAGGCGCTCGCTCGCGGCGCGCTGCTCCTGGACGCTCTTGCTCTCGCTGCGCGCCTTGTCGAGCATGCGCTCGACGAGCTTGCGCAGCTCGGCTTCGTCGAACGGCTTCTCGATGAAGTCCATCGCGCCTTTCTTCATGGTCGAGACGGCCATCGGCACATCGCCGTGGCCCGTCACGAAGATGATCGGCAGCGCGGCATTGTCGGCGATCAGGCGTTCCTGCAGTTCGAGGCCGCTCATCCCGGACATCCGCACGTCGAGGATCAGGCAGGCGATCTGGCCCGCCTGCTGCGCGGGCTGGTACGCATCGAGAAACTGCTCGGCGCTCGAGAAGCATTGCACGCGATAGCCGTTCGCCTCCAGCAGCCAGCGCAGCGAGTCGCGCACGGCCTCGTCATCGTCGACGACAAAGACGGATTCCTGAGTGGTGGTGACAGGGCTATTCATATATCTCCCGTTACGGTTTGTGATGTCGATGCCTCGGACCCGCCGCGCCCGAGATCTTCGGGTTCCCCCACGGGCAGGCTGCAGTGGAACGTCGCGCCGGCAATGCGGCCATCCGCCTCGACGTTGTTGACCACCCACAGACGCCCGCGATGCGATTCAATGATCGAACGACAGATGTTGAGCCCCATGCCCATGCCGTCGGACTTGGTGCTGTAAAACGGTTCGAACAGCCGTTCGGCCGTCGCCTCGTCGACGCCGGGGCCCTGGTCGATCACGCGGATGTCGACGAAGCCCGCCTCCAGGTCGGCGACCACGCGGATCGCGCCGTCGACCGCCTGCGGGTGCGCATCGTGCATCGCTTCGGCCGCGTTCTTCATCAGGTTCACGAGCACCTGCTCGATCAGCACCGGGTCGACATAAATAATAGGCATTCTTGCGCGGATTTCGGTGACGATCCGGATCCGGCGCTTTCTCGCCTCGATCTCGGCGAGGCCGACCGCGTCCGCGACGATGTCCGCGACCCGCGCGGGCTCGCGCTTCGGCTCGCTGCGCTTCACGAACTCGCGGATCCGCTTGACGATCATTCCGGCGCGCAGCGCCTGCTGCGCGGTCTTTTCGAGCGCCGGCAGCAGCGTCTCGGGGGTCGCGCGGCCGCCCTTGACGAGCGCCACGGTGCCGGAACAGTAATTGTTGATCGCCGCGAGCGGTTGGTTCAGCTCATGCGCAATCGACGACGCCATTTCGCCCATCGTCATCAATCGGCTCGTGAACTGGAGCTTCTCTTCCTGCTGGTGCGCCAGCTCCTGCGCCTTCTTGCGGGTCGTGATGTCGGTGGCGATCTGCATCTGGGCGAGGTGGCCGTCGACCCACTGGATGTACTGGCGACGCACCTCGAACCATTTCTGGATGCTTTCGACGTACACCTCCTGCGCGTCGGCCGTGCTCTCGGTGAGCGCGGCGGCGGGCAGGCCGGCGTAGGCGTCGACGAGGTCGATCGAGTCCGACGACGCCTGCGCGCTGTCGAAGCCGCCGCCCGACAGTTCCAGGTGGCCGTCCGGCCGGATCCCGAACAGGTGGCGGTAGTAGCGGTTCGCGAACAGCAGCTCGGCCTCGTCGGCGGCGAGCACCGAGACCGCCGCGTCGAGGCTTTCGAGCACGGTCGTGAAGCGTTCGTGCGCGGCGGCCAGCTCCTCGCGCGCGCGCTTCGGCTCGGTGATGTCGGTCATCGACGACATCCAGCCGGTCTGGCGTCCGGCGCTGTCGATCAGCGGCGAGACGTAGAGGCGCGCATGGAACATCGAGCCGTCCTTGCGCCGCACCCGCAGCTCGAAGCCCGAAGACGGCGCCTTGCCGCGCAGCGTCATGTCGAGCTGGCGCTGCATTTCCGGGTAGGTGTCGCGCGGCCAGTATGGGAACGGCGCGACCTTGCCGACGAGGTCGCCTTCGTCCCAGCCGGTCATCCGGCAGAACGCGGGATTCACGTGCGTGATGCGGCCGTGCATGTCGAGCACGCGCATCCCGATCAGCACCGAGTTCTCCATCGCGCGGCGGAAGAACGCCTCCGCATAGAGCGCCTGCTGCGCCTCGAAGCGCTGGCGGGTGTGCTTCCACAGGCTCCAGAGACTCCACAGCACGAAGCACGACAGCCCGGCGACGAGCCAGACGAGCGTGTTGTTGGTCAGGTTGGTCATCTGCGGGTACGCGTACACGCGCACCGTCAGCCCCTGGCCGGGCGGGTCGAGCGGCAGATCGTAGTGGGCGTCGCGCGGCAGGCGCGGGCGCGAGGAGGTCGACGCGAGTTCGCGGTTGTTCGCGTCGGTGATCGAGATCTTGTACTTGGCCGACAGCTCCTGCGGGATGTCGTGCTTCAGCATGCCCTCGACCGAGAACACCGCGGCGATCGAGCCGAGATACTCGCGGTCGCGCATCACGGGCGTCTGCAGCGCGAGGTAGCCGTTGCCGAAGTCGTCGTAGACGAGCGGCGAGTACACCTGGCGGCGCGTGCCGCGCGCCTCGGCGAAGGCGCCGCGCGCGGCGTCCTCCATCTGGGTGTCGTTCGGCTTCGCGAAGCGCTGGCCGACGAGCGGCAGCAGCATCGCGGGCCAGCGGCGCTGGCCGGGCGACGTATACCAGTTCAGGTAGAGGATCTCGGGGTGCGCCTGCATGATGTCGCCGACCGCCATCTGGAACGCGTGCTCGTCGATGCGGCCCGCCGCGAGATCGCGCGCGAACGCCTGCAATTGCTCCTGCGCGCCCGTCATCGACAGGCGGATCTGCTGCTGCGCCCAGGCGACGTTGCGATACAGCGTGTCTTCCTGCTGCTGCTGCTCGCGGCGGTTGAGGCTCCACAGAATGAGGCTCATCACCACCAGGAACACCAGGATCGACAACAGGGGGGTCAGTAGATAGGAATTGGACCACCACGGTCCGTGGTGCCAGCGGGACGGCTGCGAATCCGCCGGCGAACCCGACGGCCGCGCCGAACGTGCGAAAAGCCGATCGGTCAACATGGCTGGATTGTAGCGCAGCGCACCGCGCGCAAAAGGCGTACAAGAATTATTGAACCAAAAGCGAAATTATCGCCGGGCCGGCCCTCGGCGAGCCTTGTCGGATGGGTGCGGCGCAGCAATATTTCATATTACGATAAAAGATCTCACTATTCGAAAATTTTGTTGCACGTGGCCCGCGACGCTCTTTACAATCCGCGGGAGCTTGCCGCAGGCGGCCGGAATTCCGTCGTCTGCAACCAGAGCGATCCTCACATTCAAGGCCCCAGGAGACGAGTATGTCCGCCGTACCCAACGAAGTGATGAAGTATGTCGTCGCCGATCGTGACGACGATCCCCAGGAAACCGTCGAATGGCTCGAGGCGCTTGATGGCGTGATCTCCTCCGTCGGCCCGGGCCGCGCGCACTACCTGATCGAGAAGCAGATCGAATTCGCGCGCATGCACGGCGAGCATCTGCCGTTCTCCGCGAACACCCCGTACATCAACACGATTCCGGTCGAAGGCCAGGCGAAGATCCCGGGCGACCAGGACATCGAGCACCGCATCCGCTCGTACACGCGCTGGAACGCGATCGCGATGGTGCTGCGCGCCGGCAAGGACACCAACGTCGGCGGCCACATCGCGTCGTTCGCGTCGGCCGCGACGCTCTACGATGTCGGCTACAACCATTTCTGGCATGCGCCGTCCGCCCAGCACGGCGGCGACCTCGTGTTCGTGCAGGGCCACTCGTCGCCGGGCGTGTATTCCCGCGCGTTCCTGCTCGGCCGCCTGTCCGAGGACCAGCTCGACAACTTCCGCCAGGAAGTCGGCGGCAACGGCATCTCGTCGTATCCGCACCCGTGGCTGATGCCCGACTTCTGGCAGTTCCCGACCGTTTCCATGGGTCTCGGCCCGATCATGGCGATCTACCAGGCGCGCTTCATGAAGTACCTGCAGGCGCGCGGCATCGTGACGACCGAAGGCCGCAAGGTGTGGGCGTTCCTCGGCGACGGCGAGACCGACGAGCCGGAATCGCTGGGCGCGATCGGCATGGCGAGCCGCGAGAAGCTCGACAACCTGGTGTTCGTGATCAACTGCAACCTGCAGCGTCTCGACGGCCCGGTGCGCGGCAACGGCAAGATCATCCAGGAACTGGAATCGGAATTCCGCGGCGCCGGCTGGAACGTGATCAAGGTGATCTGGGGCAGCCGCTGGGATGCGCTGTTCGCGCGCGACAAGTCGGGCGCGCTGATGCGCCGGATGATGGACGTCGTCGACGGCGAGTACCAGACCTACAAGTCGGAGTCGGGCGCCTTCGTGCGCGAGCACTTCTTCAATTCGCCCGAGCTGAAGGCGCTGGTCGCCGACTGGTCGGACGACGACATCTGGAACCTGAACCGCGGCGGCCATGATCCGCACAAGATCTACGCGGCGTTCCACGAGGCGAGCCACTCGAAGGGCGCGCCGACCGTGATTCTCGCGAAGACCATCAAGGGTTACGGGATGGGCGAGTCGGGTCAGGCGATGAACATCACCCACCAGCAGAAGAAGCTGCCGGTGGAGCAGCTGAAGAAGTTCCGCGACCAGTTCCGCCTGCCGATCCCGGACGACGTGATCGCCGACGTGCCGTACGTGAAGTTCGAGGAAGGCTCGAAGGAACTCGAGTACATGCGCGCACGCCGCATGGACCTCGGCGGCTACCTGCCGCAGCGCCGCCAGAAGGCGGAATCGCTGCCGGTGCCGGCGCTCGGCATGTTCGAGCCGCTGCTGAAGGGCACGGGCGAAGGCCGCGAGATCTCGACGACGATGGCGTTCGTGCGGATCCTCAACATCCTGCTCAAGGACAAGGCGCTCGGCAAGCGCATCGTGCCGATCGTGCCCGACGAGTCGCGCACCTTCGGCATGGAAGGCCTGTTCCGCCAGATCGGCATCTGGAACCAGCAGGGCCAGAAGTACGTGCCCGAGGATTCCGACCAGCTGATGTTCTACAAGGAATCGGAAAGCGGCCAGATCCTGCAGGAAGGCATCAACGAAGCGGGCGGCATGTGCGACTGGATCGCGGCGGCGACGTCGTATTCGACGCACGGCGAGATCATGGTGCCGTTCTACATCTTCTATTCGATGTTCGGCTTCCAGCGGATCGGCGATCTGGCCTGGGCCGCGGGCGACATGCGGTCGCGCGGCTTCCTGCTCGGCGGCACCGCGGGCCGCACCACGCTCAACGGCGAGGGCCTGCAGCACGAGGACGGCCATTCGCTGCTGTGGGCGGCGTCGGTGCCGAACTGCGTGAGCTACGACCCGACCTTCGGCTACGAGCTGGCGGTGATCGTGCAGGACGGCCTGCGCCGCATGGTGTGGGAGCAGGAGGATGTGTACTACTACATCACGGTGATGAACGAGAACTACGAGCACCCCGCGATCCCGCAGGGCGAGCACGTGGCGGCCGACATCATCAAGGGCATGTACGCGTTCCGCAAGGCCGACGCCGACAAGAAGGCGCCGCGCGTGCAACTGCTCGGCGCGGGCACGATCTTCAACGAAGTGATCGCCGCCGCCGACCTGCTCAAGAACGACTGGGGCGTCGCGGCCGACCTGTGGAGCGTGCCGAGCTTCACCGAGCTGGCCCGCGAAGGTCATGAGGTCGAGCGCTGGAACCTGCTGAACCCGACCGCGGAGCGCAAGCTGTCGCACGTGCAGCAATGCCTGAAGGACACGCAAGGTCCGGTGATCGCGTCGACCGACTACGTGCGCGCGCTGGTCGACCAGATCCGCGGCCAGGTGGACCGCAAGTTCGTGGTGCTCGGCACCGACGGCTATGGCCGTTCGGATACGCGCGAGGCGCTGCGCCATTTCTTCGAGGTCGACCGCTTCTGGGTGACCGTGGCCGCGCTCAATGCGCTCGCCGACGAGGGTACGATCGAGCGCAAGGTGGTGGCGGACGCGCTCGCGAAGTACAACCTCGACCCGGCCAAACCCAACCCGATGACGGTTTAACGCACGCGCACCGTATGACGCCGCGACGCGGCCCCGTGCGGGGCGGCGGCGCGGCTCAGGAGACACAAACAGATGAGTCAAGCGATCGAAGTGAAGGTGCCGGATATCGGCGATTACAAGGACATCCCGGTCATCGAGGTGCTCGTGAAGGCGGGCGACACGGTCGAGGCGGAGCAATCGCTCGTCACGCTCGAGTCGGACAAGGCGACGATGGACGTGCCGAGCCCCACGGCCGGCACGGTCAGGGAAGTGAAGGTGAAGGTGGGCGATTCGGTGTCGGAAGGCTCGCTGATCATCCTGCTGGAAGGCGGCGCCGCGAAGGCGAACGGCGCGGCTGCGCCGGCGCCCGCGCCCGCAGCGGCGCCCGCGCCCGCGCCTGCCGCGAGCGGCGGCACGGTCGACGTGAAGGTGCCGGACATCGGCGACTACAAGGACATCCCGGTCATCGAGATCGGCGTGAAGGTCGGCGACACGGTCGAGAAGGAGCAGTCGCTCGTCACGCTCGAATCGGACAAGGCGACGATGGACGTGCCGAGCCCGGCCGCCGGCACGGTCAAGGAACTGAAGGTGAAGCTCGGCGACACGGTGTCGGAAGGCACGCTGATCGTGGTGCTGGAAGCCGCGGGCGGCGCCGCCGCGCCGGCCCCCGCGCCGCAGCCGGCCGCCGCGCCTGCTCCGGCG
>NZ_JBXAPG010000078.1:0-15780 GCF_058803765.1 Burkholderia sp. GW821-FHT14F03
CGCGCGACCACCGCCGCGCCGGCCGCGTCGGGCGGGCCCGCGAGCGCGCGCCGCCGCCAGGCGAGACCGAGCGCGTCGGCGAGCAGCGCGAGATGGCCGAGCCCGAGCGCGCCCGCCGCCGCACCGACCCGGTAGGCGGCATCGGCCGCGCGCAGCGCGGTCCCGGCATCCGCCGCGCGGATCTCGCCCGCCAGCTCGGCCATCGACGCATCGGCCGTCTGCAGGAAATCCTCGTAGGCGTACGCATTGACGGTCACGACGCCCAGCTCGCGGGTCGGCGCGTCCTCCAGCGCGGCGCGCTCCGCCCGCGCGGCGTCCGCTTCCCACAGCGTCTCGGACGCCTGCGTGGCCGCCACATGCCAGTCGACCGTCAGGCCGTAGTCACGCAGCAGCTCGACGTCGTCGGCATCCTCCGCCGCAGCGCCGTAAAGCGCGTAATCGCGCCATATCAGCGCGAGCGTCTCGCGCACCAGCACGGGCGATGCCACGCGCAGGCCGCGCGCCTGCTCGCCCAGCAGCAGGTTGCAGCGCGCGAGAAAGCGCTTCAGCTCGGCCGCGCCGCTCACCCGCAGCGCGTGCGCGCACGCGCCCGCGAGACGCCAATAGTCATAGGGGAGCGGACCGGACAGCGCCGCCGCGCAGGCGGCGATCTCGTCCAGGGCTGCGTCGGGCGGCGCCTGCGGCGCGCGCAGCACGGCCAGCAACGCCTGCTCGAAACGGGCCCGGACATGCAGGAACGCGTGGTCCGGCAAGGTGTGAAGCGTGGCGGGCGGCACCGGCCGCCCGGCGAGCGCGAGCGCGTCGTGCGGCGTGTCGGTGCGCAGGTCGCGCGCGACCTGGGTGCGCAGCGCGTGATAGTGCTCGAACAGGACTGGCGAGCAGGCCAGCTCGCGCAGATTGTGGCGCGCCACCGCGAGCCGGAACGCGCGCAGCGCCGCATGGAACGCCATCGGCGATACGTCGGCGGCCGCGAACGGCGCGGCGTGCGACAGCGCGACCACGAAGCGGTGCGCGGCCAGCCAGCCCGCATCGCGCAGCGCCGCCGCCGCGACGCCAAGCGGCGCCGCCGGCGACGACTCGCGCTCGAAGGCGTCGGCCGCCTCGCGCAGCGCGGCTTCCGCTACGCGCACTGCGCCCCCCCGCGGATTGGGCAGGGCTTCAAGCACCGCTTGCGTGATCGGATCGGAACTCATGCGCGCGCTTTCACCTCCCGGCAAGCCGGATCATCGCGTGACGCGCGGTCGACCCCTTCCTGACGCGCGTCGCGCACGGGCTGCCGGCGCCCACCACGGACACCGGCGCAAGACGGTCAGATCTGCACCATCTCGAAGTCTTCCTTGCGCGCGCCGCATTCCGGGCAGGTCCAATTGATGGGAACGTCTTCCCAGCGTGTGCCCGGGGCAATGCCCTCGTCCGGCAAGCCTGCCTCTTCGTCGTAAATCCAACCGCAGATCAGGCACATCCAGCTTTTATATTCCATCTTAAGCCGTGTAAGGAAAGTCCGTTGATTTGAGAGCCATGATGGTACCGTGTCGGGGCCGGACTGCCTAGCAATCCGCCTCGACGCGCGGCGCTTCGTTGCGGTGCGATAAAAAAACCCGGTCGGCCCGCCTGATTCGGCCGCATAATGCCGACAGGATGCCCATGCTTGGTGCGTCCCGCCGTTGTCCTGCCTGTCCGTTTTTTCTTGCCCCATTTTTCCATGTCCAGCAATGCCCCCCCGATCGTCCTCTCCTTCGGCTTGTCCGATCCGACTGGCGGCTCCGGCCTGCAGGCCGACCTGCTGACGCTGGCGAGCATGGGTTGCCACGGCGTGTCGGTCCTGACGGGCTATACCGTGCGCGATTCCGCCGCCTGCGACGAAGTGACCGGGCTCGATCCCGACACCGTCGCCGCGCAGGCGCGCATGCTGCTCGAAGACATGCCGGTGGCCGCGTTCAAGATCGGCGCCGCGACCCGCGCGGAAGTCGTGAGCGCGATCGCCGAGGTGGTCGCCGACTACGACGGCGTGCCGCTCGTGCTCGCGCCGGATTTCACGCTCGACGACGAGCACGTGCTCGCGGCCGACGACCTGCGCGAATCGATCGCCGACCTGCTCGCGCCGCAGACCACGCTGCTCGTCGCCGACCACGCGACGCTGATCGCGCTCGCGCAGCCGGACGGCGACGCCGAAGCGCCGAATCTCGACGCCGCGATCTCGCACCTGCTGGCGCAGGGTTGCGAATACATCCTGGCGACCGAGACCGGCTCGCACCGCCTCGTCAACACGCTGTACGGCGAGGAAGGCCAGATCCGGCAGGATCTGTGGGAGCGCACGCCGCACCGGTTGATGGGCGTCACCGATACGCTCGGCGCGGCGATCGCCGCGCTGCTCGCGAACGGGCAGGAACCGCCCGAGGCGGTGCGCGAGGCGCAGGAGTACCTGTATCAGGCCACGCGCGACGCGTTCCGTCCCGGCATGGGCGCGTATCTGCCGGATCGCTTCTTCTGGGCGCGCAGCAACGAGGACGAAGCGCTGCTGCAACCCGCCGCCACCCGGCCGACCGCGGCCGGCAAGAGCGCGCCGGGCTGAACGCGGCGGCGCGCCCGCCCCGGCCGCCGGCACGGTGCACGATCCGTCGGCCCCAATAAAAAACCCGCATCGCTGCGGGTTTTTTATTGGGTGAACGCGCGTCGCCGCGCGTTCCTCAATGCAAGCGGCGTAACGCCGATTACATATCCATGCCCATGCCGCCCATGCCGCCCGGCATGCCGCCAGGCATCGGTGCGTCTTCCTTCGGCAGCTCGGCAACCGCTGCGTCCGTCGTCAGCAGCAGGCCCGCGACCGATGCCGCGTTTTGCAGCGCGGTGCGCGTCACCTTGGTCGGGTCGACCACGCCGGCTTCCACCAGGTCGCCGTACTCGCCCGTTGCCGCGTTGTAGCCGTAGTTGCCCTTGCCCGCTGCAACTGCCGCCACCACGACGCTCGCCTCTTCGCCACCGTTCGTGACGATCTGGCGCAGCGGCTCTTCCATCGCGCGCAGCACGATCTTGATGCCGGCGTTCTGGTCGGCGTTGATGCCCGTCAGGCCCGCGATCGCGGTGCGCGCGCGGATCAGCGCGACGCCGCCGCCGGCCACGATGCCTTCTTCCACAGCTGCGCGCGTGGCGTGCAGTGCGTCTTCGACACGTGCCTTCTTTTCCTTCATTTCGACTTCGGTCGCAGCGCCGACCTTGATCACTGCCACGCCGCCGGCCAGCTTGGCCACGCGCTCTTGCAGCTTTTCACGGTCGTAGTCCGACGTCGCTTCTTCGATCTGCGCACGCACTTGCTTCACGCGCGCTTCGATGTTCACGGCTTCGCCTGCGCCGTCGATGATCGTCGTGTTTTCCTTGCCCACTTCGATGCGCTTCGCCTGGCCCAGTTCAGCCAGCGTCGCCTTCTCGAGCGTCAGGCCGGTTTCTTCCGCCACCACTTGACCGCCGGTCAGGATCGCGATGTCTTCCAGCATCGCCTTGCGACGATCGCCGAAGCCCGGCGCCTTGACCGCAACAGTCTTCAGGATGCCGCGGATGTTGTTCACGACCAGCGTCGCGAGCGCTTCGCCTTCGACGTCTTCCGCGATGATCAGCAGCGGACGGCCAGCCTTCGCGACTTGCTCGAGCACCGGCAGCAGATCACGGATGTTCGACACCTTCTTGTCGTGCAGCAGCACGAACGGGTTGTCGAGGACGGCGACTTGCTTGTCCGGGTTGTTGATGAAGTACGGCGACAGGTAGCCGCGGTCGAATTGCATGCCTTCGACGACGTCCAGCTCGTCGGCCAGCGACTTGCCGTCTTCGACGGTGATCACGCCTTCCTTGCCGACCTTGTCCATCGCTTCAGCGATGCGATCGCCGATCGACGAATCGCTGTTCGCCGAGATCGAGCCGACCTGCGCGATTTCCTTGTTGGTCGTGCACGGCTTGCTGATCTTCTTCAGCTCTTCGACAGCCGCTGCGACTGCCTTGTCGATGCCGCGCTTCAGGTCCATCGGGTTCATGCCCGATGCGACGTACTTCATGCCTTCGCGAACGATCGATTGCGCGAGGACGGTTGCCGTCGTCGTGCCGTCGCCGGCGTTGTCGCTGGTCTTGGAAGCGACTTCCTTGACCATTTGCGCGCCCATGTTCTGGAGCTTGTCCTTCAGCTCGATTTCCTTCGCGACCGACACACCGTCCTTGGTGACCGTCGGGCCGCCGAAGCTGCGCTCGAGCACCACGTTGCGGCCCTTCGGACCCAGCGTGACCTTCACTGCGTTGGCGAGAATGTTCACGCCTTCGACCATCTTCGCGCGGGCGGAATCGCCGAATACGACGTCTTTAGCTGCCATCTTCTAACTCCTTGGGATTCTTTGAGAATGGGTACGTTGGCGAACGCTTACTTAGCGTTGACCACGGCCATGATGTCTTCTTCGCGCATCACGAGCAGTTCCTGACCGTCGACCTTGACGGTCTGGCCAGCGTACTTGCCGAACAGGATGCGATCGCCGACCTTCACGTCGAGCGCGATCTGCGCGCCCTTGTCGTCGCGCTTGCCCGGGCCGACGGCCAGGATTTCACCTTGATCCGGCTTTTCTGCAGCGGCTTCGGGGATCACGATGCCCGACGCGGTCTTGGTTTCCTGATCCAGACGCTTGACGATCACGCGATCGTGCAAAGGACGAAGGTTCATACTCACTCCTCTCTTGATTGAGACTGAAGAACGCTGAGGGAATCTGCCGGGCCGGAAGCCCGGCAGAGAATTGTTAGCACTCTAGTGCAGCGAGTGCTAATTATATGGACGGGTTTTGACAAATTCAAGAACCGCCCCAGGATCCTTCCCCGATCGGCCTGATCTCGCTCAATGCCCCGCCCGGCGGGCTTTCTGGCGATTTCGACGCACCGATGCCGCAGTGCGGAAAGTGTAACAGTTGCAAGGGTCGGATCCGATGAGCAGGTTCCCGCACCCTGAGCCGCCCCCGCGAGACCGGGGGGCCGCGGCCTCAGGACAGCGTGCAGACGAGCTTGGCGAGCTGACCATCCCACCCGAACTGGGCTTCGGCCGCGTGGATCCGGCGGCGCGCCGCCACCGACCGGTCCGCTTCCAGCGCGACCGCCTCGCGATGGATCTCGGGGCTCTGCGCCTCGAGCGCGGCGAGCCGCTGCGCGTTCGCCTGCGCGGCCGTCTCCGGGAACAGCTTCTCGCACGCGCGTGACAAGCCGATCATCTGCGCCGCCGGATCCCGGCCGGGGTCCGGGCTGTCGGCCGGCGCGAGCGAGGCGAGGCGCTCGGCGGCAGGCAGGCGGCGACGCGCGGCGTCCGCGACGGCCGCCGCGTGGTCCGCCGCGCGTGCGCCGGGCGGCGCGATGCCGGGCTGCGTCGCGAGTATCTGGCTGGCCGTGGTGATGAAATCGTTTTCGCAGGCCACGCGATCGTCAGCCGCGCCTTTCGCGCAATAGTCGACAGCCTTCATATGAATCAGCGCCGCCTGCGGCGTCAGTTGCGCGTCGGTGAACGGGACGTCCGCCCGGCTCGCCGGCGTGCACGTCACGCAGGCAAGGGCGCACAGCAGGGTTCGGGTGAAATAGTGCATCGGATTGGCAAGCTGGGCGAACCGGCTCAAACAGCGCGCCCGACGCGAACGCACGGGCAACCGGCCGAAAAATGAACGGAACCAACAGCGGACGATGGTACCAATCCGCGCGCGCCATCCACAAGCCCGCCCACGACCGTCGACGCCTTCATGAACCCCGGGTCACTCCCGACCGTGGCATTTTCGGTTTGGCGACTACACTACGAAAGAGGATCCGGCACGCTCCGGTCCCTGCCGGGAGATGCCGCCATGAATCGGCCGCTGGTTCGGATTCCGCTCCGCTCGATCGGTGTTGCATCGATGCGGAAGCGTTGGTTGTGGTTGCTGGCGTTGAGCGTCATCACGCTCGCCGCCGTCGCGAAGCTGTGTCAGCTCGAACTCGAGAGTTCGCGGCTGCAGGCGCGCTACCTGTCCCGCTACGACCAGACGCTCGCCTATCAGCCCGGCGCCGGGCCGAGCAACGCGCTCCGCTTCCCCGGCGACGGCCCCTACGACCTGCGGCTCGGCTACACCGCGCTGCCCGCGATCGAGCAGCGCCTGCTCTCGCGCGGCTTCATCGTCACGGCGCAGGCGCGGCAGTCGGACCGCATGCGCGCGCTCGCCGACGCCGGCCTGTTTCCCCCCTACGACGAAAAAGACCAGACCGGCCTCACGCTGCGCGACGCCACGGGCGCACCGCTCTACACGGCCCGCTACCCCGCGCGGATCTACCCGTCGTTCGACGCGATCCCGCCCGTCGTCGTCGCCGCGCTGCTGTATATCGAGGATCGCACGCTGCTCGACGCCGCCGCGCCTGAACGCAACCCCGCCCTCGACTGGGGACGTTTCGGCCGCGCGCTCGCCGATCAGGGCCTGCGTTTCGTCATGCCGCACCAGGCCACGCCCGGCGGCAGCACGCTCGCGACCCAGCTGGAGAAATTCCGTCACTCGCCGGGCGGCCGCACCGCGACGCCGCCGGAGAAGCTGCGGCAGATCGCGTCCGCGTCGCTGCGCGCGTACCTGCACGGGCCGCAAACCCTGCCCGCGCGCGAGGCGCTCGTCGCGCGCTACCTGAACGCGGTGCCGCTCGCCGCCCGTCCGCACCTCGGCGAAGTGATCGGTATCGGCGACGGTCTCGCCGCGTGGTACGACCGCGACTTCGACGAGGTCAACCGCCTGCTCGCCGCTCCCGCGACGCCCGACCAGCTCGCCGCGCAGGCGCTCGCGTTTCGCGAGGTGCTGTCGCTGCTGATCGCTCAGCGCGCGCCCTCCTATTACCTGCAGCGCGACTTCCCGGCGCTGCAGCGCCTGACCGACAGTTATCTGCGCCTGCTCGCCGCCAACGAGGTGATCACGCCGGCCCTGCGCGACGCGGCGCTCGGCGCGTCGATCGCGCTCAGTCCGGCGCCGGCGCGCGCGCCGGCCCAATCGTTCGTCACGCGCAAGGCCGTGACCTCCGCGCGCGCGCATCTGCTCGACGCGCTCGGGACGCCCGGTTTCTACGCGCTCGACCGGCTCGACCTCGACGCCACCGACACGCTCGACAACCGCGTGCAGCAGGCCGTGTCCGCGCGCCTCGCGGGCGTCGCGACGCGCGCGGGCGCGCAGGCGGCCGGCCTCTACGGCTTCGAGATGCTGCGCCCCGCCGACGATCCGTCGCACCTGACCTACAGCTTCACGCTGTACGAACGGCGCGGCGGCGCGAACCTGCTGCGCGTGCAGACGGACAGCGTCAACGAGCCGTTCGACATCAACCAGGGCGCGCGCCTCAATCTCGGCTCCACCGCGAAGCTGCGCACCCTCGTCACCTACCTGCGCATCATCGCGGCGCTGCATGCGCGCTACGCCCCGCTGTCCGCCGCCGAACGCGCCGGCTTGAAGCCCGATCCGTCGGATACGCTGACCCGCTGGGCGCTGTCGTACCTGGCCAGCGCGCGCGACCCGTCGCTGCCGGCCATGCTCGACGCGGCCATCGAACGCAAATACTCGGCGAGCGCCGGCGAGACCTTCTATACGGGCGGCGGCGCGCAAGCGTTCACCAATTTCGACAAGATCGACAACGGCCGGATCCTGACCGTGCACGCCGCGTTCACGCATTCGGTGAACCTCGTGTTCGTGCGGCTGATGCGCGACATCGTCCACTACGAGATGATCGAAACCTCCGGGCCCGCGTCGGCCTGGCTCGACGATCCCGCGGCCCGCGCGCGCTACCTGGACCGCTTCGTCGACGACGAGAGCCGCGTCTACGTGAAGCGTTTCTACACGCGCTACGCGGGCCGGACCGACGACGACGCGCTCGCCGCGATGCTGCGCAACGTGCGCAAATCGCCGCCGAAGATCGCCACGGTGCTGCGCAGCGTCGCGCCCGACGGCCCGCCCGCCTGGTTCGACGCCTGGATGCGCGCGACGCTCAAGGGCACGCCGGCCGCGACGCTGCCGGACGACGCGCTCGCCGCGCTGTACGCGAAGTACGGCGTCGATCGCTTCAACCTCAACGATCGCGGCTACATCGCGAGCGTGCATCCGCTCGCGCTGTGGACGCTCGCCTACCTGCGCGCGCATCCGGGCGCCACCCTCGACGACGTGGAGGGCGCCAGCAGCGACGTGCGGCGCACCACCTATTCGTGGCTCTACAAGACCCGCTATCACGCCACCCAGGACCGCCGCATCCGCCGCATGATCGAGCTGCGCGCCTACGATGCGATCGGCCGCGAATGGCGCGCGTACGGCTACCCGTTCGCCCATCTCACGCCGTCGCTCGCGGCCGCGATCGGCGCGTCCGGCGACCAGCCCGATGCGCTCGCGCACCTGATCGGGATGATCGCGAACGGCGGCAACGACGCCCCGACGCAAAGCATCACGCAGCTCACGTTCGCGCCGGACACGCCCTACGAAACGCGCTTCGCGCGCGCGCCGGCGCAGCCTCGCACGATGCTGCCGCCCGAGATCGTCGCCGTCGTGCGGCGCATGCTGCGCGACGTGGTGCTCGACGGCACCGCGCGGCGGCTCGCCTCCGGCCTCACGCTGCCCGACGGCAGGACCTTCGAGATCTACGGCAAGACCGGCACCGGCGACCAGCGCTTCAACGTCTATGCGCCGGGCGCGCGCCTCGTCGAATCGCGCAAGGTCAACCGCAGCGCCACCTTCGTGTTCGCGATCGGCGAGCGCTTCTTCGGCGTGCTGACCGCGTATGCCCACGAGCCCTACGCGGCGCGCTACGACTTCACGAGCGCGCTCGCGGTGCAATTGCTGAGATCGCTCGCCCCCGAGTTGCAGCCGCTGTTCACCCCGCCGCCCGCGCGGCATGCATGACGCGCCCCCTCAAAATAATACCCGGGTAATATTGCACCTCGAATAATACCCGGGTATTATTCGAACCATCCTGTTCCTCGGTGTCCGTCATGACTTCTCATTCCGCCTTTCCCGCCTACACGAGCTTCGCGGGCCACCAGCGTCTCGCCTCGGGCTCGTTGCAGGCCATCGCGCTCGCCACCCGGCACGCGCTCGATCGCGATGCCAATGCGTCGATCCTGATTTTCGACAACCGCACCGGCCGCTCGATCGACGTCGATACGCGTGGGCCGGACGAGGCGATCCGGGCGCGCTATCCCGACACGCCGGCGCCCGCTGGCGCGTCGGCGTCGGCAAGCGACGACGCCGACGCCGCGCCCGCCGCCCGCGGGCGCGGCCGGCCGAAGCTCGGCGTGATCGCGCGCGAAGTCACGCTGCTGCCGCGTCACTGGGAATGGCTCGCGACGCAGCCGGGCGGCGCCTCGGTCGCGCTGCGCAAGATGGTCGACGACGCCCGCCGCAAGCACGGCGAACGCGACCGCGCACGTCAGCAGCAGGAACGCGCGTATCACTTCATGTCGGCGCTCGCGGGCGACCTGCCCGGCTTCGAAGAGGCCACCCGCGCGCTGTTCGCGCGCGACGCGGCACGCTTCGACGCCTGTATCGCCGGCTGGCCGCGCGATGTCCGCGAACACGCGGCATGGCTCGCGTCCGCGGTCGACGCCGACACGGCAGCGCCCGACGCCTGACCCGCGCGGCGCACGCGCGCCGCGCCCCCTTTCCCGTTCGTCACTTCACGCGACGTCGCGCGGTCCGCCGCGCGTCATGGCGTCGCTTTGCCCAAAGGAATCCCGCATGTCCACCCGGACCACCCTCGCCCCGCCGCCCGTGCGGCCTTTATGGAAAACCTATCTGGCGATCCTGTTGCCGATGATGCTGACCAATCTGCTGCAATCCGCCGCCGGCACGATCGACGGTCTCTACCTCGGGCAGATGCTCGGCGTCGATGCGATCGCCGCGGTCTCCGCGTTCTTTCCGGTGTTCTTCCTGCTGCTCTCGATCATCATCGGCCTCAGCACCGGCGCGACGATCCTGATCGGCCACGCGTGGGGCGCGGGCGATCTGCCGAAGGTGCGCGCGATCGCCGGCACCGCGCTCGCGCTGATGCTCTGCGTGGGCGTCGTGATCGCGATCGGCGGCGGCTTCGGCGCCGCGTCGCTGATGCGTTGGCTCGGCACGCCCGCCAACGTGCTCGACGAGGCGAGCCGCTATGCGACGCTGATGCTGGCCGGCATGCCCATCGTGCTGCTGATGTGGCTCACCACCTCGATGAGCCGCGGCGTCGGCGACGCGGTCACGCCGCTGCGCACGCTCGCGTTCGCCACGGTGCTCTCGCTCGCGTGCACGCCGGCGCTGATCCGCGGCTGGTTCGGCCTGCCGCGCCTCGGCGTCGCGAGCGCCGCGGTATCGACGCTCGCGGCCTTCACGCTCGCGCTGCTCTGGACCGCGTGGCACTGGCGTCGCCGCCGGCATCCGCTCGCGCCTGACCGCGCGCTGCTGCGGAACCTGCGCATCGAGCCGGCCATCGCCGCGAAGATGTTGCGGATCGGCGTGCCCGCCGCGCTGCAGATGCTGACGATGGCGCTCGCCGAATTCGCCTTGCTCGGCCTCGTGAACCGTCACGGATCGGATGCGACCGCGGCTTATGGCGCGGTCACGCAAGTGATGAGCTGGATTCAGCTGCCGGCGATGTCGCTCGGCATCACGACGACGATCCTCGCGTCGCACGCCATCGGCGCGGGCCGCGCGGAACGGATCGGCGCGATCGTCGGCACCGGCCTGCGGCTCAATCTGCTGTTCACCGGAAGTATCGTGGCCCTGGTGTACGGCTGCGCGCCGTGGCTCGTCGGCGCGTTCCTGACCGCGCCGGAAGTGGTTGCGCGCGCACTCGATCTGCTGCACATCGTCGCCTGGAGCGTGGTCGTGCTCGGCTGCGCGAACGTGCTGGTCGGCGCGATGCGTGCCAGCGGCGCAGTCGCCGGTCCGACCGCGCTCGCGATCGGCGCGATCCTGTGCATCGAATTGCCGCTCGCGTTCTGGCTGAACGCCCGGGTCGGATTAGCCGGCATCTGGTGGGCCTGCGCGACGACCTTCATCGCCATGCTCCTGCTGCAAACCCTGTACTACCGCCTGGTCTGGCCGCGCCGCCGTATCGTGCGGCTCGCCTGAGGCGCTTCGAGCCGTCGCGCGGACGCGTGCAGCATGCACCCGCGCGACGTCATGCTCAGCCCACCAGCGCGTCGCGCACCGCCGCGAGCCACAGGCCGACCGCGTGCGCGCCCGGATCGGCATGCCCGAGCGCCCGCTCGCCGATATAGCTGGAGCGGCCGCGGCGCGGCGTCATCGACGCGGTGCGCGCCGCGCCCGCCTCGGCCGCCTCGACCGCCGCGCGCAAGGCGGCCGCCGTGTCGACGGCCCGCGCCTCGAGCGCTGTGCGCAATGCATCGGCCGCCGGCTGCAACGCATCGACCATGGTGCGGTCGCCGGGCCGCGCGCCGCCCAATTCCATCACGCCATCGACAGCCGCCGAGAAGGCGCGCGCCCAGGCATGCGCATCGGGTTCGCGCACGCCGTCGAGCGCGGCGGCGGCGCGCATCAGCATGATCGCGTACAGCGGACCGGACGTGCCGCCGACCACGCGCCGGATCGTCGCCGACATCTCGCGCAGCACGGCCGCGGGCAGTTCGGCCGACGGCCAATCGTCGAGCGCATCGCGCATCGCGTGCGACGCGCGTGACAGGCTGATGCCGAGATCGCCGTCGCCGACGCGCTGATCCATCTCGGTCAGCAATGCCTCCGACGCCAGCAGGCTCGTGCACACGGCCTCGATCGCGCGCCGCAGCGCCGCGTCGCGCGCGAGCCGCGCCTCGGCCGACTGCGCGCGCGGCGCGGCGGGCGCCGCCTTCGCGACCACCGCCGCGAGCGCGCCGCCATGCACAGGCCACGCGCTCGTGCGCGAAGCCGCATCGAGTCGCGCCAGCCGCGCGTCGTCGAGCCGCAGCACGGTCAGCGACACGCCCGCCATCTCCAGCGCGCTCAGGAACGTGCCGGCCCACGCGCGCTCGACCCGCAGGCCGAGACGATCCAGCTCGCGCAGCGCGGCGGCCGCGACGATGTCGAGTTCGCTCGCGGGTGTGCCGCCGAGATTATTGACGAGCAGCGCGACGCGCTCGCCGCGCGCCGGGGCGAGATCCGTCACGATCCGGTCGAGCAGGCGCGCGACGATCGCATCCGCCGGTTCGAGCGCACCGCGCTCGACGCCCGCCTCGCCATGAATGCCGAGCCCCCATTCGATCTCGCCGTCGGCGAGCGAGAAGCCGGGCTTGCCCGCCGCCGGCACCGTGCACGGCGTGAGCGCGACGCCCATCGTGCCGAGCGCGGCGGCCGCGTCGCGCGCCGCCTGCGCGACCTCGGCGAGCGGCCGGCCCTCGGCCGCCGCCGCGCCGGCGATCTTGTGCACCAGCACCGTGCCCGCGAGGCCGCGCCGCCCCGCATGCTCGCCTCGCGCCGACAGCGCGACGTCGTCGGCGACCACCACCATCTCGACCGGGATGCCCTCCGCGCGCGCGATCTCCGCCGCGAGGCCGAAGTTGAGGCGGTCGCCCGTATAGTTCTTCACGATCAGCAGCACGCCCGCCGGACCCGCGACCGCGCGGATCGCATCGAGCACCGCGTCCGTCGACGGCGACGTGAACACCTCGCCCGCCACCGCCGCGCTCAGCATGCCCAGCCCGACATAACCGCCGTGCGCCGGCTCGTGGCCTGCGCCGCCGCCCGAGATCAGCGCGACCTCGCCGCGCGCGGCCGCCGCGTCGGCATCCGCGCGCACCACGATCGTCGTGTCCTGCAGCAACGACAGGTGCGGATTCAGCGCGACGAGGCCGTTCAGCATGTCGGGCACCACCGTACCCACATCGTTGATCAGTTTCTTCATGTTGGTCCTCTCAGGGCACTCTGCCCAATATCATTCGTATCGTCCTGGCATGGAGCCCGGAGGCGCGTCGCGCTGCGCATCCGGGTGCCTGCACTATAAGACTTTACGACACGACCCAGGCGATCGTTTCCTCTCACGCACCCTCGACACAAACGCGCAAACGTGCGCGCCGAAACAATCGGCGCGATCGCCGGGCAATGGATGCGGTGTCGCACGATTTCCTTCGCCGAAGGTTTACTTTTTCGCAAATCTCGCTATGGTTACCAAACCGTAAGGATTCCGATTTATCCCACCCTCATCGACCAGGAGACCGCATGATCACGCGCCGCGCTCACCGTGCTTCCCGATATCTCGTCATCCCGCTGCTCGCGGTCTGCCTGCAGGGCGGCGCCGCGATGGCCGCCGATGCCGACGTCGCGCTTCAGCAGGCGGCCCGGCAGGCGTTTTCGACGCGGCTCGGCAAACAGGCGCCCACCCTGGCCGCAGCAGGGCAGGATGCCCTGGTCGAGACGATCCGCGTCACGCCCGACGGCGACTGGGTGCTGGGCGCCGCCACGCAGATCGTTCCCGACGGCGTGGCGGCCGACCCCGTCAGCAAGCTGTTCGTCGCGCGGCGCGCGCAGGGTGCATGGCGGGTCGGCGTCGAAGGCGACGCAACCTACGCGGCGCTGCTGGGCGCGGCGCCCGCCGCGCTGGTCGGCCCCGCCGAACGCGCGCAGCTCGATCCGCGACGCGGCGCGGCCGGCGGGCAACCGAAGGCCGCCCCCGGACAGACCGGACTCGCGCTGCCGTGGCAACGCGACACCGCGTGGTACTGGACCGGCGGCGCGCACGGCTGGAGCGGAGAAAGCCGTCCGTACAACTCGCTCGACTTCTCGGGCGGCGACGGTCGTGTACTCGCGGCGCGCGACGCATACCTGTACAGAAGTTGCGAGCGCAACGGCAGCGCGATCGTCAAGCTCGTTCATGACAACGGCTACGAGACCACCTACTACCACATGGAGCAGCTCGCTCAGGTCGCGAACGGCGCGCGCATCCGCCAGGGCGACTACCTCGGCCGCATCGGCAACGCGCTGCCGTGCGGTGGGCAAACCACGGGCGCGCACGTGCATCTGTCCTTGAGCCAGGGCGGTACGGAAGTGCCGGTCAACGGCAAGACGATCGGCGGCTGGCAGTTCTTCGAGGGGCCCTCCGCGTACGGCGGCTACGCGGTACGGAACCAGCGCCGCGTCGGCGTACAGGCCGCGCTGACCAACTATGGCTCGGACGACAGCGGCGGCCCGCCCGAACCGGGCCGCACCGTCGACGCGCCGATCCGCGCGCCCGGCAACGTGAACCTGCGCGACGCGCCGTCGCTGTCCGCATCGGTCGTGGGCAGCGTGGCGAACGGCGCGACGGTGACGCTCGCGTGCTTCGCGTACGGCGATACGGTGCAGGGCAACTGGGGCGCGACGCGGCTGTGGTACCGGCTGAATTCGAACCAGTGGGTCTCCGACGGTTACGTCTATACCGGCAGCAACGATCCGGTCGTGCCGGCCTGCGCCAACTAGTCCGCGCGGGACGCCCCTCGAAAAAAGGCGGCATGACGTCATCGCCATGCCGCGGACCGACAGCCCATGCTGTCGGATAACGGTCAGCGGAACCCGGAGCGCCGGGCGCCGCTGACCAGCTGACTACTTCGGTACGCCGCTCGTCAGCGTCGATATGAGCGAGGTCACCGGGGCGAGCGGGCTGGCCGCCGTGCTGTTGCCATGCGCGGACGGATTCGTCACCGACACCGTCAGGCTCGGCAACGTCGCCGCGACGCCGCCGACCGCGGACCCGGTCGCGTTGGCGAGCGTGCCCACCGTCGAGCCGGTCGCCGTCGCGACCGTACCCAGTGCGGCCGCACCCGTGCCCGCCAGCGCACCGGTCGTGTTCGCCACCGCACCGAGCGCACCGCCCCCCGCCCCGAGCAGGCCGCCGGCCGAACCGGCCACCGAGCCGACCAGCGATGCCGTCGCGCCGCCGACCTGGCCGATCGACGCCGCGCCGCCGCCCGCGACGCTCGTCACGGCGCCCGCCACGGTATTGACGAGTCCGCCCGTCGCGCTCACGGCTGGCGGCAATGCGCCGGCCACGCCGCCCACCGCTCCCGTCACGCCGCCCACCGCGCCGTTCAGCGCACCGGCCGGCAACGCGCTGCCCAGGTTGCCGACGATGCTGGTGATCGGCGCAATCGGGTTGCTCGCCGCTGCGGTCACCGTATTGACGACGCTGGTCACCGCGCCTGTTACCGGCGCAAGCGCGCCGCCTGCGTTGCCGAGCGTGCCCGCCACCGTGCCCACCGCGCCGTTCAGTGCGCCGCCCGCGTTGGCGAGGGCGCCCGTTGCCGCGCCTACCGCGCCGCTCACGACACCGACCGGATTGCCGAGGTTGCCGACCGGCAGCGCGCTGCCCAAACTGCCGACAATGCTGGTGATCGGCGCAATCGGATTGCTCGCCGTCGCGGTCACCGTATTGACGACGCCGGTCACCGCGCCTGTTACCGGCGCGAGTGCGCCGCCCGCGTTGCCGAGCATGCCGGTCACCGTGCCGACGGCACCGTTCAACGCACCGCCGGTGTCGGCCAGCGCGCCCGTTGCGGTACCCAGCGCTCCGCTCAGTACGCCACCGGCGTTGGCCAGTGCTCCCGTTGCCGTGCTCAGCCCACCAATCGGGTTCGCGTCGCTCAGCGTCCCGACTACCGTGTTCACCGCACCGGTCACCGGCGCAAGCGGGTCGCTGCCGCCGATGCCACCCAACGCGCCCGTCACTGTTCCAACCGCGCCATTCACTGCGCCCGTCGCCGTGCCGAGTGCGCCGCTCAACCCACCAATCGGGTTCGCGCCGCTCAGCGTCCCGACTACCGTGTTCACCGCACCGGTCACCGGCGCAAGCGGG
>NZ_JBXAPG010000078.1:15878-21247 GCF_058803765.1 Burkholderia sp. GW821-FHT14F03
GCACCGGTCACCGGCGCAAGCGGGTCACCGCCGCCGATGCCACCCAACGCGCCCGTCACCGTTCCAACCGCGCCATTCAACGCGCCCGTCACCGTACCGAGTGCGCCGCTCAAACCACCAATCGGGTTCGCACCGCTCAGCGTCCCGACTACCGTGCTCACCGCACCGGTCACCGGCGCAAGCGGGTCACCGCCTCCGATGCCACCCAACGCGCCCGTCGCCGTTCCAACCGCGCCATTCACCGCACCCGTCGCGGCACCAAGCTCACCGTTTAGCCCACCAACCGGATTCGCACCGCTCAGCGTGCCAACTACCGTGTTGACCGCACCCGTCAGCGGCGCGAGCAGATTTCCTCCACCGCCCAGGCCGCCCAGCGCATTCGTCAGCGTTCCAAGCACGCCGTTCAATGCGCCGACCGGATTCACACCGCACAGGCTGCTGAACACCGTATTGACCGCCCCCGTCAGGGCCCCGAGCGGATTGCCGCCGACGCCCACCCCGCCCAGCACGCCGGTCACCGAGTTGATCGTTCCGTTCAGCACGCCCGCGGGACTCACACTGCCCAGCGTCCCGAGCACCGTATTGACGGTGCCCGTCAGCGCCCCTACTGCGCCGCCCAGCGCCTCTGTCAGCGGCTCGACCACCCCGCTGCCGTCGCCGATGCTGAGCGACGCGCTCGCGGAACCCGTCAGGCCCGCGCTGATGTCGATGCCCTGTCCGGCATCCGGATCGCCGAAGGCCACCGTGAAGCTGCCCGATCCCGCGCCGCCCAGGCTGATGCCGCCGCCCGCCGGCACGATGTCCGGCCCGCTTGCGCCAGCCGCGCTCACGCCGACGCCGCCGATTGCCCCCGGCAGCGTCAGGACATCCAGCGTGCCCGCATGAACCGGCGCGCCCCCCGCCAGTCCGAATGCCGCTGCAGCGGACAGCGCCAGATTCGTCAATTTGAAAGTTTTTTTCATGCTCGACCTCTCATGTCGGTTGGTATTAACCTGGATACCGCCCGGAGGTCACAGCATGGAGCGTGCCAATGGTGAAACCCATCGCACCGCCCGCTTTTTTGCCCATCGGAGCAAAGATAAGAACAATAAAATTGCGCATTGCGCCGCGCCGGCCGCCCGGCCGAGCAGCATTTCAGCTGCGCGTTCCCGGCGCCGTAACGTAACGACGCCCGTATCCGCCGTGACATCGGGACGCCGGAAAACGATTCCATCCGGCCTGTCTTGTCGATTAGTTATCCGGACAAGCTGGAACGGGAAACGGAAAAATATCGCGGGGCGCCTGACCCTCCAGCGGTTCATTGCAAACCGCACCCCGATTATTCGCGCGGCACCGGCCCGAATCGAGCATCGATCTTTTCGCGCACCACGGCACGCATGCCCCGGGCCGGTCCCACACGCATCCCATCGAATCGATTCAAGTCAATTCGATGAAAATCGGCGAGAAGCAGCAGGGAAGCACGACGTCAATCACATCGACCATCAATTCGCACGTCGAATCATGTCATGCGCTTCGACACAATGAAAACGCGCCGGCTCCACCGGCGCGCGCCACGTCACGCCCCGCTACACGGCCGCTTTCGGCCGCGCCTCGCGCTTCTTGCGTACGGTCCGCTCACCCGCCCGGAGCGCCTCGCCCGCCGCCTCACCCGACCCTTCGCCCAACCCGTGCGCACGATACGACTCGCCCCATTCCCGCAGGCTGATCAGCACCGGCGCAAGCGTTCGCCCAAACTCGGTCAGCTCATATTCGACCTTCGGCGGCACCTGCGGATAGACATGTCGGGCAACGATGCCGTCGGCTTCCAGCTCGCGCAACTGCAGCGTCAGCATGCGCTGCGTGGTGTTCGGCAGCAGGCGCGTCAGCTCCATGAAGCGCTTCTTCTCCTCCAGCAGGTGAAACAGGATCACCGGCTTCCACAGCCCGCCGATCACCGACAGCGTGACCTCGACCGCGCAACCGCTCTTGCTGTCCAGACGTTTGGGTCGCATCGCCTTATACCTACACATTTGATAGTACCGGCTTTAATTGTACCTTCTTGTCATCATCACCCTACCGGTCGACAATCGCCTCGCGTGCTGCCCGTCGGCCGCGCCGCGCCCCGCCCCGGGGTCGCGTGCGCCGGCGCGCCGCCTGCCGTCCCAATCCACCGCGTCCCCGCCGCCATCCCGGGCGGGACGCCGCTTCCTCAAGGAGTTCCGTATGAAAGCCATCACCCTGCGCGCGCCCGGCGGCCTCGATCATCTCGTCCGCGTCGATCTTCCCGATCCGGGCGCCCCGCGCGCCGGCGAAATCCGCGTGCGTCTCCACGCCAGCTCGCTGAACTTCCACGATCTCGGCGTCGTCATGGGCCGTCTGCCGGCCGCCGACGGGCGCATCCCGATGTCGGACGGTGCGGGCGTCGTCGAGGCGGTCGGCGAAGGCGTCACGGAGTTCGCGGTCGGCGACGCGGTGGTGTCGGGCTTTTATCCGCTCTGGCTCGACGGCGGCCCGGCCGTCGCGGACTTCAAGACCACGCCCGGCGACGGCGTCGACGGCTACGCGCGCGAAGCCGTCGTGCGGCCCGCGCAGTGGTTCACGCACGCACCGCGCGGCTACAGCCACGCGGAAGCCGCGACGCTGACCACGGCCGGGCTGACCGCCTGGCGCGCGCTGGTCGTCGACGGCAACCTGAAGGCCGGCGACAGCGTGCTCGTGCTCGGCACGGGCGGCGTGTCGATCTTCGCGCTGCAGTTCGCCAAGCAGATGGGCGCGACGGTCATCGTCACGTCCTCGTCCGACGAAAAGCTGGAACGGGCGCGCGCGCTCGGCGCCGATCACCTGATCAACTACCGGCGCGATCCCGACTGGGCCGCGAAGGTGCTCGACTACACGAACGGGCGCGGCGTCGATCACGTGATCGAGGTCGGCGGCCCCGACACGCTCGCGCAATCGATCGAGGCCTGCCGGATCGGCGGCCACATCGCACTGATCGGTGTGCTCACGGGCATCGCCGGGCCACTGTCCACCGTCACGCTGATGACGCGCCAGCAACGGCTGCAAGGGCTCATCGTCGGCAGCCGCCAGCATCAGATCGAGATGGTGCGCGCGCTCGACGCAACCGGCCTCAAGCCGGTCGTCGACCTCAGCTTCCCGCTCGACGAGATCGCCGACGCGTTCCGCCATCAGGCGGACGGCAAGCACTTCGGCAAGATCTGCCTCGCGATCTGACGCCGACCGCGCCTCCGCGGCCGTCCGCGCGCGTCGGCGCGCGGACGCGTCACGCGACGCAGAGCCGATGAGAAAAGCGCGCGGCCCACGCGGGCAGCGCGCGCTTGTAGAAAAAGTGGAAATTCTCGTTGAACGAGCCCGCGACGAGCCCGTGCGGCGCGCCGAGGCGCGCGAGCGCGCGCGACGCATAGAACGAGATATGCCCGTTGCGCGGCGCGCAATACCACCAGCGATCGATGCCCTCCGCCATCACGGCGTCGTCGGCAAGCATCGTGCTGAACAGGATCGCGCCGTCGTCGTCGAGAAAGCCCGCCAGTTCGGCGATCAGCTCACGCGGTTGCGGATGATGCTCGAACACCTCGAACGCGACCACCGTCCGGTACGCGGCGGCCAGGCCCGCGCGCGTCGCCTCCGCATGCGCCGCGTAAGGATCGTAGGAATCGACCTGGCTGAAGCCGCGCGCCTTCAGCTCGCGCTCCAACTGCCCCAGCCCCGAGCCGAAATCGAGCACGTTCGCCTGCGCCAACTCGGGGAAACTCTTCGCGATCAGCTCGGCATTCTCGAACGGCCGCTTGCCCAGGTAGTCCGGATCGTGCCGCCCGTAATCGTCGTTGTAGATGTGCGTCGCGTAATCGGCATGGGTCCACGCGTCGAGCGCGCGCGTGAACACGAAGCCGCATGCGTCGCAACGGTGGAAATACACCGGCACGCCGACATACGGATCGACCTTGCGCCCGCCGAGATGATCGGCGCCGCAGCGCGAGAAATCGACGACGCCGCACAGGCGGCTGTCGCCGCCGCAGCATTTGCAAGCGGTCAGCGGCAGCGCGACCTGCATCCGATCCAGTGACATGGCGGCCCCCCGAAATACATGATGACGGAACCGCCAGCATGCCAGATTCCGGCGCCGCCGCACCGCGCGTCGCTCAGCGCGCCGACCTGCGGCGCGCGTGAACGATCGGATTGCGGTGCGCGACGAGACTCATCGACGCCTCCAGCTGCGACAGCGCCGCCGCGCCGTCCCGATCCAGCTCGCCGGTCGCGGGCAGCGCAAGCAGCGCGTCGAGCCAGCCGCGCCACGCATCGCCGTAGAAATGCCGCCCCATCTCGCGCATCACCTCGGGCGCCGCGATGCGGATGCCCGCCAGCAGGTAGTACGCCCAGAAGCTGCCCGCGTCGGTCACCTGTTCGAGACGGCACACCGAGAGCGCGGCGAACAGCCCATCGATCGACGCGAGATCGCCGCGCTCGCGCCAGATCGCGCGCGCGACGCTGTTGTGATCGCCGCCATAGGCCGCGGGCGTGATCGGCGTCTGGGTGGCGATCGCCGCGGCGAATTCGACGAGCGCGGCCATCGTGTCGAAGCGGCGCTCTTCTTCGTCCGCCTGCCAGGCGCGACCGATCACCGTATCGATGATGCGGCTCGCCGGCTGCCCTTCGTCGCGCGCCGCGCGGATCGAGCCCGGCTCGGGCGGCGCATCGCTGTCGACCGGCTCGTGGCCGATGCCCGCCTCGATCGCTTCGAGCGCGGCCCAGCCGAACTCGGGATCGCGCCACGCATACGCGTCGATCACGCCGCGGGCGACGTCGAAGGCGCGTTTCGAGCCCGGCACGTAGCGTTCGATCAGCAGCAGTTCGCGCCGCGCGGGCGCCATCGCGAGCGTGCCGTACGCGGTGCCGGAACAGCGGCCGTGATCCGCGTCGTCGCCCAGGATCGCGGTGAAGAGCGGATCGAGCAGGCTCGCGTCGAGACGCGGCGTCGACCGCGCGACGCCTCGCAGGCGCGCGAGCGTCTCGTGGCCCGCCGCGGCCATCGCCGCGTTGCCGCCCGCGATCATCGCGTGCGCGACGCGCTCGAGGCGATCCAGCAGATATTGCAGCCACGCAGCCGTGCGCAGGCGGTCGAGCGGCAGGCTGCTGGCGTAACCATACTGCGTGTTGTAGGTGAGCATGGGTCATCCATCTATGACGACGCGCGCCGCGATCCGTCGGCCGGCCTCCTCGGGAGGCCGGCCCGGTTACGCTGTCGGACCGCCGCCGCGCCAGGAACGATCTATGTTGTTATGCGCCCCATGTCCGGCCCCGGGGGGGGGGGGGGGGGGGGGGGGGGGGGGGGGGGGGGGGGGGGGGGGGGGGGGGGGGGGGGGGGGGGGGGGGGG
>NZ_JBXAPG010000079.1:0-19573 GCF_058803765.1 Burkholderia sp. GW821-FHT14F03
GGGCCTACGGCTACCGGGATGAGGAATACTTCTTCCTCAAGATCCGCGCTGCCTTCCCCGGTAATCCGCGATGAACCAAAAAAAAGCCCGCCTGTAGAGGCGGGCTGAATCCATATCAGAGGAGACATGGAGGAGACAGGACGGACTATACCCGGTTGATTGACGCAATGCAACATTTCCATATCGAAAATAAGGATTTTCCCTCGACTATTGGTTCTAATTAGACAACCATCTCATTTTTGCACCGGGTTGGTGCTGCAATTTGCCCAGCGCCAATGAAAACGCCCCGCGCTTCCAGGAAACGCGGGGCGTTCGGACGGTGCGCGCGGCGTCCCTGCCCGCGCCCGGCGATATTCAGTGCCGGACCAGCGCCATCATCGTGCCGAAGCCGACGAACAGCCCGCCCGTCAGGCGGTTGAACGCCTTCGCGAAGCTCGCGCGCTTCAGCGTCGCGCCGATCCGCGCGCCGCCCAGTGCATAGACCGCGTACCAGCTCACCTCGATCACCGCGAAGGTGGCGACCAGGATGCCGAATTGCGGCAGCGTCGGCTCGGCCGCGTTGATGAACTGCGGCAGCAGCGCGGCGGCGAACAGGATCGCCTTCGGATTGCTGCCCGCGACCAGGAAGCCGCCGCGGAACAGCGTCCAGCGGGAGGCGGACACGGCAGCCGCGCCCGCCTCCGCCTCGGCCGCCGGCGCGGCCTCATCCACCCGCGCCCGCCAGGCCTTCACGCCAAGGTAGATCAGGTAGGCCGCGCCCGCGAAGCGCAGGACATTGAACATCGCCGGCCAGGCCTTCAGGAACACGCCCAGGCCCGCCGCCGATACCGACAGCATCGCGATCAGCGCCGTCAGGCAGCCCGCCATCGTCGCGGTCGAGTGACGCAGCCCGTGGCGCGCGCTGTGCGACATCACCAACAGCATGTTCGGGCCCGGAATCGCGGAGATGACGAACACTGTTGCCACGTACAGCCACCAGGTATGCAGGTTCATCGCCGCCTCCGCTCGCATTGTCGAAATGAAAGCGACGATTATGCAGCAAAATCCGCCACCCGCACGATCAACGGCCCGCGCGGCGCGCCGCCACCTGCCCGAGCACCGCGAAATCCTTGTCGCCGTCGCCATGCGCGACCGCTTCGAGCAGGCTGTCGCGCACCACGCTCACGACCGGCAGCGGCACCGCCGCCGCGTCGCCCGCCGCGAGCGCGAGCCGCACGTCCTTCAGGCCGAGCCGCGCCTTGAAGAACGCGGGCTCGTAGCGCGACTCGGCGATCATCGTGCCGTAGCCCTGGTAGATCGGCCCCGGAAGCACGCTGTGCGTGATCACGTCGAGGTAATCGTTCATCGAGACGCCGTGCGCGGCAAGCAGCGCGCCCGCCTCGCCCATCGTCTCGATCGCCGCCGCGATCGTCATGTTCGCCGCGATCTTCACGGCATTCGCATGCTGCGGCAGCGAACCGAGCCGCCAGGTCTTCTGGCCGACCGCATCGAAGGCCGGCTGCACGCGGTCGATCGCCTCCGCCGGCCCCGCCGCGATGATCGTCAGCTGGCCGGCCGACGCCACGTGCGGGCGGCCCAGCACCGGCGCGGCGACGTAGTTCAGCCCGCGTTCGGCATGCGCATGCGCGAACGACTCGGCGAGCGCGACGGACACCGTCGCCATGTTCACGTGGATCAGGCCGCGCGGCGCTTGGTCGAGCAGCGCGGCGTCGAACACTTCCCGCACCGCAGCATCGTCCGCCAGCATCGAGAACAGCGCATCGCCCGTCAGCGCCTCCGCCGGCGACGCAAGCGGCTGCGCCCCGTGCTCGACGAGCGCCGCGAGCCGTTCCGGCGAACGATTCCAGACGCGCACCCGGTGCCCCGCTCTCAGCAAATTGGCCGCGATCGCGGCCCCCATCTCGCCCAGGCCGATGAATCCGATCTCCATCGATCGCTCCGTGTGGAAGAAAGAGAAGCTCGGAGTAAAGCACAGCCGCGCGACGTCTGCAGGCGACGCCCCGCGGGCCGACCCCGCGGAACCGGATCCGGTGCCATACTGATCGCATGGCCACCGTGACTTTCCGCTTCTATGAGGAACTGAACGATTTCCTCGCGCGGCCGCTGCGCGGCCACGCGTTCGACCATGCGTGCGTGAACGCCGCCACCGTCAAGCACGTGATCGAAACGCTCGGCGTGCCGCATACCGAGGTGGAACTGATCCTCGTCAACGGCGAATCGGCGCCCTTCGAACGCATGCTCGCGGACGGCGACCGCGTGGCCGTCTACCCGACTTTCGAGACCTTCGACATCGCGCCGCTGCTGCGCGTGCGCGCGACGCCGTTGCGCGTCACGCACTTCATCGCCGACGCGCACCTCGGCGGCCTCGCCCAGTTGCTGCGCCTCGCGGGCTTCGACACCCTCTACGACAATCGCTACCCCGACGCGCTGATCGAAACGATCGCCGCGCGCGACGCGCGCATCGTGCTCACCCGCGACCGTGAACTATTGAAGCGGCGCGCGATCACGCATGGCTGCTACGTCCGCGAGCTGAAACCGGAAGCGCAGCTGCGCGCGCTGTTCGCGCGGCTCGATCTCGCGCGCAGCGCGCGGCCGTTCCGGCTGTGCCTGACCTGCAACGCACCGCTGCGGCCGCTTCCCGCCGCCGATGCGATCGGCCGCGCGCCGCCCGGCGTGCTGCAGCGGCATGCGCGCTTCGCGACCTGCGATGTGTGCCGGCGCGTATTCTGGGAAGGCTCGCACTGGCAGCGCATGCGCGCGCTGATGGACAGCGTATCGGCGACGCCCGTCGCACGTTGACGCGCGGCTGAAAAAACAAACCCCGCAAGCCAGGGCTTGCGGGGTTCGCTCGGTCAAACCGTGGCGGCCGCCTGGGCAGCCGCAGGGTGCGCGCTTACTGCGCTGCGCCCTTGTCGTTCGTGCCGGCGTCCGACGCGGCAGCGGCCTTCGCCTTGCCCTTCGTCGTACCGTGTTGCTTCATCGTGTGCTTCGGCTTGCTCTTGTCATGCTTGACTGCCGAAGCAGCTGCCGGCGCCGACGCGGCGGCCGGTGCTGCGTCTTGTGCGAACACGGAAGCCGATGCGAGTGCGACAGCAGCGGTAGCCAGCGAAGCGATGATCTTCTTCATTGTTGTTTCCTTGAATGTCTGAACGGTAGTGCCCGATAAGAAACGATGCTTTTCAACTGCACCGGGTGCCAGTATTGCCGAAGTCCCCCGCCTGTCCTGCAACAAAACGTAAGGAATCTTTTCAGTGCAGGCACTCACGCACCGGTTCTATAACGCCTCGAAATCACGGTGGGTTGACAGGCTTGCTGCGGGTCGGTCGAGCCTCGGAACTTCACGTTGAACATCAAGGGGATAGCCGCGTCATTCGATTCGGATCGCAGGATATTTCGAGAATGCCGCGCGTCAGGTTTTGTTGCCTGTTTCGTCGATTCATCCGCGGGTTTGCGGGGAAAAACGCGTGCTGTCCCGACATATCCGCGGACAAAATCGCATACAAATTCACACCTCGGACCCGGCTTCTCGACACAGCTCGACGTGGAACGCGCGAACCGCCGCCCATTTTCGAAGGAATTGACGGGCTTGGGCAGGCGACCCGGCTCGCACGTCATGCCGCGCGCGCTTCTTTCACCTTAATTCGGATTCTTCAGGATCGGAGCGATCGTCGGCATGGACGCATGCGGAGTGGAATTCTTCCTCTCGCCGCACAACGCGCGACGTACAATTTCTAACACCATCGTCGCAAGTGGCTTGCTAGGCTGCGAGACAGCTGGGCGCAAGCCCCTCGATCCCGCGCGGCGCGGGCCCCTTTGCGATGCGCGGTAGGGCCGAAAGCCGTATCCCGTCCTTGTCGAATCGAAGCGCCGCCGGTCAGCCGGCCGCTTCGCCGTATGAGAGTTGAATCGATCCATGAAATCCACCGAGATGTTCGCCCGCTGCCTGCTCGCCGGCGCGGTCACCGTGATGGCCGGCTGCGCCGGCTCCCCGAGCAACGACACCGTGGGCGGCGTGCCCGGCGGTGGCAACGCGCCGCTGATCTATGTGTCGTCGGCCCGTCCGGCGTCCGCGGTCGAGCAATGCATCGTCGACCGCGTGCCGCAGGCGCGGGTCACGGACCGCAGCGGCTCGACCACGCTGCTGGTCGGCCCGTCGTCGCCCGATTCCGACTGGATGGTCACGCTCGCGCCGATCGGCGCGACCGGCACCACGATTGGCGTCTATCGGCCGCGCAGCGGCAGCGGCGATCCCGAAGAGCCGGAACTGCGTTTCCATATCGCGCGCTGCGCGATCTGATGAGGTCGGCGCTCGCCGGCGGGCGAGCGTCTCCGTCAACGCGTGATGGTGGCGTTGGCGATCGGTCCGGTATCACCTGATCGGCGTGGGGGTTCGGCGCCCCCGGTTGGACGCCTGTCGTGCTGTTCGAAGAACAAGAAGCGTTGCCGTTTCCACTGGCGACCCTCCCCTCCGGCCCGAGGCGCCGCCGCGAACACCCGGTTCCGGCACGGCGCGCCGTGCGCTGGTTTTCACGTCCAACGGAACTGACGTGCCATATCTTTCATTCGCCGAAGGCTTCCTGCTGGGATTGGGCCTGCTGATCGCACTCGGGCCCAAGGATACGTTCACGATCCGGAACAGCCTCGATGGGCGTCATGCGCCGATGCTCATGGCCATCGGAGCCGCCGTGGATGCGCTGCTGATCACGCTGGGCGTGATCGGGCTCGGGGCCGCGTTCGCAGGGGGTCACCGCTTGCATGTCACCGGGATGATGCTCACCAGCGGGTATCTTTTGTATTTCAGTTTCCATGCGTTTCGGTCGGCTTATGTCGGGTTCGAGGACGGACTCGACGAACTGGCGCATGAGACCGCGCTCGATTCGCGATGGCAGGTGGTGAAGCAGGCGCTGTCGCATGCGCTGCTCACGCCTTATGCGTGGTTCGATACGGTGCTGGTGGTGGGAGCGTTCAGTACGATTCACGCGGGGGTGGCCAAGGTTCTGTTCGCAGGCGGGGCGATGGCGGCGTCGGTGGTGTGGTTCGGGTTGCTTACGCTGGGCGCGAAGGTGACCGCGCCATTGCTGCGTAGCCGGGGCACCTGGCGAAAGCTCGATGGCGCCGTGGGCGTTGCCATGCTGCTGCTGATGCTCCGGCTGCTCGCCGCTTATCCGTGGCGAACCGGCTGAGCCACGAATCGCGACGGCGCACAGAGGTTGGGCAGGCTGCGATCCGGTGTTGTCCCCAGGGTTTTTCCTTATGTATATGTATACATAGGTTTAGTTAACAAGCACCCTGCGAAGCTGTGGATAATCCCAAAAATGTAAGGTAGGTCAACCCGCTAGGAAATCTCAAACCCTTCGGACCGCGCGTGAACATCCGGCATAAGCCTTGAACAACTTTCTCGTTCGGCTGTGCGCGGCGGGGTTGTCAAGAATCCCTCCACAGGAAAGTGCGTGGGTTATTCATGGGGAATCCACAGGGGTGGGGGGATAACCTGGGGCGGGCGGCAAGGTGCGTCCCTGTGCATGAAGATCTCGCCCGGCGTCGCGCGGCACTGCTCGAACGATGGTTTTCATGGGATGGAGTCCGGTGCAGCGCTGCGCGATACCCTGGTCGACAGGTGTCCGCGAATCGCTGCTTGGAAGGTGAACGCACGGTGTGCGACGAGACACCGGCAGAAGTGCAGGATCGAACCGAAGACCCGATGGCAATGGCGGTGGCAACACGCGTTCCGGCCAAGGTGCGACGGCGCAAAATGTGCGCGTGAATCGATCAGCCAAAGAAAAAGGGCCTAGCCAATCGGCTAAGCCCTTTTGAATTCGTTGGTGGAGCGGATGAGGATCGAACTCACGACCTTCGCATTGCGAACGCGACGCTCTCCCAGCTGAGCTACCGCCCCAACAGCCGACCATCATACACACCTTTTTCGGCGCTTGGCAATAACCCTCCGCCCCTAGTCAGCGAGGGCGGTTGAGCCAGATCATTTCACCGGCGCGCCGGCCAAAACCCACTCCACCACGGCCTTCGCATCGGCGTCGCTCATGCGCGGATGCGCGGGCATCGGAATCGCTCCCCACACCCCGGAGCCGCCGTCCTTCACCTTCTTCACGAGCTTCGGCACGGCCTGCGCATCGCCCTTGTACCGCACGGCGATCTCCTTGAACGACGGGCCGACCAGCTTCCGGTCGACCGCATGGCAGCCCATGCAGGCATTGCTGCGCGCGACCTTGAGCCCGTCGCCGACATCGGCGCGCGCGACCGCCGCGCCGCCCAGCGCCACCGCGAGAAGCCCTGCCATCGCCCCCGCCTTGCCCCACACCTTCACCTTCATGGATTCCCCGTCTTCGGATTGCCCGGATGCACGCTGCTCGAATTCGAGATTGGCGCGGGCGCCTGCAGCGGCGTCGACGTCACCGCCGAATCCGGCACCGTCCCCACCGTCGCGCCATCCGACGCCGGCGCGGCCGCCGAGGCCGCCGACGCGCCGCTGGCCGGCGCCGCGGCCGTCAGCGCCTGCGCATCCTGCGGCTTGATGTACTGGAACACCTTCACGACCTTCTCGACGCCCGACACCCGGCTCGCCGCATCGGCGCCCCGGCTGCCTTCATCCGCCGTCACGAGCCCCAGCAGGTAAACATTCCCGCGCTCGCACACGACCTTGAAGTTGTTCGCCGAAATCCCCTTCTCGCCGATCAGCGCGGTCTTCACCCGCCCTTCGAGGTAGGAGTCGTTCGCCCGCGACGACAGCGTGCTCGGCGCGGCCGCCACCAGTTCGTTCACGATCGCGTTGACGTTGTTGATGCCTCGCACGATTTCCTCGGCGCGCTGCTTCGCCGCATCGCTCGGCACCTCGCCCGTCAGCAGCACGCGCCGGTTGAACACCGTCACGTTCACATGCGACTGATCCGGCAGGCCGCTGCTGATCTGGCTCAGCGCCTTGACCTGGATCTCGCGGTCCTCGGTCTGCGCACCCAGCGTGCGCCGGTCGGTCGCAACCAGTGCGCCGCCGCCCGCCGCCGCTCCCACGGCGGCCAGCACGCAGCCCTGCAAGGTGGCGGCCAGGCCGGCCGTCAGGCCCACCACGAGCGTGGTCCGCATTAGCGTCAATCTGACGCGGCTTGTACTCATCGACAGCTCTCCTTCGATTCAATCCTCGCCCAGCAGCATCGCGTCGATGCCGTCGCACAGGCAGTGGATGGTCAGCAGATGGACTTCCTGAATACGTATCGCCCGCTTGGACGGCACGCAGATGTGAATATCGGCATCGGTCAGCGCGCCGCCCAGCGGGCCGCCGCCGTTGCCGGTCAGCGCGACGATCGTCATTTCCCGCTCGCGGGCTTCGTCCACGGCGGCCAGCACGCGCGCCGATTCGCCCAGCGGGTCCAACACCACCAGCACGTCGCCCATCTGGCCGAAGGCGCGCACTTGTTGCGCGAACAACTGCACGGCGTCGCCGCCGGCCTGGCTCGCATCGGTGGCGAGCGCGAGCCCGGGCAGGCTCGGGCGCTCGCGCTCGAAGCCGCCCAGCAGCGCGCCCGCGAGCCGTGCGGCGGCCGCCGACGAGGGGCCGTCGCCGCAGGCGATGATCTTGTTGCCGTTCGCGAGGGCCATGAACATCGCGTCGACGGCCGCCGCGATCGGCAGGGACAGCGCATCCAGCGCTTCAAGCGTGAGCGCCGCGCTGTCGCGGATGTGTTGTTGTATACGTTCGACTGACATCGATTCCTATCGGGTACTACGCGCGATCCGTTTCGCGCGGCATCGTGAGTGCCGCGAGTTTACCGTACTCCGCGCGCCTCTCCCGGCCGTTTGCCGGATCTCTTTACAACTCGACACAACCTCGGCGAGGCCTAGCCAAGGTCGTCGGCCCGAAATGCATCGCGCAACCACACGAGCCGCCCCGCCTCGAATGCGACCACATCGAAGCGGCACGCGCTGTCGCCGCCCGCGCGCGCCCAGATCGTCTGCGCGGCCAGCAGGATGCGGCGCCGCTTGCGCATGCCGATGCTGGCCGCCGCCCCGCCGTATCGTCCGCTCGCGCGCGCCCGCACCTCGACGAACACGAGCGTGCCGTCGCGGTCGCGCATCACGAGATCGATCTCGCCGCCGCGCACCGTCACGTTGGCCGCCACGAACACGAGCCGCTCGCGCTCCAGGAAGCGGCGCGCGCGTTGCTCGAACGCGGCGCCGACGCGCCTGGACCCGGCCGCCGCCCGACAGTTGTCGGCCTCCGCGGCCGCGCCGGCGTGGCACAATGCGGTGCTTGTTCCGCCCGCGCCGCGCTCCCGCGCTTTCCGTGTCATGACCGCTCTCCTCGAACTCGCCCAAGCGCAGCACTATCCGGCCGGCGCGCTTTACGTCGTCGCCACTCCGATCGGCAACACCGCCGACATCACGCTGCGCGCGCTCCACGTGCTCGGGCTTGTCGACCGCATCGCCGCCGAGGACACCCGCAACACCGGCCAGCTGCTCACCCGCTACGGCATCTCGAAGCCGCTCGTCGCGGTGCACGAGCACAACGAACGCGAGGCCGCGCTCAAGCTGATCGAACTGCTGCGCGCCGGCGAACGCATCGCGTATGTCTCCGACGCGGGCACGCCGGGCATCTCGGATCCGGGCGCGAAGCTCGTCGACGCGGTGCGCGCCGCGCAACTCCCGGTGATCCCGCTGCCCGGCCCCAACGCGGCCGCCACGGCGCTCAGCGTCGCCGGCGACTGGGCCGGCGCGTTCACGTTCGCGGGTTTCCTGCCGCCGAAGCCGAAACAGCGCGCCGCCGCCCTTCAGCAACTGAAGGGGCACCCGTATGCGCTGGTGTTCTATGAAGCGCCGCATCGCATCGCGGAGACCCTCGCCGCGCTCGCCGACGGGCTTGGCGGCGCACGCCGCCTGCTGGTCGCACGCGAGCTGACGAAGTTACACGAGGATCTGTTCCAGGGCACCCTGGCCGAAGGGCCGGGCTGGCTCGCCACGGATGCGAACCGCGCGCGCGGCGAGTTCGTGCTGGTGGTAGAGGGCGCGCCGCAGGTGGAGGAAGGCGACGACCCGGCGGCCCACGACGATCTGCTGAAGCTGCTGCTGGAAGAGGTGCCGGTGAAGAGCGCGGCCAAGCTGGCCGCGGCGCTGACAGGCGCGTCGCGCAACACGCTGTATGCGCGTGCGCTGACGCTGAAGGACGCCTGAGATCGAGCTTCGCGCCGAAACGGCGCGGCTGAAAAGCATCAGGGCCGCGCGAGGCGGCCCTGATGGATGGTGAAGCGCGGCGCGTCCCTTACTTGGAGACGGACGCGGAAACCGACGCGAGCATCTCGTCGCGCGCGATCTGCGCTTCCTGCGGCGACAGCCCCTGGATCTTCACGCGCCCCGTGCCCGAATGCACGAGGCCGATCATCTTCGCCGCCGCGTACGACAGGTCGAGCACCCGGCCGCGCGCGAACGGGCCGCGATCGTTGACCTTCACCACCACCGACTTGCCGTTCGACTGGTTCGTCACGCGGATGTACGACGCGAGCGGCAAGGTCCGGTGCGCGGCGGTCAGCGCGTTCATGTTGAAGCGCTCGCCGTTCGCGGTGCGGCGGCCATGGAATGCCTTGCCGTACCACGAGGCCTTGCCGGTCTGCCGGAAATCGGACACATCGGCCGCATCGATCGGCTTGGCGTCGGCGAGCGACGCGCGCGCGGCGTCCGACGTTCCGGCGGCGGGCATCGAGGCCAGCGCCGTGTCGAAATTCAGTGTCGTGCCCACGCCTGTGTCAGACGCGGTGCGCAGCGCATCTTTCTTCGCGCTGGCTTGTTCCGGAGCATTGCTGGGTGGCACCGCGCAACCTGTCAGCGCGAAAAAAACCGCCAGTGTCCCGAGATGCCTCGGTAATCGAAAATTCATCGACGTGTCGCCTATGAGTGCGGACCGTGAACTGCCATGAACGGTCCGGACGGATATGCGCGCACGCCCCGCTCGGCGTCGAGCAGGCGCTTGCACTGGTGCGGCTGAGGTGCTGCCGCGACCGTCCTGATTAGCTTTCACGTCTGGCGCAACCTGTCCCCGGCAGCCTGACCAGACCCCATATGCCGCCATCGAACAGGGTTTCCTGTTCGCGCGCGTCGCAAACTCCAACGCACAGGAACGGCGGCATAGGCCTCATCCGACGGCGCGGCAGCAAGGCCGCAGCGGGCGCGCAGCGCCCGGCCGGACAAGACGTGAGCACCGAACGAATCGGTACCGAGATGCACCGCCGGTCACCCCGGCGGCTCTTGCATTGACGGCGTTGTTGCACCATTTATGGTGACTGAACGCCCACTGATAGCGTGGCTTCCACGCACAATGGGCCGCATTATACATAAACGAAAAGCAACGACTCAAAAACGGCCCGGCGCGCTCATTGATTCTCACTATGACTGTAACAATCGACATGTGATTCATTTGCACGGGTGCAGCCGCGGCGACAGGCGAACGGGCCGCGCGCGCGACCAGTACAATCGAGGTTTTCAGCCGTTGCCGATGCCATGAAAGTCACGCTCATCCCCGTCACGCCGTTTCAGCAGAACTGCTCGCTGCTCGTCTGCGAAGCGACGGGCCGCGCCGCGGTCGTCGACCCGGGCGGCGATCTCGACGTGATCCAGCAAGAGGTCGCGCGACAGAACGTGCAAGTCGAGAAGGTGCTGCTCACGCATGGCCACATCGATCACTGCGCGGGCGCGAAGACGCTCGCGACGCACTATGGCGTGCGCATCGAGGGCCCGCAGGAGGAGGAGCGCTTCTGGATCGAGAAGCTGCCCGCGCAGAGCGAGCGCTTCGGGTTCCCGGCCGCCGACACCTTCGAGCCCGATCGCTGGCTCAACGACGGCGATACCGTCACGTTCGGCGACGAAACGCTCGAGGTTTATCACTGCCCCGGCCACACGCCCGGCCACGTGGTGTTCTTCAGCCGCGCGCACCGGCTCGCGATCGTCGGCGACGTGCTGTTCGCGGGCTCGATCGGCCGCACCGATTTCCCGCGCGGCAACCACGCGGACCTGATCAGCGCGATCCGCACCAAGCTCTGGCCGCTCGGCGACGATGTCACCTTCGTGCCGGGCCACGGCCCGGTGTCGACCTTCGGCGACGAGCGCCGCACGAATCCGTTCGTCGCGGATGGGGTGGCGGGATGAGCGCCGAGATCTATGTGAGCACCGACGTCGAGGCGGATGGTCCGATTCCCGGCCCGCACTCGATGCTGAGCTTCGCGTCCGCGGCCTACACCGAGGACAAGCAGCTGATCGCCACCTTCTCCGCGAACCTGCACACCCTGCCCGGCGCCACCGCGCATCCGGTGCAGGAGGCCTGGTGGAAAACCCAGCCCGAGGCCTGGGCGGCCTGCCGCAAGGATCTGCAGCAGCCGGAGGCCGCGCTCGTCGCCTACGTCGAGTGGGTCGAGGCGCTGCCCGGCAAGCCGGTGTTCGTCGCGATGCCGGCGGGTTTCGATTTCACCTTCATGTTCTGGTACATGATGCGCTTCGCCGGGCGCTGCCCGTTCTCGTGGTCGGCGCTCGACATCAAGACGCTGGCCTTCGCGATGACGGGCCTGCCGTACCGGAAAGCGATCAAGCCGCGCTTTCCGCGCCACTGGTTCGACGAGCATCCGCATACCCATGTGGCGCTCGACGACGCGATCGAACAGGGGGCGCTGTTCTGCAACATGCTGGCCGATCTGCGCGCCCAGCAGGCGCGCTGGATCGCAACGGACGAGGCAGCACAAAATGCCACGGATTAATCGGCGAGTTAGCGAATACTGCTCGCATTCCGCGCACTTTGTTGCCTTTCCTTTCTCCGGCCTCTACCATTGAGAAATGGTGTACCTGCCCCCGGAGGCACAGGTGACTCTCGATACCTTTTCGCAAAAAATCCTTCGCCTGTTGCAGCTCGACGCGCGCCGTTCCGTGCAGGAGATCTCCGATCAGGTCGGGCTCTCCAGCACGCCCTGTTGGCGCCGCATCAAGGACATGGAACAGTCCGGCGTGATCCAGCGCTACACCGCCCTGCTCGACCGCGAGAAACTCGGCCTGCATGTGTGCGCGCTCGCGCATGTCCACCTGACCCGCCACAACGAGGGCGGCGTCGAGCAGTTCGAACGCGAGATCGCGACCTGCCCGGAGGTGACCGAGTGCTACAGCACGACGGGCGAGGCCGACTACATCCTCAAGATCGTCGCGCCCGACATCAAGGCCTACGACGTGTTCCTGCACGAGCGCATCTTCAAGATCCCCGCAGTCTCGCAGGTCCGCACCAGCGTCGTGCTGCGCGAGATCAAGTTCGACACGCAGCTGCCGCTCTGAGCGGCGCGCGGCGCGTCAGGCCCGCCCCGTCGCCGCGACCGGCTGCGGGGCGTCGGCCAGCGCACGCGTGATGCCGATCCGGCGCGCGCCGAGCCGCCGGCGCAGCGCGTCGAGGTCGAGCTGCGCGACCGGATCGGTGCCGCCCGGCGTCGCCCTCGCCTCGGCCGCCAGCGCCACGTCGATCTCGAGGCCACTGCTCAGGTAGTGCAGATTCACCGTCCGCGCCCGCAGACCGGCGTCCGCGAGCGCCGCTTCCAGTTGCGCCGTGACCTGCGCGCGCAGCGGCAGAGCCAGCGCCGGGCGCCGCGCGGCATCGTTTTCCGGATCGACGTGAATCAGCGCGTCGAGGACGCGCGAATCGCCCAGCGCGCGCAGGCGCGCCGATTCGGCGATGAAATGCCCCTCGGACACGGAGATCCGCGGATCGACCAGGATATGGGCGTCGACGAGCGCCTGGTCGCCCATCTTGCGGGTGCGCAGGTCGTGCACGTCGCGCACGCCGGGCGTGGCGGCCAGCAGTGCGCGGATCTCGGCGACCGCGTCGTCGTCGAGCGCGCGGTCCGACAGATCCTGCAGCGCATCCCAGCCGAAGGTCCAGCCCATCCGCGCCACCATGAAGCCGACGAGCGCCGCGGCGATCGGATCGAGCAGCTTCACGCCGGCCAGGCTGCCGATGATGCCGATCGCGACCACCAGCGACGACGCGGCGTCGGAGCGCGCATGCCAGGCATTCGCGACCAGCATGGCCGATCGCACGCGCCGGGCTTCTCGCAACATATAACGAAACAGCGCCTCTTTCGATACCAGTACGATAACCGCCACGACGAGTGCACTGACATGCACGGCCGGAATATCGTCGAGATGGACGATCCGTTCCGCCGCGCGCCACAGCATGCCGACCCCGACCGCAATCAGAATCGCGCCGAGAAACAGCGCGGCGACGGTTTCATAGCGGCTATGACCGTAATTATGGTCGGCATCCGGCTTGGCTCCGCTATGCCGGTTCGCGATCAAGACCACGAAATCGGAGACCAAATCGGATAAGGAGTGGACCCCGTCGGCAATCAAGGCCTGAGAATGTGCAATTACGCCGACTGCGATCTGCAACGCGGACAACACCACATTCACGACGATGCTGACGAATGTGCTGTTGCGGGCGACGACCTGCTTTTCGGTACTCGGATCGTCTTTCGGAAATGTGGACATGAAATACCGGATTTAGCTGGCTGATATCCGGGATTCTATCAAGCCGGCCGGCCGGCGAGTATGTCGCCAACAAGAAAAAACCAGTAAAATCAATCGCTTATGAAAATGCTACGCATTTTCATTTCGAATCCGGCAGCATCGGCGCGCGGCGTTTCGGCGGATGCGACACGGCCTGAAAAGACAAAAGGCCACGCACCCCGTGGGGGGCGTAGCCCTTGCGCGCCTTGCGGCGGACGATGCCCGAGAAGCTTAGATCGCGAATTGCTCGCGGTTCTTGCCGGCGATCCAGCGGGGCGGCTTGCCGCGACCCGACCAGGTTGCGCCGCTCTCCGGGTCGCGGTACTTGGCAGCGACGCCCGCACGCGGACGACCCGCCTTGCCTGCCTTGCCGCGGCCCAGCCCCAGTTCCACGAGCGAAAAGCCATAATCGGCAATCTTCTGCTTCACGTCATTGAGCACTTCCGCGTATTCGCGCGACTTCGCCTCTTCGATCTGCTTCTCCAGCTTCTCGCGCTGAGCGAGAAGGTCCTTGTAAGAAGACATAAATTCCCTTTTATCTGACCAAACGACGCCGGTCTTGAGCCGGTTCGCCATTTAACATGTATTGATGCCTCGGATAATGAGGACAGAGGTTAGCACAGAAAAGAATGACGGGAATCGGATCGGGCTGAAAATAAATGTTGTTATTTGTGTTTTGATTGTTCAATTTGACCAGCGCCGGCAGCGTATTCAATTATCGCTTACCAGGATCGAACATTAGGGGTATTCGGTGCACATTTTAAGTTTTCAAGCCGCGCAACTGCTTTGTAAAAAGCAAATCAAAGTTTTCATCAAACGAAAGGTTCGTGGCGATCCGCATCCCGGCGTGATGTCTTATCTTGTTAATGCAGAATCAATGCGCGCCCACTCCATCAATTAGCGATCCGCATCGAACGCGTGAAAATTCGTGACTGCGACATTTTGAAGCGCCGCTTCGAGCGCCGCGCCGCTCGCTTGCGGCGCATCGAAGGGCGTGCGCAGCAGACGCCCGCCGCAGCGCCAGTCGGCGCCGTGGCGATCCACGCCCAGCAGGGCAAGGTCCGCGCGCCGCGACGGCAGCGCGTCCGCGCAGGCCCATAGCGCCTGCTCCTCGTCGAACGACAGCGGCGCGAGCGGGTCGAGCGCCGTCGCCTCGACCCAGCCCATCCGGCCGAACCCGCCGATATAGCGAATCCGCTCGCTCGCCAGCGCCCGGAACGAGAAATCACCGAGCGCGACGTAGCGCGCGGCGTCCGGGTGATAGCGCAGGTAGCGCGCGCGCAGATAGGAGTCGTCGTCGACCCGTTCGAAACGCCCGACCAGCGTCGCGCGCGCCGCCTCCAGCACCTCGCCCGGCGCCTTCGCGCCCGTGCCGAGGCCGTCCACGACGAGGAACCCCGCGCACGGATCGTCATCGAGGTTGCGGGTGTGCTCGGCGAGCCCGCTCACGAGAATCACCGGCCGGTGCCGCGCGTCGAGCGCGTACGGCACGACGGTCGGAAACGGATAGCCCTCGGGTGCGCGCATCCGGGTCGCGAGCGTGCCGAGCAGGTTGCGATGCAATAGATGAAGCGGCAGGGCGGCGGGTATGTTCAAGTGAGATCCTTGCATGGGACGGAAACTTGGCGCGATCACCCCGGCATCGGGCGCTCCACCGATCGCGAAAAGCATCGCCCGCTTCGCGGCCGTGCGCAAGCGCCCGTCACCCTGCTCCGCTAGAATCGGGCGCTGGTTCCATCAAGCGCTCCGCCAGCCGGCCCCGAGCGCACGTTTTTCGTCGAGCTTCCCTGTGTCCGATCCCGCTTCCTCCGAGCTGCCGGCCCCGCCCGCCGCTCACCGCCGCCTTCCCATGCCCGCCCGCCTGCGCGCCCGCAACGCGACGATGGCCCTGTTCTTCGTCGCGGGCATGATGTACGCCTCGTGGGGCGTGCACGTGCCCACCGTGCGCGACCGCTTCTCGTTGAGCCCCGCGCTGCTGTCCTACGCGCTGCTCGCGGTCGCGACCGGCTCGATCGTCGCGATGACCACCAACGCGCGCTGGATCGCCCGCGTCGGCAACCGCACCGCGTGCCTCGCGGGCGGCCTCGCGATGTCGGCCTGCGCGGCGCTGATCCTGGTGGTGCCCACCTATCCGCTGCTGCTCGCGCTGCTGGCGCTGTTCGGTTTCTCGATGGCGACGCTCGACGTGGCGATGAATGCCGAAGCCAGCGCGGTCGAGATCGCGGTCGGACGGCCGATCATTTCCACCCTGCACGGCATGTTCAGCATCGGCGGCCTGGCCGGCGCGGCCGCGGGCGGGGCGCTGCTGTCAGCCGGCATGCCGCCCGCCGTCCATCTCGCGCTCGCCGCGCTCGTCAGCGCAGGGGTCCTGCTCGTCGCCTGTCCCGCCGTGCTGCCGCACGTGCCGCACACCGACGCCGCGCACGGCCACGCCGACGCGAGCCGCTGGCGCTCGCCCGCGCTGTGGATGCTGGGCGCGATCGCACTCGTCGCGCTGATCGCCGAAGGCGCGATGTACGACTGGGCGACGGTCTATATGCGCGACATCGTGGGCGCGACGCCCGCGCTGTCGAGCGCCGCCTATGCGGCGTTCTCGGGCGGCATGGCCGCCGCGCGCTTCGGCGGCGACGCGATCCGCGCCCGCTTCGGCGCGCCGCAGCTCGTGTTCGCGAGCGCCGCGCTCGCCTGCGCCGGGATGATCGGCGCGCTCTTGCTGCCCAACGCGGTCGCCACGCTCACCGGTTTCGCGCTGATGGGGCTCGGCCTCGCGAACATGATGCCGGTGCTGTTCGCCGCCGCCGCGCGCGTGCCCGGCATCCACGCGGCCGAAGGGCTCGCGCATGTCGCGGGGCTCGCGTACTTCGGCCTGATGTTCGGCCCGGTCGTGATCGGCGCGGTCACGCAGATGGCCAGCCTGCCTGTCGGCCTGTCGGTCGTCGCGTTGTGCGCGGCGCTCGTCGCCGTCGCCGCGCCCAAGGTGCTCAGCCGCCTCAAGATCTGAATCTGAACGGCGCCGCCAAAACAAAGCGCGCATGCGTTGCCGCATGCGCGCCCGTTCCCTCGCGAGTCGCCGCCGGTATTACATCTTCACCTGGTCGAGGAACGTCTTCTTGCCGCCCTTGTAGTCATAGAGCGAAATGATGCCGTGCTTCAGATCGCCCTTCGCATCGAACACCGTCTCGCCGATCACGCCTTTGTAGTCCGTGGCCGGCATCACCGCCAGGATCTTCGCCGGATCGACCGAGTTCGCGCGCTTCATCGCGTCGACGACGATGTAGACCGCGTCATAGGTGAACGGCGAGTAGATCTGGATCGGCTGGCCGAAACGCTTCTGGTACTTGTTCTGGAACGCCGCACCACCCGGCATCTTCTCGAGCGCCGCGCCCGCCTGCGAGCACACCACGTTGTCGGCCGCGTCGCCCGCGAGATCGGACAGCTGCTCGGTGCACACGCCGTCGCCCGCGAGGATCTTCGCGCGCAGGCCCAGTTGCTTCGCCTGCTTCGCGAACGGCCCGCCCGTCGCATCCATGCCGCCGTACATGATCGCGTCCGGATTCTCACCCTTGATCTTGGTCAAAATCGCGCGGAAGTCGACCGCCTTGTCGTTGGTCGCATCGTGCGACATCACCTTGAGCCCGAGCGCCTTCGCCTTCTTCTCGAACTCGTTGGCGAGACCCTGGCCGTAGGCGGTCGAATCGTCGACCACGGCCACGCTCTTGATGCCCTTCGACTGGGCGTAGTTCGCGAGTGCCGGCCCCTGCTGCGCGTCGGTCGCCACCACGCGGTAGGTGGTCTTGAACCCTTGCTGCGTATAGGCCGGGTTGGTCGCCGACGGCGAGATCTGCACGATGCCAGCGTCGCTGTAGATCTTCGATGCCGGGATCGAGGTGCCGGAGTTCAGGTGGCCGACCACCGCGACGACCTTGTCGTCGACCAGCTTCTGCGCGACCTGCGTGGCCGTGCGCGGGTCGGCCGCGTCGTCCTGCGCGTCGAGCTGGAGCGTGATCTTCTCGCCGCCGATCGTCAGGCCCTTCGCGTTGATTTCCTCGATGGCGAGGCGCGCGCCGTTTTCATTGTCCTTGCCCAGGTGGGCAATCCCGCCCGTCAGCGGCGCGACGTGGCCGATCTTGACGACCTGGTCGGCCGTCGCGTTGGTGGCGGCCGCGGCCAACAGCATGGCTGCCGCACCCATCGGCAACAACTTCGGCATCTTAATAGTCATGTAAGTCTCCAGTTTCGGTCCCAGAAAACGTCGTCGCCAGTGCCCCGCCGCCCACGTCATCGCATGGGCCTGTTACTGACGCGCGCCGGATGCATCACTCATGCACTTGGCCACAAGCACGCGGGCCGCCGGACCGGCGTCCCTCGTACTTGCGCGAAAGTGTAGGTGATCAAATTAATTCCAGGATTTTTTTTAAGAAACTGGGACCAGTACCAATAGCGGCGCAGCAAAGATTGCCGGAAACCTGCGTTGGATAAGGGTTTCCGCTGATTAGGATACGAAATGAAAGGCGACATTAATATAAGAATTGCCCACCGTTAATGTTTCGAATCAAGCGCTTCGCTCTGAAATAATTCAGCCATCCCCAACGGCTGCAAGCGGCGTCGCGCGCCGCTCGAACGAACATGCCGCCCCGAGCGCGTCTCGCCATTCGCCGGCCGCCGTGTCGGCGAACGCAGCACTCGAGCGCGCCGCGCCGCGTCGCCGGCCGAGCGTCATGCTCCATCCGATCCGCAGCGACCGGTCGTCGCCCTCGTTCGCGCGCGAGCACGCCGAGCACGAACCGCGCGAACCGCGTGGCGTGTCGAGCGGCGCGCCGGGTGGCAAGCCGACAACCGCGCGCAGCGGATCGATCGCAACAGGCGCGCTGCACGGTCGCGTCGCCGGGCGTCCTCTCGGGCAACGCGAACAGCCTGACCGCGCGCGGCCCCCGCCTCGACCGCGAACAGGTCCATCGGCACGACGCGCCGCCCTGGCAGCCGAGCGTGCCGGCGTCCGACGCCGCGCCATCGCGGCGCGAATCACGCTCGCCGTCGCCGCCCGCGCGGCGAACGGCATGGCCGGCGGACAAGTCGAGGCATGCGTGATCGCGACGCCTGAAACGGAGGCGATGCGGCATTCGAAACGGATCCAGATCCGCCCGGCCGGCGTCGCGCGGCGCGGGCCCCGTGCGTCGACTGCAACCGCGCCCGATTGATGGCACACTGACGCGCGCCTTTTTCACTCAATCTCGGAGCCGACCGGCTCCGCCTGCCAGGAGATCTGCATGGCTTCCCAATGGATCGACATCCCCACCGGCGGCGACAGCTTCGGTGGCTACCTTGCGCTGCCGAAACGCGGCAAGGGGCCCGCCGTCCTCATCGTCCAGGAAATCTTCGGCGTCAACAGCCATATCCGCGCGGTCGCGGACCAGTACGCGGCGGACGGCTATGTCGCGCTCGCGCCGGACGTGTTCTGGCGCACCCAGCCGCGCGTCGAACTGACCTACGACGGCGCGGACCGTGACAAGGGCATCGAACTACTGCAGAAGACCGACGTCGGCCTCGCGGTGGCCGATCTCGGCGCGGCGGCCGCCGCGCTGCGCGCGCGGCCCGAGGTCGACGGCAAGCTCGCCGCGATCGGCTACTGCTTCGGCGGCCGGCTCGTCTATCTGGCCGCCGCGGCCGGTTCGGTCGACGCGGCCGTCGCCTACTACGGCGGCGGCATCCAGAACCATCTCGACGTCGCCGGCAAGGTCGCCCAGCCGATCGTGTTCCACTACGCGGGCCACGACCACGGCATTCCGCCCGAGGCGGTCGACCAGGTGCGGCAGGCGTTCGCCGGCCGCGCGAACGCGGCCTTCCACCTGTACCCGGACGCCGAACACGGCTTCAACTGCACCGACCGCGCCTCCTACCACCAGCGCGCCGCCGCGCTCGCGCACGGCCGCACGCTGAGCTTCCTCGCCGAGCATCTGTAAGCCGGCCGCGGGGGGGGGGGGGGGGGGGGGGGGGGGGGGGGGGGGGGGGGGGGGGGGGGGGGGGGGGGGGGGGGGGGGGGGGG
>NZ_JBXAPG010000080.1:0-19445 GCF_058803765.1 Burkholderia sp. GW821-FHT14F03
TCGCTTCATGGGCAGCCCATCCTGAATGCGTTGATTCAGTCTAGACGATCAACGCGTTTTCACACAGCCTCGGTCGATCACCGCCATTGGCGACGAGCGGTCGTATTGTCCGTCGACTGACCGGTCAGGACTCGACCTATACACGTCATGCGTCGTGGGAAATCGACGCGATACCGGGCGGGCGGCTCGCATGACGACGCGGGCGGCGTTCCCGCTTTCCGCGTCTGACGGATGTGGCGTATCCGGCTGCCCGACGCCTTCAAATCTCCAACACAAGCCTTCCCCCACCCGCCCGCGAACAGCAAGCCATCATGCGCGTATTAAGCGCCCGTTCGCCCGCGCTCAACACGCTGTCGCGATGCTCGACCTCGCCCGCCAGCACGCGCACCTCGCACGCACCGCACAAGCCCTCCTCGCAGTCGCTCGGCACGTCGACATTCGCCGCGCGCAGCACCGACAGCAGCGTGCGGTCGGCCGGCACGGTCAGCACCAGCCCCGAGTCCTTCAGTTCGACCTCGAACGCACGATCCGGCCCCCGGCCCGCGCCCGACACAGCCGCCGCAAAGCGTTCGACCCGCAGCGCATCATGCGGCCAGCGCTGCGCACGCTCGGCCAGCGCATCCAGCAGGCGCGCCGGGCCGCATCCATAGACCTGCACGCCCGGCGCGACGTCAAGCGCGGCGGGATCGAGGCGCGTGCCCTCATCCGTGACATGGAGACACAGCCGCGCCCCATGCAGCGCGTGCAGCGCATCGACAAACGCCATCGCCGCGCGACGCCGGCCGCAGTAATGCACGACGTAGTCAAGCCCGCGCATGCGCGCCTCGTTCGCCAGCGCCATGATCGGCGTGATGCCGATGCCGCCCGCGACGAAGATCACGCGCCCGGCCTCGGGCGCGAGCCCGAAGTGATTGCGCGGCCCGCGCACCCGCACGCGCATGCCCGTACTCAACGCGCGATGCAGCCACGCCGAACCGCCGCGACTGTCGGGCGCGCGCAGCACCGCGATGTCGTAGACCGTGCGCACATCTGGATCCCCGCACAGCGAATACTGTCGCGACAGCCCCGTATCCCCGCAGGCCACGTCGAGATGCGCGCCCGCGCGCCAGGCCGGCAACACCGCGCCGTCGGGCGCGGCCAGCCGCACCCGGACGATATCGTCCGCCTCCGGCGTGATCGACAGCACGGTCAGCTCACGCCCCGCACGGCGCGCATTCGATTCGCCGACCCGAACCACCAGTGTCGAGGCACCCACCGCCGGCCACGTGCGCTCGGGGTTCTCGGCCGGATCCCACTCGACCCACAGATGCTCAGGCCCACGAAACGAGGTATTCGGCACATAGCTGAATTTCTGCGCGGCCAACCGCAGATGCGGCAGCCGCCGCGTCAGCTCATCGACGAGGATCTGCAACTCCATGCGCGCGAGATGCTTGCCGAGGCACTGGTGCGCGCCATAGCCGAAGGTCAGGTGCTCGGCCGGGTTGTCGCGATGGATGTCGAACAGATCGGGATCGTTGAAATGGCGCGCGTCGTGATTCGCCGACGCCGTGACGATCAGGAGCTTCGCGCCGGCCGGCACCGGCACGCCGCCCACCATCGCGTCGCGCGTGGCGATGCGTCGCCACGCGGCGACCGAGCCGTTGTGCCGCAGGCACTCGTCGACCGCGTTCGGGATCAGCGCCGGATCCGCGCACAGTTCGCGCCACGCGTGCGGATGCCGCAACAGCAGGGTCAGCGCGTTCGCGGCCGCATGCGCGGTCGTCTCGTGCGCGGCGACGATGCCCGCCATCATCATCGAGTGCAGGTACGAATCGGTGATGACGTCCGGATGCGCGCGTTGCAGGCGGATCCCGAGCTGCATCCAGCCCGGCCCCGACGGATCGGCGCGCATCCTGTCGAGCACGCCGCCCGCGTATTGCCAGAACCGCCCGACCGCATGCGCGACCGCCACCTGCTCATCGGGGCGCGGCCGCCCCCAGGTGTTCACCGTATGCGCGATCGAATAGCGGCGCAGCGTGTCCATGTCCTCTTCGGGCACGCCGAGGAAATGCAGCGCGACGGTCAGCGGCACTTCCCACAACATCTGTTCGACCAGGTCCGCGCGGCCGGCGTCGACGAAGCGATCGACGTAGTCGCGCGCGAGCCGCCGCACCAGCGGCGCATGCCGCTGCACCGCCTCGGGCGTGAACGGTTCGATCAGCAGACGCCGCCGCGCCATGTGCGCGGGCTCGTCCTCGTTGACGAGCGTGCGGTTCATCGCATAGTCGTAGGACGCGAGCACCGCGTTCGCCTCGGGGCCGGTCGGCGTGATCTTCTCGAGCGCGATCGACGGACTGAAGGTCTGGTTGTCGCGGAACACCTCCTTGATGTCCGCGTAGCGCGTCACGACCCAGTAGCCGAGCCGTGGGCTGTAGAACACCGGTTCGCGCTCGCGCGCCCAACGAAGGTAATCGGGAGGATCCTGCTGATAGCCGTCGCCGAACGGATCGAACGCGGCGGCCTGCGCGCTCACGGGGCAAGCGGGGGCGTCGGACGCGGACGCCGGCTGGAACGGACAACGCGCATCGGGAGAAGCGGACATGGCCATCCTCGCAGCCGGGGGCGATCGCGTCACTCTAATACGCGCGCGCCGCGACGTCGATGCCGCGCGCCGTCAGTTCGTGGTGCGGATCAGGAACGGCGCGTATTCCTGCCCCGCGATCCAGCGCGGCGGCCGGCCGCGGCCGGACCAGGTCTCGCCCGTGGCGGGATTGCGATACTTCGGCCGGACCCGGCCGACGCGCCGGTCGCGCCCGCCGTCCAGCCGCCGCGCGCCGAAGATGTCGCGCTCGGTCAGCCCGTATTCCTTGATCGTGCGCCGCACGGCGCTCAGCGCCGCCTCGATCTCGCTCTTGCGGGCCGCCTCGACCGCCTGCTCCATCGCCTTCATCTTTTCCTTCAGGCTCTGATACGACTCGTGTTCGACTACGTTCATGACGCTCCCTCACATCCTCGTGTGTTCTTTGTATTGATTCAATGCAGCGCGCCGGACTCGCGCCGGCGCCCTTCCCCTTCCTCCCGCGCAGCGGCGGCGCGCCGCCGGCCGCGAGCGCGTACGCGCCGCGCCGGGCGCCACGCCCGCGCGGCCGACGCGCGCGCCGCGTCGGCGACCGAACAGACAATGCGGCATGCGTTCCTCCCTTCTCTCAGACGGCATCCGTCGCATGCATCGCGTCGATCTGCGCAGACGTGAAGCCGAGTTCGGCCAGGATCGCGTCGGTGTGCTCCCCGAGCGCCGGCACCGCGCGCATCGGCGGCGGCGCGGCGGCGTCCGCGCCGGGCGGCAGCAGCGCGGGCACCGGCCCGCGTTCCGTCTGCACCTCGGTCCAGCGACGCCGCGCGGCGAGCTGCGGATGCGCCCACACGTCGCGCATGTCGTTCAGGCGCGCATTCGCGATGCCCGCCGCGTCGAGCCGCGCGACCAGCCGGTCCGCATCGAGCGCCGCGAACACCGTGGTGATGATCGCGTGCAGTTCGTCCTTCGCGTCGAGCCGGCGCGAATTCGACGCGAAACGCGGATCGTCCGCGAGCGCGGGCCGTTCCAGCACGCGTTCGCAGAACACCTGCCACTCGCGCTCGTTCTGCAGGCCGAGCACCACGGTGTCGCCGCCGCCCGTCGCGAACGGCCCGTAGGGATAGATCGTCGCGTGCGCCGCGCCGGAGCGCAGCGGCGGCGCCTGGCCGTCGATGCTGTAGTAGAGCGGGAAGCCCATCCACTCGACCATGCTCTCCAGCATCGACACGTCGATGCGCCGGCCGCGCCCGGTCTTCTGGCGCTGCAGCAGCGCCGACAGGATGTTGCTGTACGCATACATGCCGGTCGCGATGTCCGCGATCGAGCAGCCCGACTTCGCGGGCGCGTCCGGCGTGCCCGTGATCGACAGCAGGCCGGCCTCGCTCTGGATCAGCAGGTCGTAGGCCTTCTTGTCGCGATACGCGCCGTCCGGCCCGTAGCCCGAGATCCCGCACACGATCAGTCGCGGAAAATGCGCGTTGAGCGTCTCGTAGTCGAGCCCGAGCCGATCCGCCGCGCCGGGCGCGAGATTCTGGATGAACACGTCCGCCTCTTCCAACAGGCGCAGCAGCACCGCGCGCGCGGCCGGCTGCTTCAGGTCGAGCGTGAGGCTTTCCTTCGACCGGTTGGCCCAGACGAAGCTCGACGACAGACCGCCGACGCGTTCGTCGTAGGCGCGCGCGAAATCGCCCACGCGCGGCCGCTCGATCTTGATCACGCGCGCGCCCAGGTCCGCGAGCTGGCGCGTGCAGAACGGCGCGGCGACCGCATGCTCGAGCGCGACGACCGTGATTCCATCCAGCGGGTGCATGCGGGGCTCTCCTCGGTGAATGCGGATGCGTCAGACGATCCGGGCCAGCACGATCAGGCTCAGCGTGATCGTGATCGCGCCGCCGATGCGGGTCGCGATCTGCGCGAACGGCATCAGCCGCATCCGGTTCGCGGCGCTCAGGATCGCGACGTCGCCCGTGCCGCCCATCCCGCTGTGCGTGCCCACCACGATCGCGGTGTCGATCGGATGCATGTTCAAGCGGCGCGCGACCACGAAGCCGACGCTCATCAGCGTGGCGACCGTCGCGACGATCGTGAGGAGCGTCGGCACGGTGCAGGCTTCGACGACCTTCTTCCACGGCGTGATCGCGATGCCGACCGCGAACAGCAGCGGATACGTGACGACCTTCGCGAAGAAATGGTAGAGCGCGCCCGCGCCGCGCTCGATGGCCGGCGGGAACACGGCCCCGAGTTTCGCCGCGACCGCGAGCGACAGCATCGCGACCGGGCCGGGCAGGCCGAACGCGCTCTGCGCGAGCGCGCCGAGAAAGTACAGGCAGACCGCCGCCATCAGCGCGGCGGGCACGTCCATCGGCGCGCTTCGCGCGTCGGGCTCGGCCTGCGTGAGCGCATCGAGCCCGTCGCCGCCGGCGCGCATCAGCTGGCCGTTGCCCGTCAGCCCCGGATAGCGCTTGCCGAGCGCGTCGAGGCAGCCCGCGAACATGATCGCGCACAGATTGCCGAGCATCACGGCCGGGAACACCTGCGCGAGCAGCTCGGCGGCCGGCCGGTGCAGCAGCGTGGCATAGCCGAGCGTCAGCGGCACCACGCCCTCGCCGAAGCCGCCCGCCATCACCGGGATCACCACGAAGAACATCGTATGGAACGCCGACATGCCGAGCAGCGTGCCGACCGCGAGCCCCACGCCGAGCGCCGCGACCGACCCCGCCGCGAGCGGCGCGAAGATGCGCAGGAAGCCGCCGATCAGCACCTTGCGGTTCATGCTCAGAATGCTGCCGACAATGATGCAGACGATGAACAGATAGAGGATGTTGCTCGCCTTCCAGAAATCGATGATCGGCTTGACGAAGACGGACGGCAACAGCTGTTCGAACACGAGGTAGGCCGGCAGGAAGGTCGTCAGGATGACCGGCCCGCCGATGCTGCGGAACACCGGAATGCGCTGGCCGATTTCCGCGCAGGTGAAGCCGAACACGCTGAGCGTCGCGATCATCGGCAGCAGCTCGGCCGTGAGCTTGCCCGTGGCCGTCGCCGCCGTGACCGCGGCCAGCAGCACGATGTAGACCGGCAGCGGAATCACGCCGACGCGCCACGCCAGGGCCTGCTGCCAGACGCCGCGCGCCGCGGGCGGCGTGGAATGGGATGGATTGCCGGGATTATCGGCTGTGGACGGCTGCAAATAGGAAGGTCGCGCTCTCATCGCCTCGTTTATCTCTTTTTTATCGCCGGTATTTTGTGCTTGCATAATAGGCGGGGCCGGTAACCAGCGGAAATACCGTTACCCGATGGGGGGTATACGTTAAGCTAATAACCGCTTTCCGAATCACCGATATTCGGCAATCAATTCTTATATTTGTTCGCCGGTTTGATCTCAATCGAACACGTTTCGTTTTTCCGGTAGCGTATTTCTTACCGGCGCCGCTGCTTGGCTGCACCGCTGCTTATGGAAATCAAACAACTACGCAATTTCGTGGGAATCGTCGACAGCGGCAGCCTCTCGAAGGCGGCGGAGATGCTGCTGGTCGCGCAGCCGTCGCTGAGCGTGCAGCTGCGCGCGCTCGAGGAGGAGCTCGGCGCGCAGCTCCTGCAGCGCAGCTCGCTCGGCGTCGCGCCGACCGAGGCGGGCAAGAACCTGTACCGGCACGCGCGCGGCGTGCTGCGGCAAATCGAGCATCTGCGGCAGGACGTCCGCGAGGGCGGCCACGGCGAATCGGGCACCGTGTCGGTGGGGTTTCCCACCACGATCGCGGCCAGCCTCGGGCTGCCGCTGTTCCAGCGAATCCGCCAGCACTACCCGGGCATCCGCCTGCAGCTGTTCGAAAGCGTGAGCGGTTATATCTCCGAGCTATTGCTCAACGGCCGCCTCGATCTCGCGATCCTGTTCCGCGAGACGGAAAGCACGGGGATGTCGGTGTCGCCGCTGTTCGACGAAGATCTCTACGTGATGGGCGGCAGCCTCGCCCCGACCGAGGGCCGCGATCCCACCTGCACGTTCGCGCAGCTCGCGAACCTGCCGTTCGCCGCGCCGAGCCCGCCGCACGCGCTGCGCCTCTTGATCGAGCGCGCCTTCGCGCAAGCCGATGTCGAGCTGAACATCATCGCGGACATCGATTCATTGCCGACCCTGCTCGATATCGCTTGCTCCGGCGCGGCGCACGCGATCTTCCCGGTGTCGATCCTCGCGTCGCGCGACGCCGCCCGGCGGCCGCCGGTGCGCCGCCTGGTCGAGCCGCAGCTGCGGCGGCCCGTGAGCCTGTGCTGGTCGAACACCGCGCCCGTCAGCGCGGCCGCGATCGCCGTGCGGCGCTGCATCGCCGATCTGGTCCGCGAGCTGCACGTGAACGGACAATGGCAGGGGATCACGCTGCGGCCGGTCTGAATCCAGGCGGCGGCCGCGCCACCAAAGACACGGGGCGGGAACGCGCAGCCGCGCGCCCCGCCCCGTGATGCCGCCCGTTGCCGCGTTACAGCGCGTGCTGGACCGCGTGGGCCGAATCCGAAATATCCTTGCCGACCCCGGCCACCGTATTGCAGCCCGCCAGCGCGAACAACGCGGCCGCCGTCAGCGCGACCGTCACCCAACGCCCCACCATAATCCACCTCTTCTTCCACGAGACCATCGACTGAATCACAGGCGTCACGCCTGTCCCTTTCGCTCCGCATCCGGAGCATCTTCCCCGGGCGGCGCGCGGGGCGCCACCCTGTTTTTCCCTGCCGGCGGACCTGCGCGTCAGCGCACCGCCGCCGGCGCGGCCGACCCGCCGCCTTCCCGGCGCGCCAGGAACAGCCTCAGCCGACGCGCATCGTCCGCCTTGTAGAACGCCACGCGACGGCCCGTCAGCACCACGTACGCGCCGACCAGCGTGCGGCCGTTGCGTCCCATGCAGATCAGGAGCGGGCTGTCGGTCGGCAGTTGCGCGCCCGCGATCGACTCGATGTCATGCGTGAGCGTGGCCTGATCATACGGGTAAGTCTCGTCGCCGGGCTGCAGCGATTCCCGCTCGCACCACTGCGAAAAGCGCTGTCCGAGGCGGTCGAGCGTCTGCTGATGTCGGACGGCATCCGCTTCGTCCACCCCGGGCAGCTGAACCACGCGATCCGCGTACAGCGCCCGCGCGGCCCGCCCCGCCGGATCGACGTACCGGACGCGCGGCGCGGGCAGGGTATTCTCGATCGTCCACAGGGAGGCGTTGTTCACGGCGACCGGGTCGGGCCGATTGGTCTGGCAGCCGGCCAGCGCAACGGCGACGGCGAGTGGAGCGACGATTCTCATGGCGGGCGCGACGGCGCGCGGGACGGTGAAAAATGTATCGCCGAGAGGGTACTCGAAGCGACGAGGCATCACAACGGCGTGCGATAACGATCCGTCCCCCTCGCGCAACGGCCCCGGCGGGCGGCCGGGCTTCGGCGCGGCTTCGGTCCTTGCATGGAGTAACCACGACGCGCGCGTCTTCCAACGCGGCCCGTCATGCGGATAAACAAGCCATGAACGGAAATGGCATTCGCCCGCGACTCGAATTCGATTGATTTTCCCGTGCATGGAAAATGTCGTACCGGCCTGTAAAGCGCCCATTCCCTTCGTGCAGGGCATTCGATTATCCAAATCGCGTCGTCCTATCCAAATGCACAGACAATCCGGCGATTTTCCCGCGGATTTCCCGCTGCGCGATACGCCTGCGCCGCCCGTGCGCCCGCCCCCGCTCGACGCCCCGCGTCGCGCCGTCGCCGGCGCCCGGCGGCCCCCTCCCTGGCCCGCCGCCGCGCCGTTCCCGTAAAATTCCGCTTTTTCCACCTGACCGGCCCCCGTCATGCAACCCGCTTCCCCCGCCAACCCCGCCTCTGCCGGCACCGACGACGCCGAACCCGGCCGCGATCTCGTCTATGGCCCCGACGACCGCCCCGCGCCGATGGTCGCCTTCGTCGCCGCCTTGCAGCACCTGCTGGCGATCCTGGTGCCGATCGTCACGCCCGGCCTGCTGATCTGCCAGGCGCTCGGCGTGTCGAGCCGCGACACCACGCTGATCGTGTCGATGTCGCTCGTGATCTCCGGCATCGCCACCTTCCTGCAATGCCGGCGCATCGGGCCGCTCGGCGCCGGCCTGCTGATCGTGCAGGGCACGAGCTTCAATTTCGTCGGCCCGCTGATCGCGGGCGGCAGCGTGATGGTCAAGCAGGGCACGCCGGTCGAGACCGTGATGGCCGCGATCTTCGGCGTCGTGATCGCGGGCTCGTTCGTCGAGATGGCCGTGTCGCGCATCCTGCCGTTCGTCAAGCGCCTGATCACGCCGCTCGTCACCGGCATCGTGGTGCTGCTGATCGGCCTCACCCTGATCAAGGTCGGCCTCGTCAGCATGGGCGGCGGCTACGGCGCGATGGCCAAGGGCACCTTTGCGAGCGTGCAGAACCTCACGCTGTCCGGCCTCGTGCTCGGCTCGATCATCCTGCTCAACCGCGTACCCGTGGTCTGGGTGCGCAGCACCGCGCTCGTGATCGCGCTCGCGATCGGCTATCTCGCCGCCGCCGCGATGGGCCGCCTCGACTTCACCGGCGCGCGCGAAGCAGCGCTGTTCCAGGTGCCGACGCCGCTGCACTTCGGCCTCGGCTTCTCATGGCCGCTGTTCGTGCCGATGCTGATCATCTATCTCGTCACCTCGCTCGAAGCGATCGGCGACGTGACCGCGACCAGCAAGATCTCCCGGCAGCCGGTCGAAGGCCCGCTGTGGATGCAGCGCATCAAGGGCGGCGTGCTCGTCAACGGCGCGAATTCTCTGCTGGCCGGCGTGTTCAATACGTTCCCGAGTTCCGTGTTCGCGCAGAACAACGGCGTGATCCAGCTCACCGGCATCGCGAGCCGTCACGTGGGCATCTGGATCGCCGGCATGCTGGTGGTGCTCGGCCTGTTCCCGACCGTCGCCGGCGTGCTGCAGGCCGTGCCCGAACCCGTGCTGGGCGGCGCAGCGATGGTGATGTTCGGCGCGGTGGCCGCGTCCGGCATCAACATCCTCGCCGGCATCCGGCTCGACCGCCGCGCGCTGCTGATCATCGCCGTGTCGCTCGCGCTCGGCCTCGGCGTGTCGCAAGTGCCGGAGATCCTCACCAGCCTGCCGCACGCGCTCAAGAACGTGCTCGAGTCGGGCGTCGCCACGGGCGGCATCTGCGCGCTCGTGATGAACTGGTTCCTGCCGGAAAAGCATTGATGTGATGTACGGGCGGGGCGACGGCGCGCCGCCCGCCGCGTGATGCGCGGGCCGCCGGGCGTCGGTTCCGCGTGATGGGCGGGCTGCCCTGCCGGGACGCCCGCTTCGCGTGAGCGACCGCGCGCGTGGCCAGCACGTCCAGCGCCTCGCGAGCCGCGCGATAGCGCAGATCCACACCTGTCGGGAAGCGGAGCGTACGCTCTTCGCTTCTGCCTCCACGAGCAGGTTCGCGTAGTCACACGCGAAGGATTGATCGATCAGGGCCCTGAACGCATCGGGGCTTTCCCTGGCGCGGTCGGCCCGGTCGCTCAACGCCCGCGCACTGCGCCCCGCTTCCCTCGCCGCGCCGCATTCACGCGGGCAGGCATCCCCCAGCACCCAGTCCTTGTCGTTCCGCAGATGAGTGCGATCGCTGCCCAGCGCAGCCTACCCCCTCAACCCCGACATCATTGCAGCCGACACGCCGCGTCGAGCGTCGCCCGCGACAGCTCCACCCGCAACGTCCGCGCCTCGCCATGCGCCGGCAGCGCATCGAGCATCTCCCAGATCGTCGCGCTCAGCATCGCGCGCACGCGTGCGCGCGCGGCGGCGTCGAGGTGGCCGAAGCGCTCGACCGTCCCGCAGTCGACGCTCAGCTCGACCGAATGCCGCGCCGTGTCGCGCACGCCGTCGACCGCAATCGCCCAGGCGATATGAAACGTGATGCGCCGGGATGCTGCGTCGAAATGGATCGTCGTATCGAGCCTGCGCTCGGCGACCTCGTCCTCCCGATCATCGGAGTCGATACCGTAACCAAGATTCGCTTGCATGACGCTCTCCTGGATGAAGGACCGGCGCACGCGCGCCGCTCCGGAATCCTCGTCGAGGGACAGGCTGAATGGCGTCGCGCGCCGGCTGAAACCCGGTCGGGCGGAAGGCGGCCCCGCATCATCGGCGCACGGTCCCCAGCACGAGCGTGACGAGGAAAATCACCGCGAAGATATAAAACTGAATCTTCACGATCTCCGCCGCACCGGCCGCGATCCCGCCGAAGCCGAACAACGCGGCGATGATCGCGATGACGAAAAAGATGACGGCATATCGAGGCATGGGACGCGCCTGTCCAATGCGGTTCGACGCTCACGCGTCGCGGACATGTTTCGGCTTGCCATGCCTCGGCGTCGACGCCATCGTCTCGCGCTCGCGCTCGCTCATCGACGTGTACATCGCCTGCGACGGCGGCTTCAGAGCCTTCACCTTGATGCAGCCGCGCTTCGCCGACAGCGCAGCGCCCGCGGCGCGCTGCTGCGCCTGGGATTTTGCAGGCATGCTGGCCCTCCTTTGAATGGCATCGCGACGCGCGGCACCGGCGCGGCGCGCTCAGTCATGCGCAAGCGCCATGCCATCCGCCCGGCATGCACGCACGGCGATGCGGCGCAGGCACGTACGGCGCTTTTTACACAGCCTCGTAGGTTTTGCGCAGGCGGCCTCCACCCGACGCCCGCCCGGCGCCATCCGCGCGCCGGGTACGCGCCTTGCACGACGAAGGCCGGTGCGCGCGCATGCGCCGCATCGGTTCGATGCCCACCCGCGCGGACGCGACGCGTTCGCCTCTTCAGGAGGACACTCATGCACACCCCCGATCAAGGCCAGGCCCGCATCGTCGGCAAGGGCCGCGCCACCGCGAACGGACCCGGCCCCGACGTGATGGCGGCCAACACCCTGGAAGGCAACAAGGTCTACACGACCGATGGCGACGATGTCGGCAAGATCAAGCACATCATGCTTGACGTCCGCACCGGACGCATCGCGTACGCGGTGCTGTCGAGCGGCGGCCTGCTCGGCATCGGCGACAAGCTGCTCGCGATACCGTGGAGCGCGCTGACGCTCGACACCGACCGCAAGCGCTTCCTGCTGTCGGTTTCCGCCGAACTGATCCGTCACGCCCCCGGCTTCGACAAGGATCACTGGCCCGCGATGGCCGACCCGCAATGGGCGGACACGCTGCACCAGTACTACGGCCGCTCGCCGTACTGGATCGCGGAAGAGGAACTCGACTTCGACGCGCCGCCTCACGAAGCCTCGCCGAACGCGGCCGAACCGCGCGGCGGACGGCATTGAGCGTTGATTCCTGTGGCGACGGCACCCCGCCGCCGCCGCGGGGCATGCGCGGCGACGCGCATGACGGCGCGTTGGTCCGATGCCGCCATGCCATGCCGCGCGCGCTTCATCGAGATCATGAGGATCGGTGCGCGCGCGAAAGCCGGGTGCCGGCTTCTGCAGGAACGACGCGCGTCACTCACGAAACACGCAGCAAGCGCACGACGCGCGGCATACCCGATAACCCCTCGAATCCAGCCGCACCGACAGCCTCCCCCAACATCAATCCGGCATGCGACGACGCAGATCGGCGGCCGGAATCCGCATCGCCTGCCGGTACTTCGTCACGGTGCGGCGCGCCAATACGATGCCGCGCGCCGCGAGCGCCTTCGCCAGCGCCACATCCGACCAAGGCGCACGCGCCGCCTCGTCCGCGATCAACTCACGGATCAGCGCCTTCGCGGCGGCCGCCGAACCCACGCCCGCCCCCACCGCCTCCAGCTTGCGCGGGAAGAAGTACTTGAATTCGAAAGTGCCGTGCGGCGTCGCCATGTACTTGTTGCCGGTCGCGCGCGATACGGTCGATTCATGCAGGTCGAGCGCCTCGGCGATGTCGCGCAGGATCATCGGCTTGAGCGCGCGCTCGCCATGGCGGAAGAAATCCCGCTGCCGCTCGACGATGCAGGCCCCGACCCGCTGGATCGTATCGAAGCGCTTGCGTGCGTTCCTGAGCAGCCAGTGCGCTTCCTGCAACTGCTGGCCCAGCAGCGAATCGCGTGCGCCGCGCTCGCGCGCGAACAGGGCCGCGTAGCGGCGATGGATGCGCACGCACGGAACCAGATCGGGGTTGACCATCACGATCCAGTCCCCTCGAATCTGCCGCACGATCACGTCGGGCACCACGTATTCGCCGCGCACGCTGCCGTACTGGTTGCCCGGACGCGGATCGAGACGGCGCACGAGCGCACAGGCGGCGTCGAGCGTGCGCGCATCGCAATCGAGCCGGCGGCGCAGGTCGGCCATCTCGCGCCGCGCGAGACATTCGAGATGGTCTTGCACGACTGCCCGCGCGCACGCGAGAGCCGGGGTGTCGGGCGGCAGGTCGTCGAGTTGCAGCAGCAGGCATTCGGCCAGCGAGCGCGCGCCGATCCCCGGCCGTTCGAGCGACTGCACGCGCCGCAGCGCCACCGCGAGATCGCCTTCGTCGAGCCCGAGCCCGGGTTCCACGACGCGCACGAGATCGGCGAGCGACTGCCGCAGATAGCCGTCGTCGTCGAGGGCATCGACGATCATGTGCGCGGCCGCGCGGTCGCGCCCGGACAGCGGTTGCAGACGCAAGGCCTCATGCAGATGCGCGCGCAGCGAGGGCTCGGGGGCGTTCCATTCGCCGGGCTCCAGGCCGACGGCTTCGCCGCCGGACCGCCCGCCGCGCGGCGCGGTATCCGCGTGCCCGGCGTCCGCCGCATCCACGCCGCGCCCGGATTCGACGTGAACCGTTGCCGTGTCCGGCGATTCCGCGCGCGTCGGCGAATCGGGCTCCACGGCCGCGTCGGCGGCCTTCGCCGCCTCGTCGGGCGCGCGGGTGTCTTCGAGGAACGGGTTGTTGTCGAGCGCCTGTTGCCACTCCTGCTGAAACTCCAGCGACGAAAGCTGCAGCAAACGCAGCGACTGTTGCAGCCTGGGGGTGAGCGCAAGATGCTGCCGCATCTGCAGCCCAAGCGATAAGGACATGCGGGACTCCAGTCGGATTGAACGGTAAGAGACTTACCCGCAACCTTCATGCCAATGCGGCCTGGCGGCGGCCCGCCGCGCGCGCCTACGCGCCGCCCTTCCCTTTTTTCAACGCCCACACAAATTTTCCCGCGCCCCGCGCCGTGCGCCCCGCCCCGGCGGGCTGGGCCGCCGGGTATGCGGCTTGCGCCGGCTGCGGGGTCTGCCGGCCGCGCGTGCGCGACAGGCAGGCATTCCATCACCCCCGGACCACGACGCGGGCAGCGACGAACCCGCGACACGGCCGGTATCCCGCCTGGGAGGATTCTATGAACATTCGCATCGTTGCGGCCGCATGCATCGCCGCCGCCGCCCTGACGGCGTGCGGCGGCGACGGAAACGACGTCGGCACCGAGCTGGGCCTGACCAACCCGCAGGCCCGCTTCATCAACGCCGTACCGTCCGGACCGAATCTCGACTACTACCTGAACGGTTCCGCGAACGCGACCGGTGTCGCGTACAAGGGCGTCACGCGCTATCGCGACGTCGGCTCCGGCACGCAGACCGCAACCTACGATGTGTCCGGCACCACGACCACGATCGCACAGCAGACCTTCAGCGCCGCGAAGGGCCACCACTACACGACGATCGCGCTGCCCAGCACGTCCGCGCCGATCTCGGTGATCGACGACCCCTACGCGAAGGGCCTGCTGTCGAACCAGGCGCGCGTGCGCGGCTTCAATGCCTCGCCGAACGCGCAGAACGTCGACATCTACGTCGTGCCGCCCGGCACCGACATCGGCACGCAGAGCCCGACCGTCTCCGGCGCGGCCTACCAGAACGCCTCGCCGGCCTCGGGCCAGGATTCGGTCTACCTGAACGGCGGCACCTATCAGGTGATCGTGACCTCGGCGGGCAGCAAGACGCCGATCCTGACCACGCCGCCGGTCTCGCTGAACAACAACGCGGACTGGCTGCTGCTGACGATCCCGGCGGGCGGCATCGCCGACGTCACGCCGAACGACATCCACGTGCTGGTCGCGCAGGGCAACGACGCGGACACGTCCGCGCAGGAACTCGGCCCGCAGTAAGCAAGACAGGGGATGGCGCGGCCGACGGGCCGCGCCCCAGGAAGGCAGACTCCGCGGCGTCTAGTTCGACCGTTCGAAGCGGAACACCTGCTCGACACGCCGGCCGCCGGGCACCTCGATCGTCACCGCGCCCTCATGCCGCACGCGCCAGCCCGCCCGCGCGACGACGCGCGGCAAGGTTCCGCCCGCCCGGCTCTCGAAGCCGGCGAGACCCACCTCGGGCGTGTCGACGCGCTCGTCGAGCGAGGCGTTGGAATGGATCACGTTGGCCTGCCACTTCGATGCGCCACGGCGCGCTTCCATGCCCTTGCCGTCGACGTCGACGGTGTTGTCGGTCGCGGCCATGTTCGCGTTGTCGAGCGACACGATCCGGCTGGCCGCGCGGCGCACCGGATCGTCGCCCGCGTCGCGCAGGCGCGCATCGCGGTCGATCGGCGGCAGTCCAGTCGCCGCCTTGGCCGCGATGCGTTCGGGCGACAGCGGCCGCGCGCGGGCGGTCTCGGCGGCCTGGGTCGCCGCATCCGGCATGTCGCGGCCGGCCGCCGGCGTCTTCACGGGGCTGTTCGCGATGACCTCGCGCTGCCGCTCGGCGTGGGTAGGGGTTCCGGTATGGCGCATCTCGTTGACCTCCTTTCCTGAGCGCGCGCCGCGCACGGGCGGCGCGCTAGAACCGGTAGTTGACGGACAGATCGAACACGCCCTGGGTCGGACGCGAGACGACCGGGCTGTGCGCCGCGCTGCCCGTCAATTGCTCGATCGCGCCGTCGACGGTCAGGAACCAGTGCTTGCGGAAGAACCAGACCGCCGTCGTGCCGAACCCGACCGAACGCAGGCCCGCGTGCGACGAATACGGCGCGAGCCCGCTGCGCTGGGCCTGCGCGCCGGAGACGCCGAACCACGTGTCCATGTAGCGCGCGTCGGCGAACGACACGCTCGGCCCCGCGAACCAGAAAAACCGTTCGCTGCTGCCCGGCAGCGGCATGTAGGCCGACAGATCGCCGCGCCAGCCGTTCGAGCCGCCGATGTCGCGCCGCACGTCCGCGCGCAGCACGAGCGGGAACGACTTCGACACCACGTAATCGCCCGACAACTTGATGACGGCCGCCGCGCCGATGTTGCCGAGCCCGTTCAGGTGATCGAGGTCGTCGGCCGCGCGCCGGCCCATGTCGAAGCCCGCCGACAGCGATACGCGCCCGCGCGGCCCGCTCAGCAGGTTCACGCCGACGCCTTCGCCCGTCGACAGGAAGAACAGGTCGCGATAGCGGATGTCGATGCTCGGCCCGACCCGCGCGCGGTATGCCGATGCGCCCGGATAGGCGGCCTGCAGGTTGGAGGCGATGCCGGCCTGGATCTGCCAGGCGGGCAGCGGCGCGGGTGCGAGCAGGCTGGTCAGCGGCACGCCGGCCGAGTACTGCCATTCCGCGAGCGGCGACGGCGTTTGCGCGCGCACCGCGCCCGCGAACGGCCCGATCGAACCGATCGAGCAGCACGCGGCGAACCACGCCGCGCGGCGTCGGGCGCCGGGCGTGCGCGCCTGGCGGGTGCGGGACAAGCTTGGGGTCGTCATCATGCGGCCTCCGGTCGTGCGCACCGCCAGCGTAGCGGCTCCCCGGCGTTCGCGCCAGCCGGTCATCCCGGACGACCGTCCCGCGCCGCGCGCTCGCCCGTCGGCCGGGCCGGAACGCAAGGCCCTGCGTGGCCGCGCCGCCGTCTCGTGCAGGCCCGGGTGCGTCCGCGCGGCGTCGGGCGCGTCACGGCCCCCCGTGAGCCATGCGGCCACGACCGACCGCCACGCGCGCGCTCCGTCGCGCGCGGCCTGCGGCGGCACGTAGATCGGCGGCTCGGGTTCGGGCGGATCGCCCTGCGGCGCGCGGTGCGGCTCGGGCGGGTCGAGCGGTTCCGAATCGGGTTCCGCGTCGGGTATCGGTGGATCGGGTCGATGCGGCCATGCGTTCCATGCGTACTTCATCCAGCCTCCTTGCGTTGGTCACCCGTCCGATGACGCAAGCCGCATGCCATGCCCGCGCATGCCGGCCGCCGGCCGTTCCGACGCCGGGCATTGCAATCGCTGCCGCACGCGCTGCAAAACTTGCACGGCGTCGCGCGGACGCGCGCCGGGCCGACAGGCGCACGCGTCGGCTCGACCGGGCATGCGGGTTGCGTGCAAGGCGGTGCCTGAATCTTGAATCCGGAGGTGACGCCATGAACGATTCGATGCAACCGGCCGGGCCCGGCACGGAACGCGGCCCGCACCCGACGCCGCCGCTGAAGGAACACGACCGGCCCCGCAGACGCAAATCCGAGGAGCACATCGACCGTACGCTCGAAGAAACGTTTCCCGCCAGCGACGCACCGGCGACGGGCGGCGTCACGCGGATCGATCCCAAGCCGGACCCCGCCCCGCGCAAGGACGACGCCGGGCGTACGCCGTGAATGCCGGCGCGCGTGCACGGGGCATCGCATGCGCACCGCGCGCGCGTCAGTCGCGCACGATCACGCGCGCCAGCATCCGCAGATCGACCGGCTTGCGCAGGTAGCCATCGAATCCCGCCTCGCGGGCGCGCCGCTCGTCCGCCTGCCCGGCGTGCGCGGTGACGGCGAGGATGCGCGGCCCGCCCGCGCCGCGCCGGCGCAGCGCTTCGAGCAGCCAGAACCCATCGCCGTCCGGCATCGCGAGATCCGACAGCACCACGGTCGGCCGCGCGCGTTCGGCCTGCGCGAGCGCTTCGCGCCCCGACGCCGCGACGGAGACCTCCGCGCCGAGCGTGGTCAGCGCCGCCGCGAGACTCGCGCGGGTGGTCGGATCGTCGTCGACGAGCAGCACGCGCTGCGCGACGAGCGGCGTCGGTTCGTCGCGCGAAGCTTGTCCGGCCGCGCCGAGCGGCGGCTGCCAGCCGACCGGCAGCGCGACCGTGAAGATCGCGCCGAGATTGCGGCCCGCGCTGCGGACCGACACCTTGCCGCCGTGCAGCTCGACGATGTGGCGCACGATCGACAGGCCGAGCCCCAGGCCGCGCCGCGGCGACGCCGGCGCCTCGTCCGCGCGCCGGAACGCCTCGAACACGTGCGGCACGAACTCCGGCGCGATGCCGGACCCGGTATCGGCCACCGACAGCGTGACGCGCGCACCGGCCTGCACGAGGCCGACCGTCACCCGGCCGCCCGTCGGCGTGAACTTGAACGCATTCGACAGCAGGTTCGACAGCATCTGCCGCAGCCGCTCGCCGTCGCCCGACACGACGCAGGTGTCCACCGCGCACTCCGTCGCGAGCACGATGCCTTCGTTCAACGCGGCCGTGCGAAACGACTCGACGACGTCGGCGACGATCCGCACGAGGTCGATCGGCACTGCATCGAGCCGCAGCTTGCCGGTCGCGAGCGACGACGCGTCGAGGATGTCCGCGACCATGCGCGTGAGCGAGCGCGCCGAGCGATCGATCGCATCGATCGCCTGTTGCTGCAAGGCGAGGTCGCCGGTATGGCGAAGCACCTCGACCCAGCCATAGATCACGTTGAGCGGCGTGCGCAGTTCGTGCGAGACGGTCGCGAGCAATTCGTCCTTGAGCCGGTTCGACGTATCCGCCTGCCGGCGCGCGTCGCGCGCGCCGCGCAGCGAACGGTGCGCGCGACGATCACGACGTCGGCGCTCGCCCGATTCGCGGACCGTCAGCGACAGCGCCACCGCGCCGCCTGCGCGCGGCGGCACGACGCCGGCCGCGAGCGTCGCGCGAAAGCGCGCGCCGTCGCGCCGCACGCACAGCACGTCGACCGGTCCGTCGTCGTCGCCCGCGGCGTCGGGCCGCGCCGGCAGCGGATGACGCAGGCGCCAGCGCGCAGCGATCAAGCCGCCTGCGTCGAGCCCCACGGCTTCGTGCTCGTCATAACCGAACAGGCGCTGCGCGGCGCGATTCCAGCTGACGACGCGATAGTGCGCGTCGATCCCGACGATCGCATCCGGCGCGGCATCGACCACCGCGTCGCGCAACGCCGCCGCGGCGGCGTCCTGCAGCATCAGCACCGCGCCGCGAATCGCGCCGGCGGCGTCGCGCATCGGCGCGGCCGTCTCGACGATCGCCGCGTTCGTCTCGCTGCGGTTCTGCCGCAGCCAGCGCCGCGTCGACGCGACCTCCGTCAATCCGGACAGCACGCGCTCGAACGCCTGCGCGGCCGCCTCCCGTCCCTCGGCATCGCGCGCGCCCAGCAGATCGCGCACCGGCCGCCCGGTCAGATCGCGCGGCGCGCCGCCCAGCAATGCGGCCGCCTCGTCGTTGACGAACACGGCGCGGCCGCGCGCATCGCTCGCCAGCACGCCGCACGGCAGCGCGCCCAACACCGTTTCGTAGCGACGGCGCAGCAGCGCGTCGCGATGGCCGCGCCAGCGCTGCGCCACGCTCGCGCCGCGCAACGACGACGCCATCGCGCTGACCACCACGCCCGTCAGCACGAAGGCGGCCAGCGTGACGAGCCGCGCCGGCAGCGGCGCCGTATAGACCGACGGATCGGAAAGAAACAGCAGCCAGATCAGGCCGGCGCTCGCCAGCGTGGCGGCGACGCCGAACCCGAACGATGCGAGCCACGCGATCGCGGCGAGCAGCGGGTAGTACAGCAGCAGCGGCAGGTCCACGCCGCCGAGCCGGATCGCCAGCGCCTGCAGCACGGTCGCGATCGCCACCAGCATGACGGCGATGCCCGATTGCCCCGCGCGGGCGCGCATCAGATTGACCATCGCCTTCACTCCCGCCGCACCACGCGCCCGGGCCGGCCCGGGCCGGCGCGGCCGCCTTCGGGCGCGCGCCGCCGCGC
>NZ_JBXAPG010000081.1:0-18287 GCF_058803765.1 Burkholderia sp. GW821-FHT14F03
CCAGCGTGGAGACCGCCCAATGGAATCATCGATGGCTTGATCGAAGTGGGACGCAGGATCAGGCAAAGTCCGAAGGATCGGCAGATCCAGATGACTTCGTCAAAGGTCGAGGTGGATGATGATGGCGACGTTCACGTGCCTCGGAGTCTGTACACGCTGACGAAAAGCGAAGCGAAACGTCGCGGATGGGGAGAGATCCACCTCGGCAGTTACGGCACGGTCCTGGCCGAACTGGAAATGGCGCTGAACGAACAATACGCCGATGCTGGAACGAAGGACTGCAAGCCATTACCCGTCTGGGAGATTGCACGGACGCTGAAGCGCAAAAGCGGTTCCACGTCGGAGGAGATGGTCGATGTCGTGGAGCAGGATTGGCGCCCGGTGAATACCGACGTTCCGCCGTTGAGCGAGCAGGAGTTCAATCGGCTGGACGACTATTTCTATCCGGTATGGGCATGCGGCTATAACTGGCTCGAAAGCAGCGAGCTGTCGTCTGATCGACTGATCGCCCGTATTCAAGAGGCGATCGATTGGTATAAGAAGGATAGCTACTGGATTTCGACTGACAAGGTCATCGTCGTTACGCATTCGATGGGCGGAATGGTCGCTCGGCGCGCGGCGCAGAAGGCGCCCGACAGCATTCTGGGCGTCGTACACGGGGTGCAGCCCGTCGGTGGCGCTCCCGTGGTTTATCGGCGCCTGCGCTCGGGGACGGAAGTGAACGGTTGGTCCGATATCGGCGGGGCGGCAGCAGCCGTCGTGACGGGGTGGAGCGCAGCCGATGTGACGTGCGTGATGGCGAATTCCCCGGGCCCGCTGGAACTGCTGCCGACGAAACACCATCCTCCCGGCTGGCTCCGCTTCGAGCAGCGGAGGAACGGGGAAACACGGGAGCTGATGCCGCCGATGCCGATCTCCGATCCGTATGCGGAGATCTATGCGAAGCGAGTGCAGGATGTGTGGTGGGGGATGATCGATGAGACGTTGATCGATCCGGCGGATCTTGCCAAAGAAAACAATACAAGTGCTTTCGCGATGTACGAAGACGCCATTGCAGATGCACGGCTATTTCATGATCGAGTCCAGTTAGATTGTCATCCCGTCACATTCGCACACTATGGCAGCGATCCAGGACAGGTGTCGTTTGGTCGCGTGGTGTGGGCGACTTCGGATGAAGTGGGGGCCGAAGTGGAATCAGATTTGAACAATGCTAAGTCACAGTCGTTCACGCGGCTTGGTCGTGCAGTGCTCGCCTTTGGTGAGCAGAAAGTAAGCATGAGATTGGAAAATCACCAAAGTCCGGCTACGAGTGGTGCCGCCAATTCAGGCGATGGGACTGTCGCTCTCGAATCTGGGGCATTGATTGCCGATGCGACGCCGACACCCAAAGTATTCGGCATGATCGGATTCGATCACTCGGGGAGTTACGGAAATAAAAATGTGCTCAGTAATACAATTTATTGCATCGCGAAGATTGTGCAGTTGGCTCCGGTTGTAGGTAAATCTTCATCAAACGGGGATTGATGTGTTCATTCGATCGGTTATTCAAATTCTTTGTGTCTGCTTTTTATTGTCGGTGTGTCATGCGGGAGAGCCTGTGATGAGTGAAACAAAAACCTATTGTTTCGGGCGCTATTTGGCGGATATTCCGGTTGGCGCTCAAGTTAATGGCTACGCATCGAGATACAAGTATGAATATATAAAGTCGTCCTCGTTGTCTAAGGGCGAGTTTGATAGGTACGTCGAGCAGCGCGAAGCGGCGATCAGGTCGGGAAAGCAAAAGAATGGATACTCGCTGAGGGGAGGCGGGCGGATAAGCGAATCAATCTGGGTTTTCGAGTTGGAGCGCCAATTGCTGACTCGTCAGTCGCTGGGGTTTGAGGCCCATCGATGGGATGGGGGGCGTGCGTTCGAAATGACTCAAGCGGCCACGATGCTGGATAAATATGACGAAGTCTTGTCCACAATGAAAACAAGGGTGCTGCCGAATCTCCACGCGCGTGATGCCGACGATATCCCTTCGCAGCCGGGGTTTTGTCTCAAGGATGGATTTATCGACGACGACGGCACGACCGAGCAATACGAAGACTCAGGGATGAGCTTCAAGTTTCCACAATGGCCGGGCATCCTCATCACGGTGAGCGCGAGCACCACGACCAAAGCCGGCGAAAAGACCCTGCTCCAGCGTGTCGGCAGCGCCTGGTTGCCCACCAACTTCATCCTGGTCAAGACGCTGCGCCGTGGCAAGCGTACGGTGAACGGCCGTGATGGCGAAGAGATCCTGTGGTCATTCCCGACCAACCATGGATTCCGTTCGCATCAGTTCCAATGGGAGGCGCAAGGCACGCTGCGCCAACCGCTCAATGCCGATTTGACCGTGGAATTCGAGAGCGGACTGCAAGCGAAAGGTGGAGAGTGGCAGCGCCCGAACCTGAGCGACGAAGAAGCCATCGCGATATTCGACGCGGTGGTGAAATCGATCCGTCTGCGCCCGACCAGCGATGCGAAGGTATCGCGCGCCGCACCGCCTCCGACCATGCCGTTGGGCACGCTCGTGCAAACAGGTTCGGCGTGTCCTCAAACCGGTTGGTGGACGTGTCCCGAAGCAAACGGCAACGAACTCGCCGGAGGCGGGCGGCGGTATTTTGTCGCAGGATCGCCGATGCCGGTCGCGACGATCCTGCGCGGCCGGACCCTGGCCGACCGGTTGTTCGGAAAGCCGGCCCGATACGACGTGCCGACGACGTGGCGACTCGTGGGATCCGATCCGACGAACGACACAGACGCGACGCCTGCGCGAATGCCTGACGACGACCCCGCCTGAATCCAATCCACTTCCACGGAGTGCCCTATGAGGAACGTCATACGCGTCGGCGACCCGACCAGCCACGGCGGTGTCGTGGAAACCGGCGACGTGGGATTCGTCGTGGACGGACGCGCCGTCGCCCGCGTCGGCGACGGCTGCACGTGTCCGATCGCCGGACATCAAGCCTGTGTCATCGTCGAGGGCGATCCGAACTTCGTGATCGACGGCCGGGCCGTGGCATTCGACGGCCACCGCACGAGCTGCGGCGCAACGCTGCGCTCCACGATGGAGCGCTTCGGCACGAAGTAAGGCGCGACGAGCGCGTCGAACCCGCGCGCGCAGTCGCCGCGAATCAGCGCTGAGCACCGCATCTCGTCCGCGCAGGGCACGCAGTCTCGATCCACGCCCGCCCGTGGCGCATCAACCGCCCCCGCCGCGCGGCTTCCGCCTCCGCCATCGTGCCATGCGTCGCCACCCGCCCAAACAGCCCCCACCGCGCCCTCCTTGCGCGCAAACAACCCGCCGCCAAAAACGTCCAAACCGCGACCGCAGTTCCACCCCTTGCCCACGAAGTCGCGCATTCAATTGACGTGCATCAATACGAGCGCACGACGCCCGTGAGATTTTCGGGGCGCAGAAAAATTTGAATAACAGGTTCCCTTAAGACCAACGAAGGCGATGGTGCCGGCGGCGTGCCCGCTCGCGCCAACGATTCGCGGGGGGTCGCTCGCGTGACAGCGGGAACGGGGTGCCTCGCCAGAGAAGATGACAGTGACCTTGAGATCCACTGCAGTACTCACCGTGCTGTGCGGCTTGCTGAGCCAGTCGGCGTCCGCCCGGGAGCCGCAGGAGCGCGCGCCGGACACGATGGAAGCCCGCGTGCTGGCCTGCGCCGCATGCCACGGCCAGCAGGGCGAGGGGACGTCGAACGACTACTTCCCGCGCCTGTCGGGCAAGCCGGCCGGCTACCTGTACGAGCAGCTCGTCGCGTTCCGCGACGGCCGCCGCAAGTACCCGCCGATGAACTACCTGCTCGCCTACCTTCCGGACCCTTACCTGCAGCGCATCGCCGATCACTTCGCGAGCCAGCGTCCGCCGTTCCCGACGCTCGGGGCGTCCACGGTCGCGCCCGAGGTGCTGGCGCGCGGCCAGCAGCTCGTGAAGACGGGCGACCCCGCGCGCAAGCTGCCCGCGTGCGTGTCATGCCACGGCGCGGCGCTCACGGGCATGGAGCCCGGCGTACCCGGGCTGCTCGGCCTGCACGCGGAATACCTGAGCGCACAGCTCGGCGCCTGGCGTTACGGCACGCGCACCTCGCGCGCGCCCGACTGCATGCAGCAGGTCGCTTCCGGGCTCACCGACACCGACGTGACCGCGATCGCCGCCTGGCTCGCGTCGCGGCCCGCGCCGGCCAACCCGTCGCCCGCGCCCGCGGGCTCGCTCACCATGCCGCTCGTGTGCGGCGGCGAGATCCGCTAATGGAGACCTCGGTGCACACGCAACTGATCACGAAACTGCGCCGCGCGCTCGCCTTCGTCGGCATGCTGCTGACCGCCGCGGGCGCGGTGTCCGCGCAGCCGTCGAGCGATGCGTCGACCGTCCGGCGCGGCGAATACCTGGCCCGCGCGGGCGACTGCATCGCCTGCCACACGATCCCGGGCGACAAGCTCTTCGCGGGCGGCCGCGCGATGCCGACGCCGTTCGGCACGCTGTACTCCCCGAACATCACGCCCGACGACGCGACCGGAATCGGCAAATGGAGCGCCGACGAGTTCTACACGATGATGCACACCGGCCGTTCGCGCGACGGCTCGCTGCTGTATCCGGCGATGCCGTTCGGCGCCTACACGAAGGTCACGCGCGCGGATTCCGACGCGATCTTCGCGTACCTGCGCTCGGTGCCGCCCGTGAAGTTCGCGAACCGGCCGCACGACCTGCGCTTCCCGTACAACAACCGTCAGCTGCTGATCGGCTGGCGCACGCTGTACTTCAAGGAGGGCGAGTATCGGCCGGACAGCACGAAATCGGTCGAATGGAACCGCGGCGCGTATCTCGTGCAGGGGCTCGGCCACTGCTCGATGTGCCACACCGCGATCAATGCGCTCGGCGGCAGTTCGGAGGCGAATGCGTTCGAAGGCGGGTTGATCCCGATGCAGGCGTGGTACGCGCCGTCGCTCACGTCGAACCGCGAGGCGGGGCTCGGCGACTGGAGCATCGTCGAGATCTCGGCGCTGCTGCAAACCGGCGCTTCGCATCGCGGCACGGTGTACGGCCCGATGGCGGAAGTCGTCTACGACAGCCTGCAGCATCTGTCCGACGACGACGTGCGCGCGATGGCCGTCTACCTGAAGTCGCTGGCGCCGCGCGGCGGCGATGCGGCGCCGGCGCGCAAGACGACGATGTCCGCCTCGGAGCAGACGCGCCTCTATAAGCTCGGCGGCAAGATCTACGACGCGCAGTGCGCGAGCTGCCACGGCAGGAACGGGCTCGGCAAGACGCCGGCGTTCCCGCCGCTCGCGGGCAACCAGTCGATCCAGATGACCTCCGCGGTCAACCCGATCCGCATGGTGCTGAACGGCGGCTACGCGCCCGGCACCGCGAAGAACCCCGAACCCTACGGCATGCCGCCTTTCGCCCAGTCGCTGTCGGACGACGAGGTGGCGGCCGTGACGACGTTCATCCGGACCGCCTGGGGCAATCGCGGCGCGCCGGTTTCCGCGAAGGAAGCCAATGCGCTGCGTTCCGCCCCGCTCTACTGAGGACATCATGAGCGACTCTTCCCAACGCCAGGGCGGCGACCCTGCCGCGCACGACGACGCGGTCGACGAGATCGTCCGCGCGGGCCCGCGCGGCGCGCTCGCGCTGGCCGGCACCGCGACCGCGATCGTGATCGCGCTGTGGTTCGTCTTCTATTTCTTCGTTTTCCTGCCTCGCGGCGTGATCCAGTAATCCGGCTCCCATGTCAAAACAACCTTTGCCAGACCGTCTCGACGGCGCGCAGCTCGCGGCGCGGATCGAACGCAGGTGGGCGATCCTGGCCGTCGGCCTGATGATCCTGCTCGTCGCCGTCACGGTGTTCACCGGCCTGCACTGGGCCATGATGCCGCCGTCGCGCGTCGAGACCATCGACCCGACGACCCTGCATGTCTCGGGCGAATTCATCGAGAGCAATCTCGGCACCGCGCGCGAGCCCGACGGCTCGGTCACGGTGCGCGTGATCGGCCAGCAGTACTCGTTCACGCCGCAATGCATCCTGGTGCCGGCGAACACCCCCGTCACGTTCCGCGCGACCAGCGCCGACGTGGTGCACGGCTTCCTGATCACCGACACCAACATCAATTCGATGCTCGAACCCGGCTACGTCGCGACCTTCAGGACGACGTTCGACAAGCCGCGGGATCACCTGATGCCTTGCCACGAATACTGCGGCACCGGGCATGAGGCGATGTGGGCGCACGTGAAGGTGATCGACCGTGCGGAATTCGACAAACTCGCGTCCGGCGCGCGGAGACTGAGCTGTGTTAAAGAATAATCGACTGGTGCTCGCCCATTTCTGGTTCGCGTTCGCGCTGTTCGGCGTCGCGCTGCTGCTCGGCGCGTGGCAGATGCTCGCGCGCAGCCCGCTGCATCCCTGGCTCGGCAATCCCGAGCTGTACTACCGCTCGGTGACCGCGCACGGCTCGGTGATGGGCTACGTGTTTCCGACGATGATCGCGATGGGCTTCGGCTACGCGATCAGCGAACTCGCGCTCAAGATGCCGCTCGTCGGCCGCCGCTGGGCGTGGACGGGTTTCTGGCTGATCGCGGTCGGCTCGGTCGTGGCGATGGCGCCCGTGTCGCTCGGCCTGTCGTCGGTGCTCTATACGTTCTACCCGCCGATGATCGGCAATCCGTTCTACTACCTCGGCGTCGTGCTGGTCGTCGTCGGCTCGTGGGTGTGGGTCGCGTTGATGTCGGCGAACCTCTACGTGTGGAAGAGGGCCCATCCGGGCGCGCCGATTCCGCTCGCGATGTTCGCGAACGTCGCGGGCGCGTATCTGTGGGGCTGGACCTCGATCGGCGCCGCGATCGAGATCCTGTTCCAGATCCTGCCCGCCGCGGTCGGGCTCACGACCACGATCGACGCGGGGCTCGCGCGCGTGTTCTTCTCGTGGACGCTGCACGCGATCGTCTACTTCTGGCTGATCCCCGCGTATATCGCGTACTACACGCTCGTGCCGCGCGCGATCGGCGGCAAGCTGTACAGCGACGGGATGGCGCGCATCTCGTTCATCCTGTTCCTCGTCGGCGCGATGCCGATCGGCATCCACCATCTGTTCGCGGATCCGCAGATCGGCTCCGGGTTCAAGTTCCTGCAGTCGGTGTTCACGGCGCTCGTCGCGGTGCCGACGATCCTCACCGTGTTCACGGTGTGCGCCTCGGTCGAGATCGCCGCGCGGCTGCGCGGCGGCAAGGGCATGTTCGGCTGGCTGCGCGCGCTGCCGTGGCGCGAGCCGATGATGCTGGCGGTGGCGTTCTCGTTCGTGATGCTCGGCTTCGGCGGCGCGGGCGGGATCATCAACATGAGCTACCAGCTCGATTCGACGATCCACAACACGCAGTGGATCACGGGCCACTTCCACCTGATCTTCGGCGGCGCGGTCGTCATCATGTACTTCGCGATCGCCTATGAACTGTGGCCGCACCTGACGGGCCGCGCGCTCGCCAGCGTGCGCCTCGTGCGAACGCAGCTGTGGCTGTGGTTCATCGGCATGATCGTCACGACGTTCCCGTGGCACTACGTCGGCATCCTCGGCATGCCGCGCCGCATGGCCTATTACGACTACAGCGATCCCGCGCTCGCGCCGCAGGCGATCTGGGTGATCCTGTCGGTCATCGGCGCGCTGATCCTCGCCGCATCGGCCGTGCTGTTCTTCGTCGTGCTGATCCGCAGCCATCGCGGCCCGAAGGTCAAGCCCGCCGAGTTCACGTTCAGCGCGGCCGTGCACGAACCGAAGACGCTGCCCGTCGCGCTCAACAGCTTCGCGCTGTGGATCGCGCTGATGATCTGTCTCACGGCCGTCAACTACGGCTATCCGATCGCGCAACTGATGTCGCTCAAGCAGCCGTCGGTGCCGGCCATCTACCTGGGGACGCCGCGATGAGCACGGAACGTCTGTTTTCGCTTCGCAACCGCTGGTTCACGGTGAGCGTCGGGCTCGTGCTGCTCGCGGTGGTCAGCTCGGTGCTGATCGGCTTCGTCTGGCTGCCGTCCGCGCAGAAGGATGCGCAGTTCCAGGGCCTCTGGAATGCGATCTGCTCCGCGGCCGGCGTGCCGGGCGCGTGGCTGCCGTCGCGGCCGGAGCCCGCCGTGATCAAGACGAGCGGGGTGGTCGTCACGCCGCAGATGATGGCGGGGGCCGACAGCCTGTCGATCGGACGCGGCGCGACACTCGCGATGCGCTGCACGATGTGCCACGGTGAACGCGGCATGAGCGACGCCAATTCGCCGAACCTCGCGGGCCAGTATGCGGCCGTCGTCTACAAGCAGCTGAAGGACTTCCAGAGCGGCGCGCGCACCAACGCGGTGATGGAGCCGATGGTCGTGAATCTGTCCGATCAGGACATGCGCGATCTCGCGGCGTACTACGCGTATCTGCCGCGCGTGGCGACGAAGCCCGCTCCAAATCCGCCGCTGATCGTCGCGAGCGGCGCGCCGATGCGCAACATCGCGCCGTGCGCGTCGTGCCACGGCGGCATGGACAACAAGGTCGGCGGGCCGTGGCTCGAAGGCGAGCCCGAGGTCTACATCGCGGCGCAGTTGCAGGCGTTCGCGTCGGGCGCGCGGCATAACGACATCAGCGAGCAGATGCGCAACGTCGCGCGGCAGATGACCTTCGACGAGATCGCCGCCGCCGCGCGCTACTACGCGGGCCACCGGTAGTCCGCGCGGCGGATGGGGCAGCCCGCGCCCGCGTCGCGCATCACGCGGCGTCGGGCGCGACGTCGGCCAGCGTGAAGAAACCCGATGCGCGGCGCCCGAATGCATCGAGATAGAACGGATCGAGTTGACAGAAGGTCGTCAGGTAGGCCTGGAACCGCGGGTCGACCTGTCCGTCGGGCAGGCTCTGCTCCGCGCAGACATGCGGCGCGGTATGCCGGCCGAAGCGCAGCGCGACCCAGGCGTCCACGGCCACGTGCCGTTCGAGCACGCGCACGAGACGCGCCCGGAAATGCGGCCCGTCCAGCGCGTCGATCACGGTGCCGATCTCTCGGTGAAAGGCGAGATCCTGCCATTCGAGCCGCATGCCTGTCTCCGATGAGGCAACCCGATTGGGCGTTACCGAAAAAAAGAATGCCGCGATAATCCGGGCATGGGGTGGCGCGGCCGGCACGCGGCCGCGGCCCGTCAGACGAAAGGATGGCGACATGCAGGTGGAACTCGCGCAACTCGCGCTGACCGACGGTGACGTCGAGCGCAATACCGCACTCGTGATCGACAGCATCGAGACCGCGGATGTCGCGGGCGGCACGGCGCTGATCGTGTTTCCCGAGACTACGTTGTCCGGGTTCCCGACCCGCGACACCGTGTTCGCGATCGCGCAGCCGCTCGACGGCGCGGCGCTCGGCGCGGTCCGCGCGGCGGCCCGGCGGGTGGGCGTCGCGGTCGCGGTGGGGCTCGCGGAGCGCGACGGCGGGCACTGCTACAACACCTCGGTCCTGATCGATGCGCGCGGCGAGATCGCGCTGCGCTACCGCAAGGTGCATCTGTGGGCGACCGACGTCGGCGTGTTCACGGCGGGCGATCGCTTCACGACCTGCCGCTGGAACGGCATGACGGTCGGCCTGCAGATCTGCTACGACATCGAGTTTCCCGAAGGCGCGCGGGCGCTGGCCTCGCTGGGTGCGGATCTGCTGATCGTCACCAACGGCAACATGGAGCCGCTGGGCCCCGTGCATCGCCGTGCGATGGCCGCGCGCGCGATGGAGAACCAGGTGTTCGCGGTGATGGTGAACCGCTGCGGCGAGGGCGACGACGATCTGGTCTTCGCCGGCGAATCGGCGCTGCTCGATCCGTTCGGCGAGTGCGTCGCGTCGGCCGGCCGGGGGCCGACGACGCTGCGCGTGCGGATCGCGCGCGAGCAGCTTGCCGCGAGCCGGCGCGATTATCGCTACCTTGCCGACGCACGGGTGCCGCTCGGCCTCGTGCGCGGCGAGCAGGCGGACACGCTGCTGATTCCACCGACGCGCTGAGCGCGCGACACCGACGCGGCCCGCCCGATCTCACGCCTTCACGAGACAGGACACGTCATGCGCGATACGGAGACTGGCTCGCGCATCTGAAACGGACTCCCGGCCTTGCGTCCGGGCGGCCTGCATCGCGCCGCCGGCCGCGCTTACTGCGAGCAGCGCACGTCGGCGCGGGGCACGGCGACGATCACGGGATACGTGCCGCGATCGAGTTCCACGCGCACGGATACGGTGACGAGGGTGTCGTCGTCCGTGTCGTCGTACACGCTGGCGCGCTCGCGCGACAGGGTGGTCACGCCGGCGCAGGCGGAGGCGCGTCCTTCATCGGACACCTGGCAGTGGATCGGGTTGTCGGCCAGATAGCGGTAGCGGTTGGCGCTCGCGAGGTACTCGCGGACGTTCTGCGCGGCCCCGGCGACGCCGGTGATGTAGACGGTCGAGCACGCGAGCGGGGCCGCGTCGGCGGCCGCGTTCGCCGAGATGAAGAGAGCGGCGAGCGCGGCGGCGAGGGAGGGTTTCATGGCGCGGATTCGGGCGTGGAGAAGCGGATGCGCGATTGTAGCGGTTCGTCGCGCGGCGCGTCGCGGCGCGCCGCGCGATCGACCGGGTGCGCGCCGTGATGTGGCGGGCCGGGGCACGGAAGGCGCGGCTGCGCTATACTTTTCGCCATGTGTACGACCCCGACTCCTTTCCTTCTTCGTCGTTGGTGGCGCGCCTGACCCGGGCGGCCCGTTTCCCTACGTACTTCGAAACCACGATGCCGCCAGTCATGGCGGCGGTTCGTTGAACGATCGATACTCATGGCTGGTGACGTCGCTTCCACCAGGAATGCCAGACCATGACGTCCACACCTCTCCCCGTCATTCTCACCGGCGATCGCACGACCGGCCCGCTCCATCTCGGCCACTACATCGGCTCGCTGCGCGAGCGCGTGCGGCTCCAGCACGAAGCGCGGCAGTTCCTGCTGCTCGCGGACACCCAGGCGCTGACCGATAACGTCGGTCGCCACCGGCGCGTGACCGCCAACGTGATCGAGGTGGCGCTCGACTACCTGGCCTCGGGCATCGACCCCGAGCTGTCGACGATCTGCATCCAGTCGCAGGTGCCCGAATTGGCGGAGCTCTCGCAATACTTGCTGAATCTCGTCACGGTCGCGCGCCTCGAACGCAACCCGACGATCAAGGAGGAGATTCGCCTGCGCGGCTTCGAGCGTGACATCCCCGCGGGCTTTCTCACCTATCCCGTGAGCCAGGCGGCCGACATCGCCGCGTTCAAGGCGACCCACGTGCCGGTCGGCGCGGACCAATTGCCGATGCTCGAACAGACCAACGAGCTGGTGCGCCGCTTCAACGCCACGGTCGAGCGTCCGGTGCTGGTCGAATGCGAGGCGGTGCTGTCGCAGGTGCCGCGCCTGCCCGGGCTCGACGGCAAGGCGAAGATGAGCAAGTCGCTCGGCAATGCGGTCGCGCTCGGCGCGAGTCCGGACGAGATCACGCGGGCCGTGAACGCGATGTACACCGATCCCGGGCATGTGCGTGCGAGCGACCCCGGCCAGGTCGAGGGCAACGTGGTGTTCGCGTTTCTCGATGCGTTCGAACCCGATGTCGCGGCGGTCGAGGCGCTCAAGGCGCATTACCGGCGCGGCGGCCTCGGCGACAGCGTGGTCAAACGCGCGCTCGACGAGCGGCTGCAGGCGCTGCTCGCGCCGATTCGCGCGCGTCGTCGCGCGTTCGAACAGGAGCGCGGGGAAGTGCTGGCGATCCTGCGGCGGGGCACGGAGCGCGCCCGCGAGGTTGCCGCCGCGACGCTCGGCGAGGTGAAGGGCGCGCTGGGCCTGTCGTATTTCCCGAACTGAATACGTCGATCGCGCGAGTCGGACGGCGCGCGCGACACCGCTCGTTGCATCCACAACCAAAATGCCGAATCGCATTGATGATCGATGTGAAATTGACGCGTCGCGTCATTTATTCACAAGCTGTTCGAAAGCAGGGGGAAAGCGCGAACGGATGATTTCGACAACACCCAGTATGGTGTTTGAAAAAACGTGAAGAGCCTTGGTTGGACAAGGCTTCGCGGCTGATCGACGTTTGGAATTCTGTATCAATTTACTTGTTCGAATCGTCGGATCATAGTCACACAAAACAAAGCGCCACGATAACGACGAGCGCAGACTACGGAGACAAGGATGATACGTAGATACGAGGGGTTGTCAGGACGACCGTTTCCATCTGATCGGAGACGCGCGAGTTTATTCACCGCGTGTTTTCGCATGACCGAGTGACCGGCGAGCCGCCGGATTCCAGCTGCTTTCACCGCCCAAGGGCGCCGCGCGCAAGCGCCGCGTCGCGGTGACGCTCGCGCATCGCGGCGGTCGCGCCTTCCCACACGCAGTCGAATCCCGCCCGGCGACGGGCGTCATACCAACCGGTGCGCCGTCGAGCGACACTGGAAGAGAAACAGTATTCAAGAAAAAGGAGGGGAAATGCTCTGCATTCCTAATCTGTGCGCGGCCGTCCTGTCCTGCGTGGTGGTCGCCATGCCGTTTGTCGCCGGATGCGGCGGCGGCAACAGCGACGACCCGGGTCCCATCAATGCCTCGCAGTGCTCGGGCAGCAATTGCCCGGCGAGCGGATCGAACACGACGCCGAGCCAGAATGTCACGCTGTGCCCGGCATCGCTCGACTACACGAGCACCTATTCGGGCGGCGCCGGCAGCGGCGAATACCTGAAGGTCCGGTTCGACACGACCAAGAAGACCTACCAGATGCAGTTCATCGAATCGTCGGTGCCGACGCTTCCGGACGAAATCAACACCACGCGCGCCGGCCTCACGATCAACGGCACGTTCCACAACGCGACGACGCTGCCGACCGCCGAGCAGAACCGCTGCTCGTTCGTGCTCGACAATGGCGCGACGGCGGACGGCACCTACAAGGTCACGATCAATCCCGCGGATCCGCCGATGATCTTCGTCGGCAACGGCGGCGTGATGGGCGGCTCCATCCCCGGTGCGACGATCTCCTACCCGGGCATCGCCGCGCTCGGCGGGCTCGGCAAAGTGCCGTCGCGCACCTTCGATTTCTATCCGTTCATCGGCTTCACCAGCACGGAGACGGATTTCACGAAGGTCGCGGGCAACTACAACGAACTGGGCGTCCACATGTCGCCCGTCGGCGGCAACTACCAGAGCGGCTCGTCGCCGATCGGCTGGGAACCCGACGTGGTCAACTGGAACCAGACCTTCAACGCGGACGGTTCGTGCACGATCACCCCGGGCAGCGACTACTCGTGCCAGACGACCGGCTCGCCGTGGACGCTGCGCAAGAACGCCGACGGCTCGAACGATACGGTGTTCGTCAGCAATGCGGTCGCCAACCAGTTCGGCGCGGTGTCGTATCCGGTCGCGGGGCAGGCGCCGGGCCTCGTGATCGTGACCCCGAGCCAGGCGAAGGGCATCATGATCGTGGGCAAGCTCAACGGCGTGCTGGTGCCGGTCGTGATCCGCGTCGGCTACGCGTACATCGATCCGAACTCGCTGCTCTCCTCGGTCGCCGATGCGGAAGTCGGCATCTCGGTGCTCGCGCCGTCCACGCCGATCGCCGCGAATTCGCTGCAAGGCGGCTTCATCGGCGCGACGAGCGCCTCCGCGTGCGGCGTGGTGAGTTTCACCGGCAACCTCGGCACCTCGGCGGCGGCCGGACCGTCCTTCAACCCGAACATCGCGCATCCGGACCTGCCGGGCGTGTTCGCGAACGGCGCATTCGCATCGCAGGCCGGCTCGTGCAACGACGGCACGGCGGTGTCGACGATGGCGGCCAACTACACCTCGACCTTGTTCCAGGGCACGACCGCCGGGCTGATCGATCCGCAGACCTCGCAGGTGAGCTCGCAGCTCTCGCTCGATTACTCGCAGGCCTCGCCCGGCAAGATCAAGGTGAATGTCCTGAGCGACTTCCGCGCGCAGGGCAGCACGGGCGCCGTGTCGATCTTCAAGAAGGGCGACACCGGCTACCTGATCAAGGTCGGCAATGTCTACGGCATGGTGGTCAACAACAGCCAGGTGAATCCGTTCTTCACCGTCGGCGCATTCGTCCGCTAACGCAGGACCAGGCGACGGCGCAGCGCGCGCCGTCGCGGTTATCACAATATCGAGGATTCCTATGTATTGGCAGAAGTGGATGACCATTGCCGTGTTGGCGCCCGTGTTGACCGCGTGCGGCGGCGACGGCGACCCGCCGCCCGCGCCCGTGGTGCGACTGTGCCCGCAGACCATCGACTACAACACCGTCTTCACCGGTGGCTCGGGTTCCGGCGAACTGGTGAAGGTGCAGCTCGACACCACCAGGATGACGTACCAGATCACCTTCCTGGCGTCGCCGATCCCGCAGACGACCGGCACGGTGCAGCCGACGCGCGACACGGCGCCGAACAACGTCATGTCGGGCACGCTGAGCGACGAGACCGGCCTGCCGACCGTGAAGCTCAACCAGTGCACGTTCCGCCTCAACAACGGCAGCCTCGATCCGAGCCGGCCGGCGCGGATTTTCCTTGGCGAAGGCGTGATGGGCGGGGCGATCCCGGGCGCGACGATCCAGTTCGACGGCGTGATCGGCGTCGGCCAGATCGACAAGACGACTTTCCCGTACTACCCGTTCATCGCCTTCCCGTCGGTCGAGACGGATCTGACGAAGATCGCCGGCACCTACAACCAGCTCGGCTACCACCAGGTGCCGTCGCAGAAGTTCGCGCCGGTCGCGATCGACCAGCAGTTCGTGATTCGCGGCGACGGCAGCTATACGGAGACCGACAACTTCGGCAAGAAGAACGGCGGTCAGCCGCTCAGCTCGACGGCCATCGTCAACCAGCCGTTCCAGCTGCGCTCCGACGCGTCGGCGTTCCAGACGCTCAATTACCAGCCGCAGGTTCCGGCGACGCAGGCGTCGCTCGATCCGACCAAGGCGGGCAAGGGGATCCTGATCGTCGGCAAGCTGCGCAACCAGCTGGTGCCGGTCTTCATCCGCACGGGCGCGGCGAACGCGAGCCTGCAGAACGGCTCGCCGGTCGCCGACGACGAGTCGGGCATCACGCTGCTGAGCCCGCGGGTGTGGGTCGGCTCCCAGGACGGCGAGTACACCGGCGTCGACAGCCAGTTCGACTACCGCGCCACCGCGATGGTCGGCGCGCAGGCGACCCTGCTCGATCCGTTCAACGCGTCGCAGGCCGGCCTCACGCGTCCGCTCAACCTGAACTTCGCGCAGACGGTGCCGGGCGTGGTCACGACCGTGCACGCGGATGCGGCCTCGGGGCCCGCGACCGGCAAGTTCATCTTCACCGGCGGCGTCTTCGGCTTCCTCGACATGGCCAACGCGAGCAGCCCGTACTTCACCGTGGGCGCGTTCGTGCAGTGAGCGTGCAAATACAACAAGGAGACAGGCGGGGCGCGCGGCGCGCGCTCCGTCGGAGCAGAGGACGAGGAGATCACATGAAGAAGCTGATTGCTGCGTGCGTCGTCGCTTGCGCGTCGACGGGCGCGCTGGCCCAGCAGGCGGGCGACAACGTCGCGACGCTCGGCTGGCTGCACATCATGCCGCAGGATTCGACCAACGGCCTGACGACCACGGTCGCGAACATGCCGATCAACGCGCCGCTGCGGCTGCCCGGCTCGTTCACGTCGCCGGGCACGAGCCTGACCGTCAACAACGCGGATACGGTGGGCCTGACGCTCACGCACTTTTTCACGGACCACATCGCGGTGACCTCGGTGCTCGGCGTGCCGCCCGAGTTCTCGCTGACGGGCCACGGCGTGATCAAGCCGTTCGGCCCGGCGGGTTCGCTCGGCAACGTCGATCTCGACAAGCCGGCGAACCAGCCGGCCGTGAAGAACGCGCGGCAGTGGAGCCCGACCGTGATCCTGCAGTACTACTTCAACAACGCGAACGCGCGCTTCCGGCCGTTCGTCGGCATCGGCGTGGCGTACAGCTGGTTCACCAACATCGAGCTGAACGGCAACTTCGTGCGAGACGTCAACGAGAACCTCGGCAGCGTGCTCGCGGCGGGCGCGAACAAGCCGGGGCCGACCTCGGTCGAGGCCAAGGCGTCGTCGTCGTGGACCCCGGTCTACAACATCGGTGCGTCGTATGCGCTGACCAAGCACCTCGGGCTCACGGCGACGCTGACCTACATGCCGCTCAAGACCTACTCGTCGATCATCGTCAAGGCGGCCGACGGGAGTGAGCTGTCGAACACGCGTACGCGTCTGAAGGCCGATCCGCTGATCACCTTCGTCGGGATTTCCTACAAGTTCTGATCCGCGGGCGCGCAGTCGAGGCGCCCGGGTATCCCGCGACCGAGCGGCCGGGTTCACCGGACCGCGAAGTCGCTTAACCGGCGGCAAGCCGCCATTCGTCAAGTGAGGCAGTTCCCATGAGCACTCGTAAGATCGTTTCGTTCGTTGTCGCGCTTGCATTCGCAACGGCTGCAGCTACACCCGCGCTGGCGGTCACGGTTACCCGTGCCGACGGCCAGGCGATGAACCCGAACGGCGAGCCGTTCTCCGCGACGGGCGCCACCAACCTCAACAAGGGCGGCGTGGCTGCCGCCTGCGTGTCGACCTTCAACGGCACCATCACGTCGTCCGGCATCGTGACGGTCACCTCGGCGCAGTTCTCGGGCGGCGGCCTGTGCGGCCTGATCACGAGCAGCGCAACCGGCACCAACCCGTGGACCGGCCAGGCCGACGACACGACGCACCTGACCATCAACAACGCTCAGGTCAATGCGTCGATTCTCGGCACCTGCGGGCCGAGCAAGGTCACGACGACGTGGAACGACACGGCATCGTCGCTGGCCTTCAACAATGCGGCGCTGACGCCGAATTGCACGATCAACGGCACCCTGACGACGTCGCCGGCGTTCAAAGTGCAGTAAGGCGGTGACGTGCGGCGGCCCGGCAAGCCGCCGCATGCATGACGGCGCCATTCCGGCCCTCGGGCTGCTCGTCGCGAGGCGGGCGGCCCGGGCCGCGGCGGAAAAGGGCGCGGGGTGTGGCCGCGCCCGATGGCGTCGTGCCGTGTGGAAGCCGTCGACGCCCCCGGCGAGGGGCGCGACGGTGTTGCGGGATCGGATACGTCGTTCCGTGGGCCCGCTGGATGAGCGGCACGTGTGCCTTGCCGCCGCCGTTTCAGTTGTTTCAGTTGCAGATTCAGATTCCGCCCGGGGTGGGTCCGCCCGCACGAGCCAGCCTGGGTACGTCGTTGCATCGTGATGTGTTCACCGCCTGGTGAACGGACCGGCAGACGGCTGGTGCCGGAGCTGCCGACATTGGAGATGGGGAATCCTATGCAATCCAGCAAGTTTGTCTTGTCGCTGGTCGCGTTCGCGCTCGCGGCCGCCATGACGGCACAGGCGCAGGCCGTGACCGTGACCCGCGCCGATGGACAGCCGATGAATCCGAACGGCGAGCCCTTTTCCGCGGCAGGGGCGACGACGTACCTGAAAGGGTCGATCGTGATCAACTGCACGACGCGCATCAACGGCACGGTCACGCCGACGGGCATCGTGTGGATCACATCCGCGAGCCTGACGGGCGCGCCGCTCTGCCAGCTGGCACAGCCGAGCGCGTCGAGCGCGTCGATGTGGACCGGCCAGATCGAGACGTCGACCCAGCTGAGCATCAACAACATGGCGATCAACTGGAATCTGTTCGGTCCATGCGGACCGAACCAGGTGACAACCGCCTGGAGCAACGCGCTGCCCTGGGCCGACAACCCGTCGGGGCTGACTTTCTCTTCGGCGCTGCTTACGCCGAATTGCACGATATCGGGATCGCTCGTCACGTCGCCGAAGTTGCGCGTGGACTGAGCGGCAGCAGTAATGAGTTCCGGCGATGCGATGCCTGTCGATCACGGGCCGCGATGCGCATGGAGGAGCGAGGCGGGCAGACGGGCCAAGAGCCGGTCGCCTGCCTGGCAGCGAGCCGTACTGGAACCTGTCCGGTGCGCCGCGCCGCCGTCCCGCGAACCGGGACGCATGGCGGCAGGCCGCGGCCGTGAGGGCGGCGAGACAGGAACCGCGAAAGGGGATGCAGGAACCGGCGCGCCGCCGAGGGCGCGCCGCCCATCCCGCGACGCATGGGCCGGCGCGCGACATGAGCACGGGGTGCCGAACCGACAGGCGGGGGGGGGGGGGGGGGGGGGGGGGGGGGGGGGGGGGGGGGGGGGGGGGGGGGGGGGGGGGGGGGGGGGGGAGGGGG
>NZ_JBXAPG010000082.1:0-18283 GCF_058803765.1 Burkholderia sp. GW821-FHT14F03
CCACCCCCCCCCCCCCCCCCCCCCCCCCCCCCCCCCCGGCGCTCGCCAATCGTCACAACGGGGGTGACCGACGGTGGATCCCGACTATCTGGCGCACGACGCGATCGGGCTCGCGGAGCTGGTCGCGCAGCGCAAGGCCAGCGCGCGCGAGCTGCTCGACGCGGCGATCGGCCGCGCCGAAGCGCTCAATCCGGCGCTCAACGCGATCGTGCTGCGCGACTACGAAGCGGCGCGCGAGCGCGCGACCCGGGCCGGCGCGCTCGACGGGCCGCTCGCGGGCGTGCCCTACCTCGTCAAGGACCTCGGTTCGGCGGTGGCCGGCCTGCCGCTGTCGATGGGCAGCCGCCACTACCGCTACTTCATCCCGTCCGCCGATTCGCCGCTGATCGCGCGCAGCCGCGCGGCCGGCCTCAATATCTTCGGCAAGACCAACACCTCGGAATTCGGCCAGATGCCGTATACCGAGCCGGCGCTGTTCGGCCCGTGCCGCAATCCGTGGAGTCTCGACCATACGCCCGGCGGATCGAGCGGCGGCGCGGCGGCGGCGGTCGCGGCCGGCATCGTCCCGCTCGCGCACGGATCGGACGGCGGCGGCTCGATCCGGATCCCCGCGTCGTGCTGCGGGCTGTTCGGCCTCAAGCCGTCGCGACACCCCGCGCTCGCGCCGCTGCCGATCACGGGCGAGCTGGTGGTCGAACATGCGGTCTCGCGCAGCGTGCGCGACAGCGCGCTGCTGCTCGACCTCACGACCGGCCGCCTCCCCGGCGCCGCGGACAGCTTCCTCGGCGCGCTCGACGCCGCGCCCGGGCCGCTGCGGATCGGCCTCGTCACCGAGCCGATGTTCGCGGCGGCGCTGTCGCCCGACGTGCGCGCGGCGCTCGACGACGCCGCCGCGCTCGCCGCGTCGCTCGGCCATCATGTCGAGCCGGCCGCGCTGCGGATCGATTTCGCGCAGGCGGCGGAGGTCTTCCTGACGCTGTGGGCGACCGTCGCCGAGGAAGCGGTGCTCGGCGCGCAGCAGGTGACGGGGCGCGCGCCGCGCCGCAGCGAATTCGAGCCGGCCTCCTGGGCGATGGCCGAGGTCGGCCGCCGGCTCGCGCGCGCGCGGCTGCCGGACATGCTGGAACTGCAGAAACAGATCACCGTCGCGGTCGCGAGCGCGTGCGCGCGCTACGACGTGGTGCTGTGCGCGTCGCTGGCCGCGCCGCCGATCAAGATCGGCGCGATGTGTCCGACGCCGTTCGAAACCTTCCAGCTGCGGCTCCTCGGCGTGCTGCCGATCCGGCCGCTCCTCAAGCGGATGCTCGCGCAGTCGTCGACGCGCGCGTTCGAATGGGCGGGCTGCACCGAGCTGTTCAACCTGACCGGCCAGCCGGCGATGTCGGTGCCGCTGTACTGGACCGCGCGCGGGCTGCCGGTGGGCGCGCAGTTCGTCGCACGCCACGGCGACGACGCGCTGCTGCTGCGGCTCGCGCGTCAGTTCGAACAGGCCCGGCCCTGGTTCGACAAGCGGCCCCCGCTCGCGCCGGCGCAGCGCTGAGCGCCGCCGATAAAAAAAGAGGCGAGCCAGGCTCGCCTCTTCAGTGACCGCCCGCACCGGCGCGACCCGCACCGGCCCGGCGCGCCCGGCGCTAGAGCCCCAGGCGCTCGCAGACCGTCCTGGTGGCGGCCGCGTTGTTCAGCGTGTAGAAATGCAGGCCCGACACGCCCGCATCGAGCAGCCGCTGGCACAGCCCCGTGACGACGTCCGCGCCGAACGCGCGGATCGCATCGCGATCGTCGCCGAAGCTTTCGAGCCGGCGCGCGACCCAGCGCGGCACTTCCGCGCCGCACATCTCCGAGAAGCGCATCAGCTGCGAGAAGTTCGTGATCGGCATGATGCCCGGTACGATCGGCACGTCGACGCCGAGCTTGCGCACGTCGTCGACGAAGCGGAAATAGGCGTCCGCGTTGAAGAAGTACTGGGTGATCGCCGAATTCGCGCCGGCCTTCACCTTGCGCGCGAAATTCTCGAGATCCTGCTTCGGCGAACGGGCTTGCGGATGGTATTCCGGATACGCGGCCACCTCGATCCGGAACCAGTCGCCATGCTCGGCGCGGATGAAACTGACGAGTTCGGACGCATAGCGCAGCTCGCCCACCTCGCCCATGCCCGACGGCAGGTCGCCGCGCAGTGCGACCACGTGACGGATGCCGTGCGAGCGGTACTGATCGAGAATCGCCCGCAGGCTGTCCTTCGACGAGCCGATGCACGACAGGTGCGGCGCGGCCACGAGGCCGTCCCGCTGCATGTCGATCACGGTGTCGAGCGTGCCCTGCTGCGTCGAGCCGCCCGCGCCGAACGTCACGGAGACGAATTTCGGCTTGAGCGGCATCAGCTGCGCGCGGGTCGCACGCAGCTTGTCGACGCCTTCCGCCGTCTTGGGCGGAAAGAATTCAAACGAGAGTTCGATCGGGTTCATGATTCAGGAAGATCCCTGGTCAGCCGAGATTGCGTTGGCCGAAGATCAGGGCGGACAGCAGCCACGACACGATGCTGTACAGGATCGAGCCGAAGAACGCGGACCAGAATCCCGACACCTCGAAGCCCTTCAGCAACGACGAGGCGAACCAGAAGCACAACGCGTTCACGACCAGGATGAACACGCCGAGCGTGACGATCGTCACGGGCAGCGTGAGCAGGATCAACACCGGCCGGATGATCGTGTTGATGAGGCCCAGCACGACCGCGACGATCAACGCGGTGCCGAAACTCTTGATGTGAATCGACGGCACCAGGTAGGTGATGATCAGCAGCGCGAGCGCGTTGATCACCCAGGTCAGAATCACGGTCATGAAAAACTCCTTGTGCGGTTGGGATGCAGGCCGCGCGCCGCCGCCCCGACGGCGGAATCCGCCCGCGCCCCCCGGACGGCGGACCATCCGGGGGGCGCGGGCGGGACGCGAACCTTAATAGCGGTAGTGGTTCGGCTTGAACGGGCCTTCCTTCGCGACGCCGATGTACGAAGCCTGGTCGTCCGACAGCACGGTCAGGTTCGCGCCGATGCGCGCGAGGTGCAGGCGCGCGACCTTCTCGTCGAGGTGCTTCGGCAGCACGTACACCTTGTTCTCGTACTGCTCGCCGCGCGTGAACAGCTCGATCTGCGCGAGCGTCTGGTTGGCGAACGAGTTCGACATCACGAACGACGGGTGGCCGGTCGCGCAGCCGAGGTTCACGAGGCGGCCTTCGGCCAGCAGGATCACGCGCTTGCCGTCCGGGAAGATGATGTGGTCGACCTGCGGCTTGATGTTTTCCCACTCGTACTGGCGCGTCGACGCGATGTCGATTTCCGAGTCGAAGTGACCGATGTTGCAGACGATCGCGTTGTGACGCATCGCCTTCATGTGGTCGTGGCCGATCACGTGGTAGTTGCCGGTCGCCGTCACGAAGATGTCGGCCTTGTCCGCCGCGTATTCCATCGTCACGACGCGGTAGCCTTCCATCGCCGCCTGCAGCGCGCAGATCGGATCGATTTCAGTGACCCACACGGTCGCGCCCAGGCCGCGCAGCGACTGCGCGCAGCCCTTGCCCACGTCGCCGTAGCCCGCGACCACCGCGACCTTGCCCGCGATCATCACGTCGGTCGCGCGCTTGATGCCGTCGACCAGCGATTCGCGGCAGCCGTACAGGTTGTCGAACTTCGACTTCGTGACCGAATCGTTGACGTTGAACGCCGGGAACGGCAGGCGGCCGTCCTTTTCCATCTGGTACAGACGGTGCACGCCGGTGGTGGTTTCTTCCGTCACGCCCTTGATGTGCGCGAGGCGCGTCGAGTACCAGCTGCCGTCGACCTCGAGGTGCGCGGCGATCGACTTGTACAGCGCGACTTCTTCCTCGTTGGTCGGCTTGGCGATCACCGAGCGGTCCTTCTCGGCCTTCGCGCCCAGGATCAGCAGCAGCGTGGCGTCGCCGCCGTCGTCGAGGATCATGTTGGCGAATTCGCCGTTCGGCCATTCGAAGATGCGGTGCGCGTATTCCCAGTACTCGTCGAGCGACTCGCCCTTGAACGCGAACACCGGCGTGCCGGCTTCGACGATCGCGGCGGCCGCGTGATCCTGGGTCGAGAAGATGTTGCACGAGGCCCAGCGCACGTCGGCGCCGAGCGCCTTCAGCGTCTCGATCAGCACGCCCGTCTGGATCGTCATGTGGAGCGAACCGGCGATGCGCGCGCCCTTGAGCGGCTGCTGCGCCTTGTATTCGTCGCGGATCTGCACGAGGCCGGGCATTTCCGTCTCGGCGATGTTCAGCTCCTTGCGGCCCCAGGCGGCAAGGCTCATGTCGGCGACGAGGTAGTCTTTCGAGGAATTGGAATCGATGACAGCGGCGTTCATCACGCCCTCCTTTCTAAGTAAGTTCTAGAAAATTGTGACGTGAGCGCCGTTCAGGTCGCGGCCGTGCGCATCGCGCGGCCGCTCATTGAAGGTTTCCGAGCCTGGCGGGACCGAGCCCGTCGCAACGCTCCTCGGAAACGAGGGAGGATTGTAGCAAATCGGAATGAAGTTTTCCGCCCGATCGCACGCCGACCATACGCGGCCCGACCATGCGCGGCCCGACCGATCGCGGTCCGACCGCTCAGTGCTCGGCGCCGACCCAGGCCTGTTCGCGCAGCCGCGCGCGCAGCCGGGCAACCGCCTGGCTGTGCAACTGGCACACGCGCGACTCGCTGACCTCGAGCACCGCGCCGATCTCGCGCAGGTTCAGGCCCCGTTCGTAGTACAGCGACATCAGCAGCTTCTCGCGCTCCGGCAGGCGCTCGATCGCCTCCACGAGCGCGTTGCGCAGGTGGTCGTCGAGCAGCGCCGACAGCGGGTCGGCATGGTCGACCCGGTAGCGGTCGAGGAACGGCTCGTCGTCGGCCGAACGGTCGAAATCCTCGTAGTAAATCAGCTGGCTGCCATGCAGGTCCTGCAGCATCGACTGGAATTCGTCGAGCGGCATCTGCATGTGCTCCGCGATCTCGGTCTCGCTCGCCGGCCGGCCGAGCTGCTGCTCGACCTGGTGCACCGCATGCTCGACTTCGCGCGAGGTCTTGCGCAGGCTGCGCGGCAGCCAGTCGTTGCTGCGCAGCTCGTCGAGCATCGCGCCGCGGATCCGCTGCGTCGCGTAGGTCTCGAACTGCGCCCCCTGGTCTTCCTTGTAGCGGCCCGCCGCATCGAGCAGGCCGATCATGCCGGCCTGGATCAGATCATCGAGATCCACGCTCGCCGGCATCTTCGCGACCAGTTGCAGACCCAGCCGCCGCACGAGCGGCGCGTACTGCGTCAACACTTCGTCCTGGGATATCTTTCCTTGAGCGTTGTACATCATGCCCTCTCTTGCCTGTGACATTCATGCGGCCTGCGCCGCACCCCGCTCAAACGCCGGATTGCCCGCCCGGACCCGACCCGCGCCCGGCCCCGGACGCAATGGCCAATACAGCAGATCGGACGCGATCTGCCGGTAATCGCGCGCGGCCGCCGCGGTCGGGAACGCGTCCACCACCGTGCGCTCCAGCTCGCGCGCATGCTCGACGAGCGGATCGACCCCCACGCAGCCCGCCTCCGACAGCGACACCGCCAGATAACGCCCGGCGACGCCCGCGAGGTTGTCGTACGCGGCCTTCGCGTCCGCGCGGCTTTGCACGTGATTCATCAGCACGCGGAACTGCGCGACCGCGTGCGCGTAATGAAGCCGCTTCATGCACGCGTACGCCTCGGTGATCGACTGCGCGGCCACCCGCATCACCACCAGCACGTCGTGCGCGTCGCGCGCGAGCGGCGAGAACGCGCCGTGCGCGTCGAGCTGCGCATCGACCAGCACGATGTCCGCCGCGTTGTCGAGCCACTCCGCGGGATCGTGCTCGGCGTAGCCGGCGCGGGCGAGCCGCGCGGCGCCGAGCACCGAGAAGCCCAGCTCGTGGCGCACCGGCTCGCCTTCGCGCAGCCACGCGCCGCACAGCGTCGCCGCCACCGAATGAACGTCGGCGCGCTCGTCGACCACGAGCACGTCCTTGCCGAGCGCCGCGAGCGCGGCCGCCAGATTCACCACCGTCGAGGTGCAGCCGACCCCCGCCGGGCCGCCCGTCACCGCGACGACGCGCGACGAGCGGCCGGCGAGCAGACGCCGCAAGCCTTCAGCCTGATCGGTCATGCGTTTATCCAAATCGCACCTCATGGAGCTCGGCGCTCGAGCGGGCGGTCAGCGCGGCCAGCAGCGACGGCATGTCTTCGTCTTGCGGCACGAAGGGCGAGCCGTCGCGCGGTACGCAGAACGCGCTCTTCAGCAGGAATTTACGGGTGGCGACGTACAGGTTCTCCGGCACCTTCTGGCCGGTCGATGCGTAGTGGACCGGCAGCTTGTAGCGGATCACCGTGTCCAGCACGCCGCCGAGATGGGTGGCTTCGTCCAGCTTGGTCAGGATGCAGCCCGCGAGGTCGGGCTGGCCCGCCGCGCTGCGGTAGGCCTGCACGACTTCGTTGAGGGTGTCGCCGTGGCTCGTCGCGTTCAGCAGCAGCAGGCGCTGCACCGGCGTGTCCGCGCCGTGCAGCATCGCGATCTGGTCGGATACCGTGCGATCGCGCTGGCTCATGCCGATCGTGTCGATCAGCACGATGTGCTTGTTGCGCAGTTCGGTCAGCGCGAGCTGCAGGTCGCCGCCGTCCTTCACCGCATGCACCGGCACGCCGAGGATCTTGCCGAAGATGCGCAGTTGCTCGTGGCCGCCGATCCGGTAGCTGTCGGTCGTCAGCAGCGCGACCTTGCTCGCGCCGAAGCGCATCACGCAGCGCGCCGCCAGCTTCGCGGTGGTGGTGGTCTTGCCGACGCCCGTCGGTCCCATCAGCGCGAACACGCCGCCGCGCTCCATCAGCGCATCCTCGCTTTCCAGCACCGGCAGGTTCGCGGCCAGCACCGAGCGCGCCCATTCGGACGCCGCGTCGAAGCTGTCCGACTCGTCGCCGTCCGGCAGGTTGTCGACGATCATGCGCACCAGCTGCGCGGAAAAACCCGCCGCGAACAGATGCTTGGTCAGCGCGCCGTGCACCGGGTTGCGGCGCTGGCGATCGTTCCACATCAGGCCCGCGAACTGCTCTTCCATCATGCCGCGCAGCGAGCTCAGCTCGTGCATCACGGTGTCGTTGACGATGCGCTCGATACGCGCCTTCACGGCGTCGGCCACCGCCGCGGCCGCCGCATCGGACAGGCGCTCGGCGTTCTGGCGCGGCGCGTCGTCGGCGCGCCGCGCGGGCGTCGCCTCGGCCGCCGCACGGCGCGCGACGTTCTGCACCAGGTCACGCGCCCACTCGGGCGGATTGGCCGGCGCGCCGGCGTCGGCGTCGGCGGCGGCGGCAGCGGCAGCGGCAGCCGGCGCGGACGCCGCGGCGGAGGCGCGCGGCCGCGCGACCAGTTCGTCGCGCTGCCGGGTCAGGCGCTTCGCGTGCTCGACGAGCCACGGCGCGGGCTCCGACGGCGCGGCGGGCGCGGCAGCGGCCGGCGCGGCCTCGACGCTCGCGCCGAACACCGACGAAAACACATCCGGCAGGCCGCCGTTCGCATACGGATTGGCGCCCGTCCGCGGCAAGCCGGCGGCGCCGGGTGGCTCGGCCGGCGCGGCGAAGCCCGGCAGGGAGGCGGCCGGCGCGGCAAGGGCCGACCCGGCCGCGGCCCGCGCGGCAGCGGCCCGCACGGCAGCGGCCGGCGGCGCAATCGCGGCAAGCTCGGCGTCCGCGAGCGCGACGATCTCGACCGTGCCGTCGTCGAGCGTCCGGTTCGACAGCACGACGGCATCGGGGCCCAGCGCCTCGCGCACGAGTCGCAGCGCGTCGCGGCTCGTAGGGCCGGTGAATTTGCGGATGTTCAAGCGTTACTCCCGATGACGTTGACGACTTTGATCGTGCGGGTATCCGGCACTTCGGCGTAGGACAGCACTTTCAGTTGCGGCAGGCTGCGGCGCAGGAAGCGCGCGAGCATCGCGCGCAGCGCGTGCTGCACGAGCAGCACGGGCGGCAGCCCCATGTTTTGCTGGCGCAGCATCGCTTCCTGCGTGCCGACCAGCAGCGTGTGCGCGAGCCCCGGTTCGAGGCCCGGGTTCGCGCCCGTGGCGAGCGCCTGCGACAGCACCCGCTCCAGATTCGAATCGAGTCCCATCACCTGCATTTCGCCGGCGCCCGGGAACCATTGCTGGGTGATCGCGCGGCCGAGCGCGAGGCGCACCGCGGCGGTCAGGTCGTACGCGTCGGTCAGGCGGCCCGCCTGCTCCGACACCGCCTCGATGATGGTGCGCATGTCGCGGATCGGCACGCCTTCGTCGAGCAGGTTCTGCAGCACCTTCTGCAGCGTCGTGATCGAGATCGTCTTCGGCACGAGGTCCTCGACGAGCGAGGGCGCATCCTTGCCGGTGCGCTCGATCAGCGCCTGCACTTCCTGGCGGCCGAGCAGCTCCGCCGCGTGCTGCACGACCAGATGGTTGAGGTGGGTCGCGACCACGGTGCTCGCGTCGACCACCGTATAGCCGTAGACCTGGGCCTGTTCGCGCAGCGTGGTGTCGATCCACACGGCGGGCAGCCCGAACGCGGGATCCTGGGTCGGCGCGCCCGGCAGCGCGGCCGTCACCTGGCCCGGATTGATCGCGAGCCACTGGCCCGGATAAGCCTCGCCGAACCCGACCTCGACGCCCTTCAGCGCGATCCGATAGCCGTTCGGCCGCAGTTCGAGGTTGTCGCGGATATGGATCACGGGCGGCAGGAAGCCGATTTCCTGCGCGAACTTCTTGCGGATGCTCTTGATCCGCTTGAGCAGCTCGCCGTCGCTGTTCTTGTCGACGAGCGGGATCAGCCGGTAGCCGACTTCGAGGCCGAGCGTGTCGATCAGCGTCACGTCCTCCCAGGTCGCCTCGTGGCTGTCCGCCGGCAGCGCGGCGGGCGGGGCGATATCGGTGACGATGCCGGCCGCCTTCTTCGCCTCTTCGCGCTTGGTCATGGTGCGCGACAGCCAGATCGACCCGCTGCCGAGCAGCAGGAACGCGAAGTGCGGCATGTTCGGAATCAGGCCGATCATCACGATGATGACGCCGGTGATCATCAGCACGCGCGGGTTCGTGAACAGCTGGCCGGTGATCTGCGTGCCGATGTCCTCGTCGGTCGCGACGCGCGACACGATCACGCCCGCCGCCGTGGAGATCACGAGCGACGGGATCTGCGCGACGAGGCCGTCGCCGATCGTGAGCAGCGTGTAGTTGGTGCCGGCCGCCGCGAACGTCATGTCGTGCTGGACCATCCCGACGATCAGCCCGCCGATCACGTTGATCGCCATGATGATCAGGCCCGCGATCGCGTCGCCGCGCACGAACTTCGACGCGCCGTCCATCGAGCCGTAGAACTCGGCTTCCTGCGCGACCGCCGTACGGCGCTTGCGCGCCTGTTCCTCATTGATGAGGCCGGCGTTCAGGTCGGCGTCGATCGCCATCTGCTTGCCGGGCATCGCATCGAGCGTGAAGCGCGCCGACACTTCGGCGATCCGCCCCGCGCCCTTCGTGATCACCATGAAGTTGATGATCATCAGGATCACGAACACCACGATCCCGACCGCGAAGTTGCCGCCGACCAGGAAGTGACCGAACGCCTCGATCACCTGCCCGGCCGCGTCCGGGCCGGTGTGGCCTTCGAGCAGCACGACGCGGGTCGAGGCGACGTTCAGCGACAGGCGCAGCAGCGTCGAGAACAGCAGCACGCTCGGGAACGCCGCGAAATCGAGCGGCTTCATCGTGTACATGCTGACGAGCAGCACCATCACGGACAGCGCGATGTTGAACGTGAACAGCAGATCCAGCAGCAGCGGCGGCAGCGGCAGGATCATCATGCCGAGGATCATGCAGATCAGGATCGGGCCGGCGAGCGCGCGCAGGTTCGCGCTGTCGAACATCTGCGCGCGTTTTCCGAGGAGTCCGGCGGGCATGTTCATGCGGCGCTCCCGTCACGGCCGGCCGCGCCCAGCGCGTCCGCGGCTTCCTCGCGCGCCTCGTCGTCGGCGACCGTCGCGCCCTTGTCCAGCTCGGCGGGCACCGGCAGGTCGACCGGCGTTTCCGGCCAGTCCCCGCCTTCCGCGCGGAACCGGCGCAGCTGGTACACCCATGCGAGCACTTCCGCGACGGCCGAGTACAGCGGCCCCGGAATCTCGCGTTCGAGATCGACGTTGTGATACAGCGCACGCGCGAGCGGCGGCGCTTCGAGCAACGGCACGCGGTGCTCGACCGCCAGCTCGCGGATCCGCGCCGCGACGAGGTTCACGCCCTTCGCGACGACCTTCGGCGCGCGCATCTCGCCGTCGGTGTACTTGAGCGCGACCGCGAAATGGGTCGGGTTGGTGACGACCACGTCGGCGGTCGGCACGTTGGTCATCATGCGGCGCCGCGCGAGCGCGCGCTGCTGCGCGCGAATCCGGCCCTTCACGTGCGGATCGCCTTCGTTCTCGCGATGCTCGCGCTTCACTTCTTCCTTGGTCATGCGCAACTTCTTGTTGTACTGCCAGAGTTGGTACGGCACGTCGATCCCTGCGACCACCAGCATGCCCGCCACCGTGTAGCCGCAGCACACCGCGATCAGGTGCAGCGCGTCGATCAGCGCGGCGTCGAGCGGCTGGATCGCGAGACCGAGCAGTTCTTCCTTGCTGCGCCAGATCGCCACGCCGCCGATTCCGCCGACGACGATCGTCTTCGCGAGCGACATGCCGAGCTGGATCGGGCCCTGGATCGAGAACATCCGGCCGAGCCCGGAGATCGGGTTCAGCCGGTCGAATTTCAGTTGGAGGCTCTTCGACGACACCAGCCAGCCGCCGAGCGCCATCGGCGCGAGCAGCGCCGCGAGGCCCGTCAGCGCCAGCACGGGCGCGATCGCGTAGAGCCCTTCGAGGCTCGCGACCCCGGCGCTCGACAGCATCCGGTGCGTATCGAACGCGCTCGCGCGGTCGAACGTGAACGCGCCGCGCAGCATCGTCTGCAGGTGCGCGCCGCTCGGGGCGGCCAGCAGCCACGCGCCGTAGAACCCCGCCGCGAGCAGAGCGAACGAAGCCAGCTCGCGCGAACGCGCGACCTGCCCCTCCTCGCGCGCCTTTTCGCGGCGCCTGGGAGTGGCGGCTTCGGTCTTCTCGAGATCGCTCTCCTCTGCCACGGAGCCTCCGGTGGGACGCGGCGGGATGCCGCTTTGCCAGTGACATCGATTATTCATTCAGCCGTCAACCGGCGATCGGTCGAGGAAAGCGGGGAAAGGGGGGTAATTCCGGGAATCGGACCTGTCCGGGGGGCGGACGAAGGTGGGGGGCCAGCGACGCGACGGCGCGAAGCGGCCCGGGCGACGGCGGCCCGGGCGGGCCGCCGCGCCGAAGCGGGCGTCGGCTCAGCCCGCCGCCGCCTGCAGCAAAGGCTTGATCTCGATCTTCTTCATGGTCAGCAGCGCCTGCATCACGCGCGCGCCGCGCGCGTGATCCGGATCGTCAAGCCAGGCCGACAGCCCGGCCGGCACGATCTGCCACGACACGCCGAAGCGATCCTTGAGCCAGCCGCACTGCTGCGCGGCGGGATCGCCGCCCGCGGACAGCGCTCGCCAGAAGTGATCGATCTCCGCCTGGTCGTCGCAATTGACCATGAACGACACCGCCGGCGTGAACCGGAACACCGGGCCGCCGTTGATCGCGGCAAATGCCTGCCCGTCCAGTTCGAACGCAACCGTCATCACGCTGCCCTCGGGCTGGCCGCTCGCGCGCGCCGCGTCCTTGCCGTAGCGGACGACGCGCGTGATGCGCGCATTGTCGAACACCGATACGTACTGGTTCGCCGCCGTCTCCGCGCCGTGGTCGAACCACAGGAATGGGGTGATGCGCTGGATCCGCTCGCTCATCGCGTACCTCCTCGTTCGTCATGCGACCGCCACCCGGCGGCCACTTGTCGAGCATAGGCGCTGCACCGCAACGCAAGCCGCCAATAAAAAGGGCGCGATTTCTCGCGCCCTGTTGCGTGGCTGCGCCGCCTGCCGCGCTAGAAGCCGACGTAAGGCGCCGCGCCGCCGCTGGCGGTCAGATCCATGCCGAAGTACAGCGCGCGGCCGTAGAAATACGGCATGCCGAAGTCGAGCGTCGACGCGTTGCCGAACGGGCCGGCCAGGTTCACGAGCGCATAGCCGCCCGTGTTGAACAGCGCGTTCGCGTTCGCGGCGGTCACGGACAGCGAGGCCTGCTCGTTGGCGCCGAGCCCGGTGACGGTCGCGGCCAGCGTGGTCGTGCTCGACGGGCAGTAGAACGCGTTGTTGCCGCTGCACAGCGGCAACGTCGGGTTCGACGTCACGCCGAAGAAGTACGCGTTCGACCCGGTGTCGAAGAACACCTGGCTCATCGCGGCGCCGTTGAAGGTGCCGGTCATGTCGCCCGCGGTATCGGTGTGGAGCACGGTCGTCGGCGGGCTGCCGATGCCGAAGGTCAGCGTGCCGCTCGCCGCGCCGCCCGACGGCGTGCCCATCGACACGATCACGCCGTTGTTGTTGCTCGGGAAGTTCGGCACCGGATTCGCGACCTGCTGCGTGAGGCTCGCCGTCGTGACCTGGCACGTGCTGCCCGTGCACGCGTAGTAGTTGCTGTAGGTGCTCGAGGTCGCGCAGTTCACGCCGCAATCGTAGGGCGCGGGCCCGATGCCCAGGATGCCGTTCGCGCCGAGCGCCTGTGCGGTGTTCCCCGAGCTGAGGCGGCCGTTGTTGGTGCACGAGCTGGGCACGTTCGAGGTGCCGAGGTCGCCGATCAGCTGGATCGGCAGCGAGCTGGCGACCTGCCCGCCGATCTGCACGTTGGCGGTGCGCACCGAGCCCCAGGTGTAGCTGGACACGAACTTGCCGCACTCGGCGAGCTGGCCGCCGCTGTTCGCGTTGCTCGTGGGCAGGCTGCCGCTGACGCCCGAGATCGCCGACGCGACGATCCGCACCCCGTAGGAGGCGGTGTCGACCAGCACGTTCGGGACCACCTGACAGACCGTAGACGAACCGGGCGCGCAGATCGTCAGGCTGACGGTCGGCATGTTGACGACGTTCGCGAGGCCCGAATTGACCGAGATCGTGACCTGATTCGAGCCGTTGCCGCTGCTCGAACCGTTGCCGCCGCCGACCTGGGTGTTGCCGCTGCCGGTGCCGGTGTTCATCGACACGGTGGGATTGTTGCCGTCGCCGCCGCCGCAGGCCGCGACGACGAGCGCGGTGGCGGCCGCGAGGCCGAGCGCGAGGAGCCGGCGGCTCAGGGTGTGATGAAAGCGCAAGATCGATCTCCCCTCGTCACTGGATGTCGTTGCCGGTGAAGCCCGCGGGCAACGCCTGCGGCAGCCACGCCTGCCCGGAGAACGCGCCCATGTGGCCGCCCGTGTGCACGACGAGGTTGTCGGCGTCGACCGCCACCGGCGCACGCACGCCGTGCACCAGCTGGGTCACCCGGGCGCCGTCGACGAGTTGCGGAAAATAGGGGCCGAGCAAATCGCTCAGGTCCGGGACGACCGGGCCGCGCCATGAGAGCGCGAACACCGTGCCGTCGCCCGCCAGGTATTCGCGAACCACCGTGCCCGAACCGAGCGTGGTCTCGCGCACCGTGTAATTGGCGCCGGGCGCCGCCGCGGCGACGCCCGAGGCGCGCAGGCTCGCCTGCGCCGAGCGTTGCAGGAGCCGCACCTTGGCGGCGTTGTCCGCCGCCGGCGGCGTCATGGGCGCGCCGCCGAGCGCGGCGCAGGCCGGGCCGGCGCTCGCGGCGCCCAGCATGCCGGCCGCCGCGAGCGCGGCGATCCGGCCAGTTCGAATCGATTTCACCGCATCCCCCTTCCACAATCAGACTGCGTTCCAGCAACCGCGCGCGGCGCCCCGGTGCAACTCGGTGAAAGCCAATAGAAAGCGACGGCCGGCAAACGTGCATCGTAGTATGCCTGCCGCGGGTGTCAAAAAAACAATTTACCCCGATCGAATCTGTTTCAATCCGTGACGGATCAGAAGCCGAGGCTCGCGAGCAGGTCGTCGACCTGCGCCTGATCCTTGACCACGTCCGTCTTGCCCTCGGGGTTGATCTGCGGGCCGTTCAGCAGCGATTCGGGGCTGCCGGTGCTGCTCATCACCTGTTCGGCGGCGAGCGCCGCGGCCGTGGCCGCGAACTGCTCGCGCCGCTCCGGCGCGATATTCTCGATCAGCACGCCGAGCAGCTGCTGTTCGATCAGGTAGACCATGTCCATGATCTTCTTGATCACCTGCCCGGTCAGATCCTGGAAGTCCTGCGCGAGCATGATCTCCAGCAGCTGCTCGTTGGTCGCGCGGGTCGCGACCGGCAGCGCGCGCAGGAACGCGCGGGTGTCGTTCATCAGCTCGCGGACTTCCGCGCGCTCGATCGGCGTCTCGTACCACTTGGCCCAGCGCGCATCAAGCGCGTCGGCCTCGGTCTGGAGACGCTCCTGCACCGGCTTGGCGATCTCGATCGCGGTCAGCACCCGTTCCGCCGCCTGCTCCGTCATCGCGACCACGTAACGCAGCCGGTCACGCGCGTCCGGCACCACCTCCGCCGCCTTCTCGACATGCTTGTCGAGCCCCAGCTCGCGCATCGAATCGCGCAGCGTCCGGGTCAGCACGCCGATGCGGGCAAGGATCCGGTCGCTCGCCAGATCGGCGGCGTCGGCATGGCTGTCTGCGGCGAAGTCGGTCTCCGCGAGCGCTGCGTTGATCGGCTCGTTCACATCAGCTCCCGGCCTTCGCCATTTTTTCGAGGATCTTGTTCAGCTTCTCGTCGAGGGTCGCCGCCGTGAACGGTTTCACCACGTAGCCGCTCGCACCCGCCTGCGCGGCCGCGATGATGTTTTCCTTCTTCGACTCCGCGGTCACCATCAGCACCGGCAGGTGGGTGAGCGCCGCGTCCGCGCGGATTTCCTTCAGCATCGCCAGGCCGTCGAGGTTCGGCATGTTCCAGTCGGAGATCACGAAGTCATAGGTGCCGCCGCGCAGCCGGGCGAGGCCGGCGAGCCCGTCCTCGGCCTCGTCGACGTTCGAATAGCCCAGTTCCTTCAACAGGTTGCGGACGATCCGTCGCATCGTCGGAAAATCGTCCACCACCAGAATCTTCATGCTCTTGTCCATCTCTGTTCCTTTGCAAATTCGTATCGGGGTTGCGCGTGGGCCAGGCCCGCCCGCACCGCATGTGATTGTTTACACGCGTTGTACCCGGTCGCCCATCGACGCGAGTCGCGCCATGATACGGCGGCTCATGTCGGCGAGGGGCGCAATGTCGTCCGCGCCGCCGAGCGCGATCGCCTCGCGCGGCATGCCGAACACGACGCAGCTCGCTTCGTCCTGCGCGAACGTATAGGCGCCCGAGCGCTTCATTTCCAGCAGGCCGGCCGCGCCGTCGCGGCCCATCCCCGTCAGGATCACGCCGACCGCGTTCTTGCCCGCGTGCAGCGCCGCCGACCGGAACAATACATCGACCGAAGGCCGATGCCGGTTCACGGGCGGTTCATCCGACAGATGCGCAATGTAATTCGCGCCGCTGCGCGCAAGCAACAGGTGCGCGTGGCCCGGCGCGATATACGCGTGGCCCGGCAGCACCCGTTCGCCGTGTTCCGCTTCCTTGACCGAGATCCGGCACAGGCCGTTCAGGCGCTGCGCGAACGACTTCGTGAAGCCGGGCGGCATGTGTTGCGCGATCAGCACGGCCGGCGCATCGGGCGGCAGCGGCACCAGCACCTCGCGGATCGCCTCGGTCCCGCCCGTCGACGCGCCGACGATGATCAGCTTCTCGGTACTGACGAGCGGATTGTTCAGCAGCGGCGCCGCCGGCGCGGCCGCGTGGCCGTGCGCGGAGGCCGCGGCCGCATGAGGCTGCGGTGCCTGGCGCACGCGCGCGCGCGACGCCGCGCGGATCTTGTCGGCCAGCTTTTCCGAATAATCGAGCATGCCGTCGCGGATCCCCACGCGCGGCTTGGTGACGAAATCGACCGCGCCGAGCTCCAGCGCGCGCAGCGTGATTTCCGAGCCGCGCTCGGTCAGCGACGACACCATCACCACCGGCATCGGCCGCAGGCGCATCAGCTTCTCGAGGAAATCGAGGCCGTCCATGCGGGGCATTTCGACGTCGAGCGTCAGCACGTCGGGATTGTGCTGCTTGATCAGCTCGCGCGCGACCAGCGGGTCGGGCGCGGTCGCGCAGACCTCCATGTCGGGCTGGCCGTTGATGATCTCGGTCATCAGGCTGCGAATCAGTGCCGAATCGTCGACGCACAATACTTTGATCTTTTGCACTGCGGTCATGCCTCCTGCTTTTTCGTTACGTTCTGAAGGGGCGCCCGGGTGCCGAACAGCTCGATGCGCGGCTTTGCCGCGGGCCTGCCCGCCGGGGCGAACAGCTCGACGTTCGCGCGCGCGCGCGCGGCCCGCGCCTCGGCCGCCGAACGGGCCAGCGCGGCCTCGCGCTCGGTCACGCCCGGCACCTGCAGCCGGAGCTTCTTCACCATGGCCTGGCCGGTGTGCGGCATGAACGCGACCTTGCGCGGATGGACGCCCTGCAGGTCCTCCGCGGTGATGCGGATCCGTTCGAGCGCGAGATAGCGGCGCACGAAATCGGCGTTGCGATCGCCGATGTTGATGGTGGTCATGCCGGCCAGCACCGCCGCGCCGCCGAACACCTTCGCCTCGAAACGCTCGCGGCGGCCGCCCGCCTTGATCATCTCGTTGATCAGCACTTCCATCGCGTACGCGCCGTAGCGCATCGACTCGGAAGCGGCCGCCGCGGCGTCCGCGCCGTCGTCGGGCAGCATGAAGTGATTCATGCCGCCGAGCCCCGCGAATGGATCGTGCAGGCAGGCCGCGACGCACGAGCCGAGCACCGTCACGAGCACCATGTCGTCGTGCGTCGTGTAGACCTCGTTCGGCAGCAGCTTCACGCCCTGGCGGTGAAAGTGATTGTCGAAATAGAGATTGGTCGCGATCGGCAGGCCGCTCATTTCCCATCCTCCCGCGCCGCCGCCGTAGCCGGGCGCGTGCGTGGCCGCGACGCCGTACCGCCCGCGTCGCGCGCCAGTTCGTAGACCGTCTGCCCGCGCAGACGGAACGCCTGGGTCACATAGGTGAAATTCTCGGAATGGCCCGCGAACAACAGGCCGCCCGGCTTCACGAGCGGCTCGAAGCGCGACAGCACCTGCCCCTGGGTCGGCTTGTCGAAGTAGATCATCACGTTGCGGCAGAAGATCGCGTCGAACGGCTTGGCGATGCCGTAGTCGGCATCGGTCAGGTTCAGCTGCTCGAAGCGGATCATCGCGCGCAGCTCGGGCCGCACCTTCACGCGTCCGGCCTGCGCGCCCGTGCCCTTCAGGAAGAAGCGCTTGAGGCGCTCCGGGCTCAGGTGCTTGACCTGGTCGAAGGTGTAGATGCCCGACTCCGCCTTCGCGAGCACCTGGGTGTCGAGATCGGTCGCGAACACGGTCGCCGAGCGCGCGGCGGAATCGCCGAGCGCCTCGATCAGCGTGATCGCGATCGAGTACGGCTCCTCGCCCGTCGACGCGGCCGAGCACCAGACCGACACGGGCGCCTCGCGGCGCTTCACGAACTCGGCCAGGAGCGGGAAGTGATGGGCCTCGCGGAAGAACGCGGTCAGGTTGGTGGTGAGCGCATTGGTGAACGCCTCCCATTCGACCGGGTCATCCTCCTGCTCGAGCAGGTCGAGGTAGTGCCGGAAACTGTCGAGACCGCGGGCGCGCAAGCGGCGCGCGAGACGGCTGTACGCCATGTCGCGCTTGTGCTCGGACAACGAGATGCCGGCCCGCTGGTGGATCAGCGCGCGGATGCGCGAGAAATCAGCGGTCGTGAAATCGAAGTCGCGCCCGGCGTCGCCGCCCCGCGTTTGCGGGTCGGGAGCATCGACACGGGTAGAGGCGCGCGCGGAGAACATGGTTTAGAAGGTCTCCCAGTCGTCATCGGAGGCGACGGCCGCGGCGGCCAGCGCCGGCTTTGCTTCGCCCGACAGCACCGGGCGCTTGAGCGCGGACGGCGCGGCGGCCGGACGCGGCGCGTTCGCCGGGGCGGCCTTCGCCGAGGCGGCCTTCGCCGAGGCGGCCTTCGCCGGGGCGGCCTTCGAGGGAGCGGCCGCGGCCGGAGCGGCCTTCGTCGAGGCGGTCTTGGCCGGCGCGGACTTCGCGAGCTTCGGCGCATAGCCCGACGGCGCGGGCGCCGCGGCCGGCTTCGGCGCGGCGCCCGGCAGGGCGGGGGTGGTCCTGCTTCT